>CAYZET010000340.1:0-6375 GCA_964477215.1 uncultured Syntrophaceae bacterium | reverse complement strand
GGCGTCACGGGCAAACATCCTCATGAGCAGAGGTGAGGTGAAAGTACCTGCAATCACCGCCCGGATCGACCCTGACAAGTGTACTGCCTGCGGCTTATGCGCTAGAGTATGCCCGTACCACGCTATCGAGGGGAGCAAGGAACGCGGATACTACCGCGTGGTCGAGGCGGCCTGTCAGGGCTGCGGGACGTGCGTGCCGGAGTGCAATTTCGGCGCAATCGAACAAACGCATTTTACAGAGGCGCAGATTGTCGGACAAATCGATGAGGCCCTCCAGAACGATCCTCACGAGAAGATCCTCTGTTTTGCCTGCAATTGGTGCTCGTACGCGGGTGCGGATTTCGCAGGTGTTTCTCGCATCCAGTATCCGCACAATGTCCGGATCATCCGAACCATGTGCTCGGGAAGGGTTTCGCCCAAATGGATCGAGCGTGCCCTTGTCAAGGGGGCAGGCGGCGTTCTCGTCTCTGGGTGCCATCCCTCCGATTGCCATTACAACAATGCCAACCAGAATACGGTCTGGAGGGTAGAGCGTTTCTGGAAGCGGATGGAGAAGCTCGGCATAAACAAGGATAGGCTCAGGCTAGCCTGGGTGTCTGCCGCGGAAGGTGCTCAATTTGCACGGGTCATCCAGGAGATGAGTGAGGGTCTCAAGACTCTCACGCCCCAACAGATCCGGGAGGATTCAGACACGTTGAGCAAGCGTCTCGCAAAAAAGAGTGAAACATCATGACAACGATCAAGCTTTGGAAGTTTTTCGAGAGGGAAAAGCTTTTTGAATGTTACCAGTGCGCCCGATGTACGGGATCGTGTCCTGCCATGGATGTCGCGCCCGCCTTCGGGCCGAGAGAAACGATTCTGCGATGCCTCAACCTTGGCCACGACAAGGTAGTGGAGGATCCCAGATTGTGGCTCTGTTGCACGTGTCACGTATGTGAAGACCGATGTCCTCAGCAAATTCCTATCGGTGACCTCCTCGTCGCATTGCGCAATTCTGCAGCTCGTCGAGGCAACATTCCCGACCGTTTGAGGATTGCCGTGGAGCTACTGGCCAAGACCGGACGCTCCATGATCGTGCACCAGCTTGACGAGATGAGATCCCATCACGGTCTCGATCCGTTACCCCCTGTTCCGGTGGATGAGATACGAGAGATACTCAAGAAGTCGGGACTGAATTCGCTGATTGAGGTTTAGGGCCAGTGCCGGGGCCACTCCGATGACGAAAAAGGTAGCCATGAGATATGCTCTCTACTTGGGATGTGCCATTCCCATAAAGTATCCGGGGTTTGAAGCGGCAACTCGCCTGGTCTGTGAACGACTAGGCATCGAGCTTGTCGACCTTTCCTTTGCATGCTGTCCGCCGCCGACCAGTCTCAAGTTGGTGCATTACGATTCATGGCTGGCCTTGGCCGCGCGGAACATCTGCGTTGCCGAAGAAGCAGGGCTGGACATACTTACCCTGTGCTCCGGCTGTGTGAACACCCTCAAGGAAGCCAACCACATTCTAAAGCAGAATGAGGCGAAGCGACGAAAAGTTAACCGGATACTGGAAGAGCACGGGCGCTCCTTCAAGGGAACGCAAGAAGTCACACACATTCTCGACGTGCTGTACCAGGATACTGTGGTCGACCGCATCATGAAGAAACATGTGCGCGACATCCCTCTAAGAGTTGGATGTCATTACGGATGTCACTATTTCAGGCCTCCCAAGGTCATGTACCCGGGAGAACTGTCGGATGCGGAATCGTACGTTCCTGTTAAGATGGATCATCTCCTTTCCATTCTCGGGGTGGAACCGACCGAGTACTCAAGGAAGTTTCTCTGTTGCGGCTCTCCCCTTGGGGCAAATATGGATCAGGACGCAGGGCACGCCATCACGCGGGAAAAGCTTACTCATCTTCAGGATCGCAATATCCAAGCTATTTCCGTGATCTGCCCGTCTTGCTTCGAACAGTTTGATATGGGACAGATTGTCATGTCTCGCAAGACAAAGGACAAGAACAAGATCCCGACATTTTACCTGACCCAACTGGTGGGGCTTGCGCTCGGAATGAGCCCCAAGGACCTGGGGCTCGATGTGCACAGGGTAAAATCCAGGAAACTGCTGGAAGGTGTGGGAGTGAGCTGAGGTACGCCGATTCTCGCGCCCGATATCAGGCACAACGAAGCACGTAGCCGCTTGGCTAGTGAGATTTCGCCTATCGCGCTCGGTTTGGAAGGATACTACAATTGACAACCACGCAAAGACGTAAGCCGCCATTGTCCAAAGAGGAGATCGAAGAACTGCGGGAAGATCTCATGCTTGCAGACAGTCTCACACGAATCGAAAACACCTTCATGGTTCTTTCCGGAAAAGGCGGAGTGGGCAAGAGCACTGTCGCTGCTAATATTGCAGCCGCACTTGCAGCCTCGGACAGGCAAGTGGGGCTCCTGGATATCGATCTGCACGGCCCCAGTGTTCCAACTCTGCTGAAGCTGGAAGGGAAAGCCGCCTTGAGCGGTTCCGGAAAAGGACTCACCCCTGTTCGGTATAATGACAACCTCAAAGTCATGTCCGTTGAATTCGTGCTCAAAGACCATCCGGAGGAAGCGGTCATATGGCGTGGACCTATGAAGCACCGGGTTATACGCCAGTTCATAGCCGAAGTTGAGTGGGGAGACCTGGATTTTCTCGTTGTCGATGCCCCTCCCGGCACCGGTGACGAGCCTCTGTCCATATGTCAGATGGCTCCGCCCCGTTCCCAGGCCATTCTAGTCACGACCCCCCAGCGTCTTGCGGTGAAAGACGTGAAGAAATCGGTCAGGTTCTGCAAGAGCCTTGGTATGCCGGTTTTCGGGATAGTGGAGAATATGAGCGGGTTTGTCTGTCCAGAATGCGGGGCAGCCCACCATCTGTTCAAGAGCGGGGGAGGGGAGGAGCTGGCGCGAGAGACAGGGTTCCGATTTCTCGGACGTATCCCGCTGGACCCTCGAATGGTAACTGCTTCCGATGACGGGACCCCCTTCGTCCTGGAGTATGCTACCTCTCCGGCAGCGGCCGCGTTCGATCAGATCATCGGACCCATGTTGGCCCTCTCTCCAGCTCGCATGAAGAGGCATTGAGGCGCCAGAAGGCCGTCTTTCCGGTGGTCTCATATCTTCTTCTCCGGGCACTGGAATAGTGTTATGCTCAGAGGTTAGTGCGCGCCAAGGACGGAGACATGATCCCTCTGCGAGATAGCACGCCGTCAGGAACTGTCCCGATCGCTACGATGAGTCTCATAGCGATCAACTCTGTTGTCTGGCTCTACGAGGTGTCGCTCGGCCCTGAGCTACACAGATTCGTTTTTGAGTACGGCCTGATTCCCTTGCGATTCGTCACCGCAGGCAGATACGAGGGCGGGGTGTGGTCCAACGCCATCGTGCCCCTCATGAGCTCCATGTTCATGCACGGCGGCTGGATGCACGTGATCGGGAACATGTGGTTCCTGTGGATATTCGGCGACAACATTGAAGAGCGGCTGGGCCATGTTAAGTTCATTCTCTTCTACATCCTGTGCGGTATAGGGGCTGCAATTCTCCACATTGTCTTCGAGCCCTCCTCAAAGCTTCCCATGGTGGGGGCCAGCGGGGCAATATCAGGGGTGCTCGGTGCATACCTCATAAGCTACCCCCGTGCTCGGGTGCTCACCCTCTTCATCATTTTTGTCTTGATTCGTTTTGTGGAAATCCCCGCCTACGTATTCCTGATATTTTGGTTCTTTTTTCAGCTTCTGGCAGGGACCGCTCAGTACGGCGCAGGGCAAGAAGTTGGGGGTGTGGCATACTGGGCTCACATGGGCGGATTCATAGTCGGAATTGTTCTCCTGTGGCTCTTTCCCAAGCGTCCTCCTCGACGGGATTTTGTGGCGCGATTCTGATTTTTTGATCCCTTGCGCATCGGAATCAGAAGCGGACCAGGTCGAATTCGCTGAGAAAGGTTATCGCAACGCACGCGATGGCTCCAATAAGGCCCCAGTGCTCCACTTTGAGATACAGGAATTCATGGCTTGGCGGAGCTTGGACGAATTCCTCGCCGGTATCCAGATCCAAGAGCCTCTTCGGCGCCTGAGCTGAATTGAGCCAGCTACCCACTATCCAGCAAAGAGCCGCTCCTACGGCGACAGCGACATACTTTGGCCAAGCGTGCGCGGTATAAACTCCCTCGCCCATAATCGCATCGACAACGAGCTGAGTGAGGATCAGTGATCCTACGTAAAAGACGATTACGAGGTATCCGTGCCCGCGGAACGGCAGAATCATGGTTTGACGGTCCCCTCCCTCAGAAACACTTTGCAGACGATTTCACACATACAGTCACGTATTCACGGCAACGGGGTTGACCCGATCACGGTGGCACGCGTTGGGAATGGCGGCGAGGGCGGGCTTCAAATCTGCCCTGTATAGAGACAGGCTTTAACCCACACTTCCCAAAAGGGAGCTGTTTCCCAAGCACGTAACGTACTTATGAAATGTTGATCTATACTCATCTAGAATACCACAACCTGCATCGTGATGGTGGAAGGATCTGTGTTGGTGGCCTTTGACTTGAGAGAATTTGAGGAGGCAAGCGAACAGGGACTTCACGAAGTCCTTGCTGGTTGTGAAGTGCTTACCCTCAGATTCTGCCCCGCTACGGCTCCCGAAACACCAAGATGGCCGGGGTTCACGGACTCGCCAGATCCCAGATTCGCTGGAAATAAGACTTGACAAGTGCGGTGCGTCCGTGTAGAGAGGGAGTGATCACTCTCTCTAGTCGAGGCCCCAATGTTAAGCGCGTTCCATAAATTGCCCGAAGCCAAACAAAGGGCCATACTCTCTGCCGCTGCTAAGGTCTTTGCCCTCAAAGGCTTCCACCAAGCCAATGTGGCCGACATCTGCCAAAAGGCAGGGATTTCCAATGGCGCACTGTACAAGTACTTCGAGAACAAGCAGGCTCTCTTTGTGGGGGTCTTTGATCACGCTGTCCAGATAATGGTCGCCGAACTGTTTCAGAAGAATCTTGACCGAAACGACTCGGTATACGAGACCCTCCATCATATCTTTGAGGATCTAGTCGCCCTCGCCGAAGAAAAGCCCGAGCTGTTGATGCTGTATGTAAACATCGGCTCCTGCTCGATGAATAGCATGGCGCCACCATTGTCCGGGAAGGTCGAGGGGGAGGCCAAGCGCTTCTGGCTGGAGCTCGTGAGAAGAGGGAAAGCGAACGGTGAGATCAACAAAGAGCTCGCGGATGCCGCAGTGGCCTATTTCATGGACAACCACCTGAGCTTGTTGGCCTATTCCCTGGTATCCAAGCATTTTGAGACTCGCTTCATGGTCTATTTTGGTGAGGACGTCGGCGCCATGTCGGCTGATGCAGCAATCGAAATTATCATGCGGTCGATCAGGATGATGTTGGAGTAGCAGCTTGTCCGACGGTGCAGGAAAACGTGCCCGGCTCCGGAAAGAGAGAGACCGCTCACTCTCCCCGCCCGTTTGCTTCCCCACCCTTTCATCATCTCCTAAAGGAGGCAAGTTATGATCATTGACGCCCACACGCACCTCGGCGACATCCTCAGCCCTGACGGCGAAAAGCTGATTTATCGCAAAGGCGTGAAGAAGCAGCGGGTGCTTGACTTGATATCCGTTGCAGAGTGGGGGCTGTACAAAACGAACCGCGTGACCGAGTGGGCCTTCAAGGTCCTGCTCGAAGACTGGGTCACCAAGGCTGCCCGAGCCCGCAACCTGACCGCCACGCTTGAGAATTTCAGGAAGTCCATGGACGATAATCACATTCTGAAGTCTGCCTGCATGGCCATAGCGCCGTACGTGACCTTTCGCGATCTCAAGAAGGCAGCACAAATCGACTCTGGTGTAATCCCGTTTACCAGCTTCGACTTCTCGATCGATCAGGATCCCATGGAAATTCTGAACAGAGACGTTGCAGAAGGTGCGAAGGGATTGAAGCTTCATCCCATTATTCAGAAAGAGCCACTTTTCAGCGAGAAGACCTTCAATGTGGTGGAAGCCTTTGCGGCAAACAGACTGCCGGTCCTGTTCCACTGCGGAGTCTACTCCTATTACCTGGGCCGGGAGAAGGAAGAGATGCAAAAGCCAGCGTATGGGAGCCCACAGGATGCAGTGAAGATGTGCACATCCTTTCCTGGAGTCCCGTTCATAGTCGGTCACGCGGGCCTGTTTCAATGGCGGGAGATCATAGATCTTTTCGCCGGCCGGAACAATGTTCATGTGGACACCTCGTTTCAGTCGCCGAAGGAGATCGCTGAGCTCATAAAGGCTTTCGGCCCGGAGCGCGTCTTTAGTGAGTGACAAAATTTTTGTCCGATAACCGGAAGAATTTTCTCGCGATCGGAT
>CAYZET010000339.1:0-6378 GCA_964477215.1 uncultured Syntrophaceae bacterium | reverse complement strand
TACTCGATGATCTCTGAGACGACCCCTGCGCCCACAGTGCGACCGCCTTCACGGATCGCGAATCGGAGCTCCTTTTCCATGGCTATCGGGGTTATCAGGTGCGCCTCCAGGGATACGTTATCCCCAGGCATCACCATCTCAACCCCTTCCGGAAGCGTGATCACCCCCGTCACGTCGGTCGTCCGGAAGTAAAACTGCGGCCGATACCCGTTGAAAAACGGCGTGTGCCGGCCTCCTTCCTCTTTCGCCAATATGTACGTCTCTGCCCGGAACTTCGTGTGCGGCGTAATCGAACCCGGAGCTGCCACCACTTGGCCACGCTCCACCTCGTCACGCTTTATTCCCCGAAGCAACAGCCCCACGTTGTCACCAGCCTGCCCCGAATCCAATACCTTCCGGAACATCTCCACGCCTGTGCACACCGTCTTGCGCGTATCACGTATCCCCACTATCTCCACTTCGTCGTTCACCTTCACCTGACCGCGCTCCACACGTCCAGTCACCACGGTCCCACGACCAGATATGCTGAACACGTCCTCCACAGGCATCAGGAACGGCTTGTCCACCTCCCGCTGGGGAATCGGAATATAACTGTCTACCGCATCCATCAACTCCAGTATGCACGCCGCATCCGGATTGGCAGGATCTCCCGCCTCCAATGCCTTCAACGCACTCCCTCGCACGATCGGAAGATCGTCCCCAGGAAAATCATACGAGCTCAGCAATTCGCGAAGCTCCAGCTCCACCAGCTCAATCAATTCCGGATCATCCACCATGTCTATCTTGTTCAAAAATACCACGATGTACGGCACTCCCACCTGCCGGGCAAGCAAAATATGCTCCCGCGTCTGGGGCATCGGACCGTCGTTGGCACCCACCACCAAGATCGCACCGTCCATCTGTGCCGCACCGGTAATCATGTTCTTGATGTAGTCCGCATGACCCGGACAGTCCACATGGGCATAGTGACGATTGGCTGTCTCATACTCCACGTGTGCGGTGGCTATCGTTATGCCGCGCTCCTTCTCCTCAGGAGCCTTATCGATCTCTTCAAACGGCACGTAACTGGCCCACCCCTTCTTCGCCAATACCCGCGTGATCGCCGCTGTCAGCGTCGTCTTCCCGTGGTCTATGTGTCCAATCGTGCCAACGTTCACATGAGGCTTTTTACGCTCAAACTTCGCCTTGCCCATGGGCTCCTCCAGATTCTCTGAACTTTGCAATCACCTTTTCCGTAACGGACTGAGGCGCGGGTTCGTGGTGAGAAAATCGCATGGTAAACGATCCCCGGCCCTGCGTAAGGCTGCGCAGGTCCGTGGCATACCCGAACATTCGCGCGAGCGGCACACGCGCACCGACGGTCTGTATGCCGGCCCGGCTCTCAAGGCCCAGAATCTTGCCTCTCCTGGCGGTGAGGTCACCGAGCACGTCCCCTATAAATTCCCCCGGGATCACCAACTCCACGTCCATGATGGGCTCCAGCAGGATTGGCGCGCTCTGCTTGGCAGCCTCTTTGAAGGCCATGAACCCGGCTGTTCGGAATGCCATCTCGGAAGAATCTACTTCATGATACTTGCCATCTGTCAGCGTGACCTTGACGTCCACCACCGCTCTTCCTGCTAAGACACCGGCTTGCATGGCTTTGCGAATTCCCTCTTCCACGGGCTTGATGAATTCTTTGGGAATGGCTCCGCCTACTATTTTGTCGGCGAATTCAAAGCCCTGCCCACGCTCCTTCGGCTCAACTTCCATCATCACTTCCGCGAATTGACCTTTGCCCCCGGTCTGCTTCACATGACGATAGTGAGCTTTGGAAGGCTTGGTAAGTGTCTCGCGGTACGCAACTTCCGGTTCCCCCACATCGGCTGCCACGTGGAATTCTCTGAGGAGCCTGTCTGCCACTATCTCCAAATGGAGCTCGCCCATACCCGACAGCACCGTCTGACCGGAATCTCGATCGATCTGCACGTGGAGCGACGGATCCTCGCTAAGAAGCCTGGTCAAGGCCTTTGAAAGCTTTTCCCCATCATCCCTCGACTTCGGCGCTATGGCAACCGAGATGACCGGTTCGGGAAATTCCATAGACTCCAACATGACGGGATCTTGGCCATCCGTGAGGGTGTCCCCAGTCCTCGTGTACTTCAGGCCGAGGACAGCGACGATATCTCCTGCAGAAGCCTCCTTGATGTCCTCACGCTGATTCGCGTGCATCTTGAGGATGCGTCCCACGCGCTCCTTCTTTTCCCGGCTCGAGTTGTACACCGAAGCTCCCGAGGGGATGGTACCGGAATAGACTCTCAGGAACGTGAGATTACCCGTGTACGGGTCGTTCATGATTTTGAATGCGAGAGCAGCGAACGTACCATTTGGATAACGCTCGACGATCTTGCCTCTGGCATCTTTTCCTTGTATCGGGGGTACGTCGCAGGGCGATGGGAGGTAGTCGACGACGGCATCAAGAAGTTGCTGAATTCCCTTATTTTTGAATGCCGCCCCTACAAGGACCGGCGTAATCCTCAAATCCAGGGTGCCCTTGCGGAGCGCTCGCTGGATGCTATCCGCGGGCAGGTTTGAGTCACCCTCCAGGTATTGTTCGAGCAGAACCTCGTCTAATTCGCACGCGCTCTCTACCAAAGCCTCTCGAGCAGCGTTGGCCTCGTCTAGCAATTCGTCGGGACAGTCGCTCACCGAAAAATTCATTCCCATTGACTCCTCGTCAAAGACGAAAGCCTTCATGGAAATAAGGTCCACGACTCCGCGGAAGCTTTCTTCCCGGCCGATGGGGATTTGGAGAAGGACAGGCTGCGTGTTGAGTCTCTTTTTCATCATATCAATAACGCTGAGGTGATCGGCTCCTGTTCTATCCATCTTGTTTATGAATGCAATCCTGGGCACCTTGTACCGATCAGCCTGCTTCCAAACGGCTTCCGATTGCGGCTCCACGCCTCCGACACCGCAGAAGATCGCTATTGCTCCATCGAGCACCCTCAGGGAGCGTTCCACCTCAATGGTGAAATCGACGTGTCCCGGTGTGTCGATGATGTTTATGCGATGGCCTTTCCATGAACAGGCCGTTGCTGCGGACGTTATTGTAATTCCGCGTTCCTGCTCTTGCTCCATCCAATCCATGACCGCCTTGCCGTCATGAACCTCGCCCAGTCGATGAGAAACTCCCGTGTAGAAGAGGATTCGTTCGGTCGCTGTCGTCTTTCCTGCATCGATGTGAGCCATGATCCCGATGTTTCGGGTTTTATCCAGCAAATTACCGTTCATTGCCTCGTGTCGACGATTACCACTTGTAGTGGGCGAAGGCCTTGTTGGCTTCGGCCATCTTGTGGGTGTCTTCCTTTTTCTTCACTGAGCTGCCCTTGTTCGCGGCAGCGTCGAGAAACTCGCCGGCGAGTTTCTCTTTCATGCTCTTTTCGCCCCTGCTCCTCGCGTACTGAATTAGCCACCGAATCGCCAGAGCCTGTCGCCGTTCGGGCCGGATCTCGACTGGCACTTGGTAGGTGCTACCGCCCACTCGCCGGGATCGAACCTCGAGCACGGGCTTGGCATTGTCGACTGCCCGCTCGAAGACCTTGAGAGGGTCTTCATTCACTCGCTTGGCGATGATATCAAATGCGCCATACAGAATGCCTTCGGCGACGGATTTCTTCCCTTCCCACATGATTCCGTTGACGAATTTGGTCACGAGCTTGCTGTGGTACATCGGGTCCGGCAGCACATCGCGTTTCGGTACTTTCCCTTTTCTCGGCATCCGATTTCACTCCAGTGAGGGCCAATTCCGGCCAAGTTTTCTTCAGCGTTCAAGAACGGGCTAATCCGTGCAGCTTCCAGGCGGCTTGGTTCGGAAGGCCGTGCAGAGCATCTGCTCCGCGCAAACAGTCGATGATCTGTTCCCTTCAAAACCTGCCCCGTCCCGAGGGACGGTTTGCCCGGATCCGTTTCGCACAGATCCTTCGCTCGTTCAGTTTGGAGTTTCTCCGGGGTCGCGCTTCAGCGCACAACTCCTCTCGCGACTGAGCTCCCCGTAAAGGTCAGCGCGGACTACTTGGGCCTCTTGGTTCCGTATTTGGATCTGCCCTGTTTCCGGTCTTGCACGCCGTAGGCGTCCTGAGTGCCTCTAATAATATGGTACCGAACACCGGGTAAATCCTTGACGCGTCCGCCGCGGATCAGGACGACGGAATGTTCCTGCAAGTTATGCCCTATGCCGGGGATATATGAGGTGACCTCGTATCCGTTGGTCAGACGCACCCTCGCCACCTTCCTCAGCGCGGAGTTCGGTTTCTTGGGCGTGGTTGTGTAGACCCTTACGCAGACGCCCCGGCGCTGGGGGCAGTTGGTCAGAGCGGGAGCGGAGGTTTTTCTCCGGGGTTTTTCTCTTCCCAATCTGACCAATTGGTTAATGGTCGGCATACGCCAGTACCTCCAAACATGTATCTGCTAACTATGCCCACATTGTGAATCTCTTGTCAATAGTTTTTTCGGCGGAATCGAAAGCTCTCCCTCTTCCCTACTCAGCGCCGATGATTCCCCGGCCAAGGCCTTCGTGATCGCCCCTCCTCGGGCCTCGCCCCTCGTCCAATCATCTAGGGGGGCTTGCTTTGACGGCCCGACTTTCGGTCTCTGCGGGGAGGTACGGAATAGTGAGGACTGTTTCCTGACACACTTTTAGCGCAGCGAGGGATACCATACGGCGGGGGACAGCATCGTCAAGAATCGGTGCCCTTACACGCCTTTCCCGAGAACCCTCTCATCGTGCATCAGCCGCTCCTGAATCCCCCTCCCGATCTGATAGGTTCGGTCGAATTCGGACCAGAACGTTTTCTCCTTTTCCTTCCAGCCCGCGCCGAAGCGCTCGTCAAAAAACGCTCCCAGCCTCTCAAACAGAAGCTTCCACGTCGGCTCTCCCCGTTCGTGGGCGCTGAAAATTGCGGCTAGCAACTCGTCGAGCTCTGGCAGGGTCTCTTTGGGAAGATAGGAAATAGCGCCTTTTCGGATGCACGTCATCAGAGTTTCGGGGTTGACCGCATTGGCGGTGAGCATCACGGCCGGAAGGTTTCTTTCCACCGCTTCTTCCAGCAATTTTATTCCGTTCACCCCCATAATGTCTAGGATAACAAGATCATATCGCTTAGTTTTGAGCTTTTCGGATGCGGTGTCATAATCTTTTGCGCATTCTACCCGAGATCCTTCAAGAATTTCCTCGATGGATTCGAGAATATCGGGCTCATCATCTACGGCCAGAATACGTTTCCCTAAGAGATAAGATTTCGTGTCCATAGCTTTGTACTCCGCAAGGTATGATGGTTGCACCGCGTCCCCCCGGAATTAGAACAAGTTCGTGGCGAGTTGTCAAGGTTGATGGGGTGTATTCGTGGTTGACCGCGTCAGATCTCATCGCGACACGACGCGATACGTCTCGCAGGAGAGCTCGGCAACGCCGAAGAGCGCTGTCTCAGTTCCTCTAGGACTGTTCGTCAGACTTGAACGAAACCGTACTGTTTCGCTTGACTAAGGAACGATGTCCCTGTAATTTGACGACACTCATCTTTGGCACATGATGGTTTGGAAATCTTGGGGACTCACCACTACGACAACAAGGAGGTTGAGGTGAAGGGAGTAAGATGTGCATTCGTCGTCATGGTCTGCTCAATTGTCTTGGGGTTGCTCGTCGGCTCAGCGGTTGCTCAGGCGCCGCCTCTGGAAAAGTGGAAACCGGCCTTCGACCCTTCGGGTGCCAAGTACAAGTGCATTGTGTCTAATGTCTCTCACCCGGTCCTCAAGGGAGTTTACGCCGGATTCGCCATCCGTGATGAGCTCTGGAAGCGGACCAACGGCCAGATCTATCTCGAATACAAGCCCTTCTCCATGCTCGGAGGGGAGGTTGAGGTCCTCAACCAACTCCAGATGGGCGCCATACAGGGCATGGCCTGCAGCTCGGTGGCGGCCACCAACTTGGGACCCCGGTTCGGTCTCGTAAATTTGCCATTTCTCATCGATTCTTTTGAAAAGCTCGACAAGTTCGTGGGCAGTGGGCAGCTCTTCGATCATTTTATGATGGCCATGGACCATCAGGGGATCATAGGGCTCGACATCACAGGGTATGGCAATTATGGTTGGGCCACGACTATCCCGGTCAAAAGCCTTGCTGACGCAAAGAAAGTGAAGTTCCGAACGGCTGAAGCTGCAGTCAACCAGTTGCTCTATCAGGAGTGGGGATTCAGCCCTGTCGTGATGCCGTGGCCGGACGTGCCGGTAGCACTGAAGCAGGGGGTCATCACCGGCTTGGATCACACTCCCAGTGTGTGCAATATTACCAAGAAATTCGAAGTCGCAAAGTATTACACGTACGTAAACTATGCCCAGGGG
>CAYZET010000338.1:0-6387 GCA_964477215.1 uncultured Syntrophaceae bacterium | reverse complement strand
CGAACTCCATACGCCCCTGGAACCATCCTACCACCTTGCCTTCCGATATGAGATTCGCCACTACTCCCGGCACGTCGCCATTGGTCAGATGACGGTATGGATACCCCCTGGAATCCAGGAACTGCTTGATTTCCGTTTCCGAGAATTCGGGTCCGAGATAGGAGCCTTCCTGAAGGTCCTTGGTTCCATCGACGAGCCGTTCGCCATCGAGGAGCTGATGCCAGGCGAAAAGGGCTGCACCCAAAGCCCCGCCCGCATCTCCTGCCGCAGGCTGTATCCAGATTTCCTCGAATGGGCCTTCTCGAAGAATGCGTCCGTTCCCCACACAGTTCAGCGCCACTCCCCCGGCCAGACACAAGTTTTTTTCTCCGGTCACCTTATGGATGTGCTTCGCGGTCCGAAGCATTACCTCCTCCGTGACCACCTGAATGGACTTGGCCAAGTCCATCTCTCGCTGGGTAAGCTTGCTCTCCGGCTTGCGAGCCGGCCCCCCGAAAAGCTGCTCGAATTTGCGGCCGGTCATCGTGAGCCCATACGGATACGTGAAGTAATCCATGTTCAATTTGAAAGAGCCATCTTCCTTGATGTCGATCAATTCCTTAAGAATGACGTCCACGTACTTGGGCTTGCCGTACGGAGCCAGTCCCATGACTTTGTATTCACCGGAATTCACTTTAAATCCAGTGAAATACGTGAACGCGGAGTACAGCAACCCTAGAGAGTGGGGGAACCGGATTTCGTATTGAATTTCCAGCTTATTGCCTTCTCCAACACCAAAGCTTGTGGTAGTCCATTCTCCGACCCCATCCATGGTGAGGAACGCCGCTTTCCGGAACGGTGACGGGAAGAATGCGCTTGCCGCGTGGGATTCGTGATGCTCGGGAAAAAGGATCTTGCCCTCGTAATTGATGGCCTTCTTGATCAACTTGGGCATGTGAAGCTTTTGCTTGAGCCAGAGCGGCATGGCCATGAGAAATGACGACCACCCTCGGGGGGTGAACGCCAAATAGGTTTCCAGCAGTCGCTCAAACTTGATGAACGGCTTGTCATAGAAGACCACGTAGTCGAGATCGTCTGCGGTGACTTTCCCGTGCTCCAGACAGAAGGAGATAGCGTCAGTCGGGAAGCGGTGGTCATGCTTGACTCGGGTGAATCGTTCCTGCTGCGCTGCGGCCACTATAGCGCCGTCCTTGAGCAAGCACGCAGCACTGTCATGATAGAAGGCCGAAATTCCGAGGATGTTCATGACGTCCTACCGAAAAATATTCCAGCTTCTCAGCCGAATGGGAGCGTTTCGGTCTCCCTCAGGCCTGTATCGTACATACCGTCCCTGCAAGGGTTCGGCATTGTAGTACTCGAATCCAGGCCACAACGAGTATGAATCGAGCTGGTCCTTGCCTGTCGCGACGAGCGTCTTCCAGTTGGTCCCGTCTTCGGACACGTCTATGGTCCATTTCTCCGGTACCGAGCTCTCATCAGCCCACACGAGCCTGGTTCGACTCACCGGGTGCGTTTGCATGAGATCTAGAACCACCTGTCCCGGCTCATCTCCGGGTGGCACCGACGAATACATGGCTGAAGACGGATACCCTGTCAGCATGTTTCTCGGACCGTTTTCCGGTGAATCGGGCCGGGGCGCGCTCAGTACAGTTGCCGAAGCAGCCAAATCCCAAAACAGACCGTCCTTGTCATGTACCGACTCCCCCTGTGCCAACGGTTGACCGAAAAGGTGCTCTTTTACCAGATTAGCAAGCTCTTTCGCAATGATATAATTCGCTCCGGCAGTGAGATGGCACCAATCAGTAAAAACCCACTCGGATACATCGTCAAAGTACGTGGAGAAGTCAACGAGAAAATACCCCTTTTCTCGCGCGCTGTCCACGAGCCTGTTAACCAGTAATCCGTACATCTTATCCGAGGGCACACCGTAGTACGTTTTTGCACCTCTCAGAGAGGCCAGAGTCTTTTCTTGCTCGCTGAGCCGCTTCTTGGAAAGGTAGAACCACGGTTGAAGTGCAAAGAGATGAGGCACCGCGTCGTTTTCCAGCATGCTGTGGAAATTCTCCACGACGCGCACAACAGTAGCCACATTCCGATCTGCCAGCCTGGACTTTCTCGCGAGCTCCGCGTCAAGGGATTTTCCCGCATCGCCGGGGTCAGCAGAAGCCAGCTTAGACCGCTTGACCGCGCTCACCGCCGAGGGTCCCGCGAGGTCTTCCATCGGAGCTTCGGGGCGCAGGTTCGTCAGCACGTCCCTTCCGCCCCAAATCAATGTCATGAGATACGTGTTGTTCTTGAGCCACAGAGTGAGGTATGAGGCGAGGCCAGGACGATTGTATGCGTAGATCTCTTGCAAAATGCCGTTGAACTGCCCCTCCCGAAAATAGTCCCAATCGTCTGTCAACTTGCAAATTGCAGGGATCTCGTTAGCTCCATCGAGGGAAATGATGAGATCCGGTTTATAGCGGCGGAGCTTGGTCAAGTACCGCATAAGATGGTGCTGGTATGCGTATCCCCACACAGCGGTATTGTACACCCGAACCTTCTTCCCCGGGATGGCCAAGGTGCTGTTGAGAATCATCTCCATCATGTGGCCGATGGTTTCTCGGTAAGGCAAGCTGTAGTAGCCCATGGCCGGCGCCGCCTCGCCCACGGCTCCGAGGCCGAACGCGGTAGATCCCCCCATGAGGAAGACCCGAATTTCATCGTCCGGTTTTTCGACAGAGATGTCGCGGGGATCTCGGAACCCCGCGTTATTTGCGTATTCGTACCGGTTTCCTTTTGCAGTGTTGTATTCGAGGCAGACGCCGGGAACGAAGTCATAGTCGTAGTGCGAAACCGGTCTGGTGAAGTCTCGCCTGGCCATCTCAATATTGTCGGGATATACGCTCCCGAGCGAGCTCCTACTCAGCGACCGTTTCGCAAGGCCTTCCAACCCTATCAGGATGAGTGCCGCGACCGCAATGGAGAGCACGACAGATGCGACCGTCTTGAAGACTGGCCAGACCAGTCTTTTCCAGAGCCTTCTGCGCCTGACGCTCTCTCTCGGACCGTTCTTGGCTACCGCCCCTGAGCCCAGCTCGTTCCTGTCGGGGCCAGTGCAAACCGGTTCTTTTTCCATGTTGTCTCTTTAGCCGAAACCAAATTCGAGGGCAAGGGGCTCTCGTTCGCTTGTCTCACAATAGGACCTGTTTTTTAATGCACTGCACTCCAGTTCATTGCATCAATGAAGCGGTATGCTAGTACCGCGTGAATTCCGCGCAATCCTTCTCGAACTCCCGAATAATCTCACCGGTCAGTGTGGGGCGGATCCGAGGAATTGCGTGCAAAAAGACCTCTGTGTCGATGCGATAATCCTTTCCCTCGCTCAACTCCTGTTCGAATGCCACCTGAGTGACCTTCTGGAACAGATACTCGATATCAGCAGGCGTAAAAAACGGGATAAGCGAGATGATGAGGTCCACATCGACCACACCGCGATTGGTGGAAGCCAGATAATGCTCGAAAACGGTCCTACGCCCCTGATTGTCCAGGGTCCCCACGGGAATGATGCAATCGAACCGTCCCGGTCTCAGCAGCGCTGCATCGAGCTCTCGTATGTAGTTCGTCGCGCAAACCAGCAGAATCTGTCCTTTGCTCCTCTTGAGCAATGGTACCTGTTTGAGGAACTCATTCGTTATGGACTTGTCGATCCTGGAGGCGCTGTCGCGGTTGCCTGCGATTTCCTCGAATTCGTCGATGAACAGGACTACTCGATCGAGGGTCCTCACGCTCTCCATGAGGCGTTTCAGGTTTGCTCCCAGCCGGTCCTGTCCGTCGGCCATCAGGTCGCTGGGGCTCACCTCCACATACCACCAGTCGAGAATGCCGGCGATGCCGCGAACGAAATGCGTCTTTCCCGTTCCGGGCGGGCCGAAAAAAATGATGGCCTTCGGGGGGATGACGCCATGTTTTCGCGCCAGCTCAACCTCTGTCAGGGGAAGAATTATTCTCTTCTCCACCAACTGCTTTGGCGGCTGAGTATCGGAAATCGTTTCCCACACGCTGGGATCTGTCTTAGTTGCCCCGAGATCTTTGAGGATTCTCATCGACTCGGCCTCACGCAGCTCACGACCTTTCGATTCCCAGTTCTCGATGAAATCGATGCAGGAGACCTTGATCCCCACGTCTCTTCCAAGCTTTTCCGAAAGAAACCACTTGTGCTGAAGAATTTGGACCCACAATTCCCCGGCCTCTTCGGGAGAAAACCGATACCCGCTCAATTCGAATATCCGGGCAGAGCACTCATCAGCATTGGGAATATCTGCCACGAAGTCCATCAGAGCCTCCACAAGAAAAAAATAAAACGGAAATTCTCTTGAAGAGAACGTCCGCAATAAGACTTTGCTGTTTATAGAGTCTCCTCCTCCCTGTCAAGTTCCCTCGAGAACGGAATTCTAACAACGCGGGGCTCAAAGAGAACAGAACTCAAGCGGTTCTTGCACGTCGTTGACTCATCTTGGCTCTTGCAGTATGGTTGGGACCGTTTGGCCGGAAGCTGCGCTGAGAGGAGCGTGGACGATGGGGGAACTCGATGTCTCCGATCGGAGAGTTCGTTCAGCAGCGGGCTTCGCGGTCGTACTAGTGCATCGAGACCATCACTCATGATCGAAAAACCTCTGTTCAGAGCGAGCGATCTAGCCGCTCCGTCGCTCGTTCTCTTGGCGATATGGGCGTTGACGATCCTAGTGGTAAATCCCGTAGGCGAATTCTTTGTCAACGATGACTGGAGCTTCGTCAAGATCGTGGAAGAGATCTGGTCGAACGGATCGATGCCTGCCACCGGCTGGGGTAAAGGGGGCCCCTCCGCTATCGTTCATATCCTGTGGGGCGGATTGTTCAGGTATCTTGGCGGGCCTTCTCTCACGGTGTTGCGCATCTCGGTGCTCGCTCTCAGTATTATAGCCAGCCTGGGGCTTCTCATTCTGCTGCGTCTGGCCGGGGCCTCGAAATGGCTCTGCTTGTGCGGAGCTCTCACGCTCATGGCCAATCCGCTGTTCATCTCTCAGTCATTCACGTTCATGACGGATATAACCTTCTGCGTCCTTCTCATCTATTCTGTCATGCTTCTCTTCTTAGCCGTGGACCGGGGCAGCCTTGTTCTTGCCGGTTTCGGGCTGTTCTTCTCTCTCTTGGCCATACTGACCCGACAGATCGGCATTGTCATCCCGCTGGGTTTTGTCGTCACCTGTTTTCTGCACCCCAAAGGAAAGGCGTTGGGCAGTTCCCGGACCGTGTTCCTCGCCCTGGGCATTGCCATTGTCCCATGGGTTGGATATGAATATTTCTTGGCCTCCGTGGGTAGCACTCCGGTCACCAGGCACGACGTGATTCATAACATACTGGAGTTGCCTCGTGTCTACGGTGCGTGGGGATATACCGTTCTCCTGTTGCGACAATTCTTCCTCGTGGCGCTGGGATACACCTGTTTCTTCGTCTCACCCATGCTGGCGCTTTCGTACCCCGATGTTTTCGCCAAAGCGCCGGTCAAGCTGCTGCTCGTCATCATCACCGTGGCCGTAGGGCTTCTCGAGGCAGGGATTCTCCTCGGATTCATAAATCCTCCCATGTTGTTCCACTACAACGTGATCTTTAACATGGGCATTGGCCCGATACTCCTGAAGGACACGTATATTCTCGGCATTCCACGCACGGAGGCAATGACACCGGCTCTGTTCTATGTGATCGCGTACTGGTCGGGTGTGGCTCAAGTCGTGTTCTGGAGCCTCTGTATCCTCTGGCTGGGGAAGCTCCTGCGCAATCGATACGAAGGTAAACAAGATTCTGCGAGCTTCTTGGCTGTCTTTGCCCTCTTCGCGGCAGGGCTTTATCTGGCAATAATTCTGCTCACCGCGTTCCATGACCGGTACCTGATCCCTCTCATCGCTCTGGGAATCATATGGCTGGCTGCGGACCTCGTGGTCCGAGGTCAACAGGTTCAATGGGGGGGGAAGGTGGCTGCAGCGTTTGCCATACTGGCCATCGGTGTGCCCGCGGTGCCTGCGGTTCACGATTTCATGGAGCTCAAGCGCGCTCAACTCCGCGCCACCGAGTACCTGACCAGAGACCTGGGAATAGATCCGTGCGCGTTCGACGGCGGATTCGAGCACAATGGCTTTCATTGTTACAGGAGGGGAATAACCTCTGCCGAGGGAGCCAGTTGGTGGTGGGTGGCGGAAGAGAAGTACGTTGTTGCTCTCGGGCCTCTGCCGGGCTACCGTTCCATAAAGACTATCCCGTTCGACAGGTACGTGGGCCAGGATGGGGCCATTCATGTGCTGGCTCCCGAAGATTCGCCCGGCCTTTCCAGGTCTGCGCGTCAGCCGCAGCGTTGAGCTGCTGCCTCGT
>CAYZET010000337.1:670-6391 GCA_964477215.1 uncultured Syntrophaceae bacterium | reverse complement strand
AATTGCAGCCGGCATCCGGGTTGCTGGCATGAGCTTGAGTCCCGCGGACAGTGAAACGGATTTGCAGCAGGTGCTTTTCCGCGACCTCGATGTGGTCTCCGTCATTATTGCCCGCATCAGGCACAAGAATCAGGTCATGTGGCCGGAAAATGTCCGGCCGGACACGGAGTACGTAATCCAGTCCATAAGCGCTTCCGCACTCCTCATCGGAAACGAGAGCCAAACCGACGTTTTTCGCCAGCCCACACGTTGCTTTTGCCGCGAGCACTGCATAGATACTGGCGGCAATCGCCTGCCCATTGTCTTCTACTCCGCGGCCATAGAGGAATCCGTCTTCCACATACGGGTCAAAAGGATCGTGATTCCAAAGCCCCATTTCTCCGGGGGGGACCACGTCCATGTGAGACAAAATCCAAAGCGTCCGCGAGGTATCCCTGCCGTGAAAAACCGCCAAGAAATTGGGTCGTACGCCGTCGGGAACCCGTGGGTCAGGGGCATGGACGTATTCGACTCGGTCGGGTTTTAGGTCCAATATGGTCTGTTCGATGACTCGGAATTTGGCCATCTCGCCCGTTCCCTCATTGTCCGGACCGAGCGCGGGGATAGAACAGATCCGCGAAAGAAATTCCACGCATCCTGCCCTCTTCCCCTCAATGGCTGCTGAGACTTCCTGGAACGCCACACCTCCTCCAAAAAAAGGACAGATGGTCACTGACCGAAACAAAACTTGGAGCGCTTATCTTACGAAAACTGCCGCTGAGGTGTCAAGGTAGAAACTGGCCCGCCCGAACGCATGTGAGCGTGGTAAGTGCAGGATTTCATAAGTCCGTTTACTTACTTGGGAAACTGCTCCCCCTACGGAACGGCAGCTTCACAGGCTGTTTCAATGGAGAGCAGGTTTGAAAGCTGCCCCTACTGGGGGGTGGAGCGTTGATCCTGTCGGTACAAGTGCCAAAGCAGCGGATGTAGAGGCGGGTTTCAAACCCGCCTTTCCTGAACAGGGCTGCAGCAAGTACGCGACCATATTTATGAAAAGGTGCACTAATCGTCACTCCGGAGGGAGTCGAAATTGGGACTCGTAACGCGTGCTCGGCCCGGGAGCCTTTTCTGAGCCATAGTGGAGCGCATTAGGAAGAGGTCCGAATCCGATTCGTGACGCGATTCACACACGACAGCGTGAAGGCATCGGCCGCAGAGATAACCTGTCAATTACTTTATTATTTGAAGGTAAGTATCCGTGATACATGCCTATTTTGGTGTCGATCTTCAGGACTGCAGGGTTGACTCCGTGATCACGGGATGATACAAAACAAGCCGTTCGTTGTCCGAAGTCGGAAAAATGTTAGCGACAAAAACTATAACCTTTTGCTTTTTTTGTATCTCCTCACGAAGCGCCCCCCGCAGGAAGCGGGGTGCTCGTTCGCACCCAGCCGATGAAGCATTTTGCTGCATACGTAGGAATGTGGGTTCTCATAGCGCTGCTTTTCCCTCTGCAGGAACAGGGCGTGTGTGCGGAGCCCTCAATGGCGGAGCGATCGATTGATTGGGAGACGGTGGTCAGTCGTCACCCGGACTTAAAAATCCTCGTTCTTGTGAAAAGCGACGCCCCCCTCAGTCTCCAGGATCTTGCGAGCCTCGCAGACCGAGGATTCGTCCCTGCAGATCGCGATCCCGGCTTGGTTCTCGGAGTCCGTAGTGCGGTTTTTGCCGGTCGGCTGGACAAGTGGATGAAGGCAAAGCCTCTGCCTGGACACCTGTCAGGAAAGATCTTGGAGCGATTCGAGATGACCGGCGTCTATCGGGTTGGGTTCAAGGTGGAAGCTGCTTCGTACGCGGGTCCTTTGGAGCTTAAGATAACCGCCCCTCGTCCCGGATTCGGTAGAGAGCTTCTCCATTCGGAGCATATCGTGCGACCTGAGTGCGAGCAATCAATGACCGTTGATTCCGCGGGAAACCGGTGGCTAACCGCGCGGTTTGCCCATATGCGGCCGGGGGAAACCCTAAAATTCCACTTCGGCTTCACGTACCGCGTGGACATGCGGGAGTTGCTGTCACACGACCTGGCCTTGGCCGGCAAACCGGTGGGAATCGAGCTGCCGCCGGAAGCCCAACCCTTTCTCAGGCCTGGTTACAAGATCGATCCCAGACTCCCGGCTGCACGGGCGTGGGCTGCTCAGGGTGGCGATCGGCCAGCGGACCCGAGATCGGAGTACAAAAAACTCACGGAGCTCATTAAGAAAACCGTGGTGTACGATAATCAGAAACGTGCCGCGTATTTCGGGGGGAAGATGGTCTATCCCGATCTGGACCTCATGTATCAGGAAGTGACCGAAACGCTTGCTCGAGGCTCCGGCTGTTGTCCGGACACCATCCTTCTGGAATGCGCGTTCATGAGGGCCCGGGGAATACCGTGCTTCACTGCCGGTCGCTTCGGCCACTTTTATACAGTGGTTTACGTTCCGGGCCGCGGCTGGATGTCCACTTCAGTGACCCCAACCGGTATCCCTCTAATCCGATCACCGGGGCCGGATCACGTTCCGTACCAGAAGTGGCAGCCGAAAATACCGTTAAAAACAACTCATTGGGAAGCGAGGGTGAGAATAAACACACTGGAGGAGTAATATGGCGATGAGCCGGCTGGTGTTCGCACCATTCGATCCGATCCGCGACCGAGAGGTGCGGCGCCTCTTCAAGGAACACCCCCACAAGGACTACCAACTGAAACGAATGGGTGTATCCAAGGAAAGTATGGCCGACTATCTGGAAACGACACTCTGTGCTCCGGGTGTGCAATCCATAGCCCTGAGTGATGACGGAAAGCTGGTAGGGCTGATCGCTTTGCAGGCCTTGCCATGGATGAGCGAGCATTTCGGTCTGAAGATGTACGCGGTGCCACATCTCCTTGCCGAGGACGGGCCACTTGTGAGAGCTCGACTGCTGAGATACGTTATGGAAGAGCTTCACGAGGTAGATTTCCTCGACTGCCGCATCGCGGTAGATGACGTGTACTCGGCTCAAGCATTGGAAGCCGCGGGCTTCAGGTACGTGGGGACCGAAGTGTACCTGGGTCAATCGATCGTACCGCACAAGCCGCCAGAAATGCCGCCAGACCTGGAAATTCGCAAATCCCTCCGAGCCGACAGACGGCAGATGCTGGAGATTGCGGAAGACACGCACGTCCACAACAGGTTTGCTTATGATCCTAATATCCAGGAAAATCTGGCTCGATCCCTGTACCGTCGTCTGGTAGAGAACTGCTTCGATCAGGAGCAATTCACTGTCCTGGTGGCACGATCCCGAGGCGCTGTTGAAGGCTTCATCGTGTGCAAGCTCAACAACACCTTTTACCAGGTTGTGGGCAAGAGGACTGGAAGCCTGGATTTTGTGGCGGTCAGACCGTGTACCCGCAACAGGGGGCTGGGGGCTGCTCTCAACAGAGCCGCCCTGCAAATGATGGCCCAGGATGGAGTCGAGTACGTGGCGGTTCGGACACTCGCAAGCAATTATCCGGCCCTTCGGATCACGTTTAACACCGGTTTTGCCATAACCTCGACCAGCTTGCACTTTCATCGGTGGATTCATCGGCCCAAGACAGCGTATCACGTGGGCGAAAACGCCATACCGAGGAATATCGCAAGATTTGCTCAGAGCGGGTGACCGTGGCAGCGTCTATGAAATCGTTAGCCTGAGATAGCTCGCCGGCACCTGGGAAAAGAGATGCTGCAACGAAGAGGCACGACATGACACGGTGTCTCGCGTTCGTCCTTTGCGTACTCCTGGTGGCTATCTCGGCTTTCGGTTCGAGCCAGGAGCTGACGTTCGTCATGTGGAAGCCGGACCACCCGGAGCTCTGGAGACGCATTATTTCTACGTTCGAGTCAGAAACGGGAATTCGGGTTCGCGTTCAAATCGGGCCTCATTCCTCTACAGCAACCCATGCTTTAGTATCCCAGAAACTGAAGAACAGGGATCCTCAGCTCGATGTCTTCATGATGGACGTGGTGTGGCCGGCCGAATTTGCAGCGGCCGGGTGGGTAGAGAATCTCCACAATTTCTTTCCGGAAGACCAGAGGTCAGATTTTTTCCCCGGCGCCATTGACGCGTGTACCTTTCGGGGAGGTCTATACGGGATCCCCTTCTGGACATCGGGTGGACTTCTGTACTATCGGAAGGACCTGCTGGCAAGATACGGATTGGATGCTCCGAAGACCTGGCAAGAGCTTACGCATCAGGCTCGCATCATTGTCGAGGGGGAGCGCGAGCGTAACCCAGCGGTGTGGGGATATTCAGGACAGTTCAAGCAGTATGAAGGGCTTGTCTGCGACATGCAGGAATTCGTCCTGAGCAATGGGGGGAAGCTCTTGAGCGACGATGGACTCAGGTCGACGATACGAGCGCCGAAAACTGTGGAAGCGGTCCGATTCGTTCGAGATCATGTGATTGGCAACGTTGCTCCTCGGGGGGTCTTGACGTATGAGGAGCCAGAGTCCTTACATTTGTTCGTTCAGGGGCACGCGGTATTTCTCCGAAATTGGCCGTACGCCTGGAAGATTGCCAATGATCCGGATCGATCTCGCGTGGCGGGACTGGTGGAGATAACCGTTTTGCCCCATTTTATCGGCGGCGAGAGCGTTTCGACGCTGGGCGGGTGGCAATTCGCTATCTCGAGATTCTCTCAGAAAAAGCAGACCGCATGGAAGTTCGTTCAATTCATGACCTCGCCTCGGATTCAGAAGTTACTGGCAATAGAAGCATCCCAGGCTCCGGCCAGAAGATCGGTGTACAAGGATCCGGAAGTGCTGGCGGAGAATCCTCATTTCTTGAAGCTTTTCAAGGTGTTCGAAACTGCGAGGCCGCGGCCGCACCTGCCGCTCTATCCGCTCTATTCTGCTATACTGCAACGCTTCTATCACCAAGCCCTTGCGTTTCCGGATTCCTCGATCGAGGAGCTTGCTGCGGAGGCTGACCGACAGGTTGAAGAGCTCCTCGAGCTCCAACGAGAAGCCGGGATGTAACCACAGGCTTTGGAAGAAGAAAAGGGAATGGGAGAGGTTTCGATCAGTCGCCGGGACACCCTGTCTGGATATCTGCTATTGATTCCTCTGATTTCGGTAATAGCAGTTTTCAGCTTTTATCCGGTCGCGTACTCCGTCTCGCTCAGCCTCCATCGGATAATCGTGAGCCTCCCATCGCTTGGCGAGCCTTGGGTCGGGTTGAACAACTACTGGCAACTTCTGTCCGATCCGGTGGCCAGAAATTCCCTCATGGTCACGCTGGTCTTCGTTGTTGCGTCCACCGCGCTGGAGATCACGATTGGATTGCTGCTGGCCCTGGTCATTCACGAGAACTTCAAGTCCAGGAGCCTCGTGCGGGCAGCAGTTCTCGTTCCTTGGGCTATACCCACGGTGGTAGCCTCCCAGATGTGGCGGTTTGCTTTCAACGATCAGTATGGAATTGTGAATCTTCTCGTGTACGGCCCGGAGGTGCAAGACTATGCTGCATGGTTGGCATCTCCCTCCTGGGCACTTGCCGCGATTATTGTTGCAGACGTGTGGAAAACGAGCTCATTTGCTGCACTGATCATTCTTGCGGGATTGCAGACCATTCCTGACGACCTCTATGAAGCCGCGGTCGTGGACGGCGCTGGAGCGTTCCATCGGTTTTTCTACATTACGCTTCCCCTCGTGCGATCCGCAATACTCGTCGCGCTGATATTCCGCA
>CAYZET010000337.1:0-660 GCA_964477215.1 uncultured Syntrophaceae bacterium | reverse complement strand
TGCATTTCGGGTGTTCGATCCCGTTTTCGTTATGACTCAGGGAGGGCCCGGAGACGCTACCAATGTGCTGCAATTCTACGGGTACAGGACCATGTTCGCTCAGGGGCTCGTAGGACTTGGGTCAGCCATATCCATTGTGGTGTTTCTCGTTGTTTTTTCCGTGTCGGTCCTGTACGTCCGATTTATCAGCTCGTCTCTCCTGCAGCGAACGGAGGGTTAGGGGTGAAACGAACCGCCGAAGAGAAGATCTTCTTAGGTACAGGCATAACGATTGCCGTGCTGTTTTCTCTCGCTCCATACTTCTGGTTCTCCTCCATAGCATTCAAGCCGAGAGTAGAGATCACCGCGATTCCACCACACGTGATCCCGCACGAGCTCACCCTTGAATCAATGCGAGACGCCCTCTTCCAATACGGTCTTCTTCATTTCATCAGGAACAGCCTGATCGTCGCCGTGTCCACGACTGTTGCATGCCTTGTTGTAGCCTCTCCTGCTGCGTACGCTCTTTCCAGACTGGCCATACCGTTGAGGCGAATTATCCTCATGGGGATACTTGCCGTGGCCATGTTTCCCCAGATCTCCATAGCCGGGCCGGTCTGGAGAATCCTTCGCGGGCTGGGATGGTTGAACACGTATCAGTGGCTCGTCGTACCATATGTC
>CAYZET010000336.1:0-6410 GCA_964477215.1 uncultured Syntrophaceae bacterium | reverse complement strand
CGTCGAGAACCGAACGATGGCGTCTGCCGCTCTGTGGCCTGCTTCGAGGAGGTCCTCGAGGGCCTGGAGCACGTAAGCGGCAAGCAATCCGTGAAAGGGCTTCGTCATGTCCACTGCCTCGGCCAGGTACTCGGGGCAGATCTGCGGAACGGTGCAAACCGGCATAGGGGACCTCTCTCTGTACGAAAAAGAAAAGGCCTGCCGGGGGGGGTAGGGGTGGGCCGGCAGGCCTAGAAGCTGGGGGATAGAGACATGGTGGGGCGATTATACCAGATAGGGGGGGATTTCGGAGCGGGCCGAATGCGGTCGGGATCGGGACTTTATCGGTCCGGTCTGCGGGATCTCGCTCTTTTTGCCGCAGACTCCCGCTTTGACCCGCAGCTTCTGGCTCAGACCCGCAGCTTCTGGCTCAGACCCGCTGCACCTCGATGACATCGGGATCTACGGCAAAATCCCTTGTCTCATGGGAATCTTTGCGTCAAAATGCCCATACATCGGTGTCTATCGAGAGAAGCAAGGAGGAATGCCGTGGGAGGAACACTATGCGAAGAGGACTTTTACGAATGGCTCAACCGAAACGCGGCGCTCCTGCGAGGGTGTCGCACTTCAGGCAATGGAAATGGAGGCGTGGGCGGAGGTTGCTGATCCTGCAGGGGTGGTGTCTCACTGGGTCACTGGGTGGCGAGCGCACCGGCACGGTTGCACCCACTCGCGCGATGCAACTGGGTGCAACCGGTGCAACCGGTGTAACCTGCTGCTACCCCTCTCACTCTGCTTCTTGATGGCATGTGCTCATGAGCAGCCCTTCGCATGCCGGGCACAGGTAATAGCGCCCCGTGGCCGTGAGGACCAGGACAACCAGTTCGCCACGGGTGATAGTACGCCCGCAGCATTCGCAACGCAACCCCGAGAGCGCAACAGCCTCGGCTTCGTTCATCCCCCGATCTCCTTTGAGGCAGACGTCACCACCCCATTTGAGTTAACGATAACCCAGGCTGAAGCCCGTTTTGTGGGTTTTCTGTGCTTTTTCTGTACAATGCACGATAACGAAGGCGAGGCTTTGCGCCGATGAGGCGGTCCCGCCCTGGATGGCGGTCCGGAGCGGGACCTGGACGAACCCCTTGCATGTGAAGGAATTCGCCGTGACCGAAATGTACCCGACCCCACACCCCGTTTACCAGGAAATTGAGGAGTGGTGCGACGCTGTCGACTCCTCTGCATCCGTCGGGATGCTCGATGTCGAGTGATGCGTCACGGTGACGCACCTCACTCCGTCGATGCGCGAGGTGACGCATGGAAGTGAGCGACCGCACAGGCCCAACCTGTCCCCATACCGGGCACGGGAGATCAGTCATGAGAAAGACCAGCCCCCGTATCCAGGAAGAGCCGGCCGCATGGTTTGAGGATCACTTCAAGACTCTCAATGCCGGCCTGGAGTTTTACGCCAACAGCCTGCCCGGGATCCACAAGCGCACCCTCTTCGAGCTGCGCGGGCACTTCAGCGAAGCCGAGCTCATGCTGGTTCTGGAGGTCATGAACGGGAAGTCCATCACCAGGGGCGCCGCAGGGCTGACCCTCTTCGTGGCGTGCGAGGACGGCATCCGGGTGAAGCAGCTCGACAGAAAGTGGGGAGTGGGTCGGGACTCTTTCCTCGATCGCCTCAAGAATCTGCGTCACTGGGATGCTGTGACGCTCGAAATGTGGGCCGCCGGGTTCTGGAATGGCGGACTCTATGAGAAGGAAGGGGGCGAAAGCGCATACTGCAGCCCCCTCCTTGCTGAAGCTGCAATGGCCGTATCTCGGTAAGGCGGCGAAAGGAGCGGATGCCATGTCGGAAGCGGCAAAGAAGGGTGCGACATACGAGGACCTCTACGCAGTTCCCGAAAACATGACGGGAGAGATCATCGACGGCGAGTTGATCGTCACCCCTAGACCGTCCAGGAGACACACCTTCGCAGGGTCGGCACTGGACAAGAGCATAGGCCCTCTTTACCAGTTCGGACGCGGTGGTGGGCCAGGAGGGTGGATCATCATTGTTGAGCCCGAAGTCGGGTTCGCTCAACATACCCTGGTTCCCGACCTGGCAGGCTGGAAAAAGGAACGCTTCCCCTATACGGAAGAAACAAACTGGATCTCCGTTTCTCCGGATTGGGTTTGCGAAGTGCTTTCTCCCGGCACCTTTCGAGTGGATCGTACAAAGAAGATGACCATCTACGCACAGCATGGGGTGAGTCACCTCTGGCTGGTCGATCCTGTCGCGGAAACGGTGGAGGTCTTCAAGCTGGAATCGGGCAGGTGGTTTCTGTTTGCGGTCTTCTCGGAAAACGAAAAGATGAGGACTGAACCCTTCGAGGAAATCGAAATCGAACTGGCCGACCTCTGGTTAAAGCCGTGACGCTCCCCACTGGCGCGTGACGCCCGGAAGTGATAGATTGCCTCACCCTTACATCCCCCAATGTGCCAGGCGATCCAACGGAAAGGGCGGCCGAGGAATCGGCCGCCCTTTCGCATTCAACGGGGCTTCATGTGCGGGGGCCACTTAGCCCACAGGGCTTTCACTTGACACGTCATGTTGTCCTGCCAGATCAGCTCATTGCCGTACATCCCCTGCCCAAGCCATTTGAGCGTGGCCTCTGCACCATAGACATACTGATAACAATACTGGGTTTCCACGAAATGCCCGTTTAATGCCTGATAGAGGTCCTGGTCTACCCGAGTCAGGCCGATGATCCGGTAGTATTCCTCCGCAAAAGCGGGTGTGACCATGGTGGCCGTCAGAATCAATAGCGCCAGGATAGTCCGAGTGAATCCCTTCATTCTTTGTCCTTCCGTATGAGTTATCCGCCAACAACCTATATCCACGATCTGGATCGGCAGTTCACGCGGGATGCGTGACTAAAATTCCCACGAGGCGCGTGACTGCGCTGAAAACGCATTGAAGGTACCTTAAACGGCATTTGCCTCGAGGGGGTTCTTGGGGTATTCGCCTAGCCAAGAAAATGGATTGTGGGCTCGATTTCACAGGACGGCAACTGAGAATCTGTAGGTACGCCTAATAAAGTAAAAGTACCACGGGCCGGTACCACGCACCCCAAAATGGGGACGAAAAAAGCGGGCCTGGATTGCCTCCAAACCCGCTTGTGCTGTGCTGGCGTCCCCAACCGGATTTGAACCGGTGTTGCCGGCGTGAAAGGCCGGTGTCCTGGACCGGGCTAGACGATGGGGACCGAAAACAAGCTGGCTTTTAACGAACGCCCCTTGTATTGTCAAGGCATTTATTGGTGGGCCGTGCGCGACTCGAACGCGCGACTCTCTGCTTAAAAGGCAGATACTCTACCGACTGAGTTAACGGCCCATTACTCGTGACTTCGAGAAGATTCGCTGATTACCACGCGTATTCGACCACTGTCAAGGAACAATTGGACGTTCAACCTTTTTGAAGCGAGAGGGAGTGGTGCGTGTATAATTTGACCTGAGATGCCTCATCTTCATGGCATCGATGGCTTGCGGACGCCAGCAGTCACCCGGTGAATGCCTGCTCGCATCTCCGGTCTGCCGTCCCATCCTCGAACGTGCAGGCTGATTGAGGGGACCACACGAGCTGCATCCTGAGAGCCACACCGCGCTGCTCTGCCAGCGTTCTGTGTCGATTCGGACGATCCAGGGCTCGGAGCTCTCCGGAGCAGTTGAGAGAGCGCTTTCACCTTCTGGAGGTCTCGACGCTCACTGAGAGAAAAGGAAAAGCCGATGAAACCGATCTTTCTGTCACATCTCTCCTGGCTCCTGCTGGTAGGGTGCACCCTGGGCCTGGGCTTCCTGGTTGTGGGACCTGAGGCACAGGGAGGCGAGTCGCCCCCAACGATCAAGCTGCCAGAGCCAAAAACCGCGGGAAGCATGTCCCTTGAAACCGCTATTCAGCTGAGGAGGTCTGTCCGGCATTTCGACCGCACGCCTCTCAGCCTGGAGAATGCGGGGCAACTCCTGTGGGCTGCCCAGGGAATCTCCCTGGGAGCGGGCTTGCGGACTGCACCGTCGGCCGGCGCACTCTACCCGCTTGAAGTGGATCTGGTCGCCACCAGGGTGGATGGGCTGGAACCGGGCGTCTATCGCTACTTCCCCAAGAGCCACAGCATCGTTCGCCGTGCTTCGGGTCAGATAGGAAATGCATTGGGAACTGCGGCGCTGAGCCAGAGCTCCATTGTGGAGGCTTCAGCCGTCCTGGTGATTTCAGCCGTCTATGAGCGGACGACCCGCAAATATGGGCAGCGGGGCATTCGTTATGTACACGAAGAGGCGGGCCACGCCGCACAGAATGTATGTCTGCAGGCCGTGGCCCTTCAGCTCGGCACGGTTCACATCGGTGCGTTCAAGGATGACGAAGTCTCCAGAGTGCTCGAGCTTCGGGAGGATGAGAAGCCTTTGGTTCTGCTGCCTGTTGGAAAACCCGAACGATCATAAAGAGGAGCCGGCCAACCTCAGAATAGAAACATCCCTGCAATTGGCTTGGCGAGCGAGCAACTCGTGCCGGTTCAATCCAGCTTCTCGCCGGCCGCCAGTCCCTCCAAAGCGTCACGATCCAGGATCTCGATCTTCCGACCTTCGACACGGATCAGCTCCTGCTGGCTCATGCGCCCCAGAATGCGTGAGAGGGTTTCGGGAATGGTCCCGAGCAGGCTCGCCAGCTGACCCTTGGTGATATCCAGCTCCAACCGGCTGGATCCGCCATCCCGATCGCTCATGTACAGGAAATAGGCCGCCAAACGCCCCGGCACCTCTTTGAGGGAGAGATCTTCGATCAGATGCGTGAAACGCCGAAGCCTGAGTGAGAGAATGGCCAGCATGTTCATGGCCAGGGAAGGCTCCTTCTGGATCAAAGCCACGAACTCGGCCCTCGGGAAGAAGAGGAAACGGCTATCCTCCAGAGCTTCGGCATGGGCCGGATAGCTGCCGCCGGCAAAAACCGGCACTTCACCGAAGAATTCCCCTTCCCCAAAAATATGGAGGATCTGTTCCTTCCCATCGAGGGATATCTTGTAAATCTTCACTTTGCCTGAGACGATCCCATAGATCCCTGTGGCTTTGGCTCCCTCGGAAAACAGAGACTGACCCCGTTTGAACTTCTGCTCCACGACGATCTGGCTCAACTCATCCAGCTGTTCTCGTGGGAGCCCCTCGAAATGGCCAATCCTGGCAATCCGCTCGGCGATCCTCATCCCTTCAATCCTCGTCAGATGGGTTTATTTGTTTATTGAAAAATGCCACCGCAGCTTGACACAGGTCAAAGCGAATACTCTCCGTTAACGTTATCTTGCATTCAACGGCGCGGGGAATTCCGTCCTCGGGGGATGGGCAAGGTCACCCTTTGCCGGTTTGGAAGAGCATGATTTGGGACGGTTCAGGTCGAGAGATGCGAAAGAGTGTAAAATTGAATGAGATGGAAGGCGGATTGACCTGAATCAAGGCCACGGAGAATCGGGAGCATTAAATTGAGAGTAGATTCTGAGGGATCCGCTGAAATACTCGAGCTTCCGTTGTTGAGCAGTCAAGAAAGCTCAGCATGACAGTCAAAGAAAGGAGAATCATGATGTTCTGTTATCAGTGCGAACAAACCGCCAAAGGGGAAGGCTGCGTCAAGATGGGCGTCTGCGGGAAGCAGCCGGATGTCGCGGCCCTGCAGGACCTGCTGGTGTACGCCTTGAGGGGGCTTTCCCTGAACGCCCTCGAGGGCCGGAAGGTCGGCATCAATGATCATGACGTCAACGTGTTCATCAATGAAGCCATGTTTTCGACCCTGACCAACGTGAACTTCGACGCACGGCGCATCGCGGACCTGGTCTATCGAGCAGTGGACCTTCGCGACTCTCTGGGGGCCAAAGTCCAGGCAGCTGGCGGAAAGATCGACACCAGCCAGCCCACGGTCACTTTCAAGCCCGAGAAGTCGCTGGATGCTCTCGTGGCCCAGGGTGAAAAGGCAGGACTCAAAGCGGACAGCTCCGTGAACCCGGATATTCTCTCCCTGCAGCACACGCTGCTCTTCGGCATCAAAGGCGTTTGCGCCTACGCCGACCATGCTCAGATCCTGGGCCAGGAGGACGATGCAGTTTACGCCTTCGTCCAGGAAGCGCTGGCAGCGGGACTCCAGAAAGAGCTGGATCTCAGCGAGTGGCTCGGCCTGGTGCTCAAGTGCGGCGAGGTCAACTTCAGGGCCATGGAGCTTCTCGATGCCGCCAACACCGGCGCCTATGGGCACCCGACGCCGACCAAGGTCCCTCTGGGCGCCAAAAAGGGCAAGGCGATCCTGGTTTCCGGCCACGACCTGAAAGACCTTGAAGAACTGCTCAAACAGACCCAGGGCAAGGGCATCAACGTCTACACCCACGGCGAGATGCTCCCCACTCACGGCTACCCGA
>CAYZET010000335.1:0-6425 GCA_964477215.1 uncultured Syntrophaceae bacterium | reverse complement strand
CGAGCGCCGCGGGCTTGCGTGTTTCGTGAGGATTGACTCCACTGCGGGCCGGAACCTCAGGAGCGCGAACCATCGGTGCATGGTCCCGCGGCCTATCCGGTCGAGAGCTCCTCGCGGTCAACTCAGGAGGCGGTTGGTACGGCCGAGGAGTCATAGAAGCCCCGGCGGGCTTTTCAGGACCCGGCTCGCCACCAGCGGATGAGGAAGGAGAGAACGCTGAGGGGGACGCCGGCGCACCGGATTGGGGTGCTGCCTGCGGAGACCCACTCGATGCCTGAGCGGAAGGCGAGGCCGAGGCTCCAGAACCGTCAAGCGTGTCGCTTTGACGCGGCCCGTCGGAGGTCCCGTTCTGAGAGATGGGGTCCGGGGAATCCTCCGGAATAACCGGTTTTATGAGGCCCTGATCGCCTTGATTGCCCAACCCCGCAGTCATCATGGATTGCTGGGTGATTACGCACCCAACGCAGAGTGCGACGAGAGCCCAGACGACCGAACAGTGCACAAGCAAGGGGAACAGGCGGCGTGAGCGGTTGTCCGCCACAAATCGGACACTTTTCCTCACAAGTGCCGTGAACAAGCAAAGCCTGGCGGGCCGGCAACTCATCCGACTGGTGGAGGCTCTGCCCACAAGTCCACTGTGGTGTACGCGCGTGATCCGGTTGACCCTCACGTCTTTCCCTCCGTGATTTGGCGGCAATGTGTGGCCGAACCGGCAAGGCCGCAGGCCGTGAGGAGCGCGCGTCGGTTTGCGAAGCGCGCCTTGCTCATAAGTACTTTAACCATAGGTTATTGGTAGTTGTCGAGAATATTTTACATGGATCGGCGAATCTGTTAGCAACCAGCTAGAATACCAGTGAAATTCGATAACAAAATGCTGCCCATGCCCATGTGTCGAGATCATTCATGCGGGGGTCGCAGACCAGTAGAACGGACATCTCGCCCGTTGGCCCGGAAGCATTGGGTCTCGCCCGTCATTGTTGAAGGCGAGAAACGGCCTTTATCATTGGGGACCGCTCTAAGTTGTGAAGCCCCCTCCAGTCGCATCTCTATACGAAACGGGCTTTGAAAGGGGATCCTGGACCTCGCTCTCACCTACAGTTTCATGAGGAACTCGGGAAGTTCGTAATCGGCAAGTACTCTGTCCACAGCGTCTATTTCCAATGCTGCGAGGGGCATTTGGGGATCGAGACAGTTGTTGATGTCCTGCGCCAGCGCGGTGCCGCCGGCACCTCGGAGCACTGCCGCGCCTTCGGCACCGTCGGAGCCAGAGCCGGTCATGACGATGCCGGCAGCCCGCTCTCCAAAAGCGCTTAGAGAGAGGAAAAGTCTGTCAATAGGCCCCGGGTTTGCTGTGTACTGGCCCATGAGTCTAAATCTTGGCATTCCGTTCTTGCTTTTCTCAACGATAAGGCCATCTTCCCCACTGCACACATAGCACGTCCCTTTTTCCGGAATAGTGACTCCATGGATGCCCCGTACCGGGATGGAGCTGTGCCAATCCAGATAATCAATGAACGGCTCTATATATTTGTTTGAGACCAAGAGCATTGCAATTATGGTGTTGGCAAATGTCTTTCGCAACGCCGGGACAACCCGAAGCAGCCCGTAATAGCCACCGGTTCCAGCGCCCATTCCGATGAGACGCGTACCGCTGTTTGCAGGCTCGCCCGGTCCTTTCACGGTGGCACTGCCGGAGGACGGCACGCGAACGTAGCGTGACCTCCCAGTCCTTATAGCAGCGGCTCTTCTAACTTTCGCTACGATTTCAGCCTTTTGCGCTTCGAGGCTTTGGTCTTCTCTCCGGGAAGGTTTTGCAATAACGTCGATTGCTCCGAATTTAAGGGCGTCGAAGGTAGTTCGCGCTCCCTCGGTGGTCAGGGCACTGATCATCACCGTGGGGGTGGCATATCGGACCATAATGTGCTTCAGGGTTGTTATGCCGTTCATCCGAGGCATTTCCACATCCAGCGTGATGACATCAGGCTTGAGAATCTCTATCATATCGAGAGCTTCTTGACCGTCTTTTGCCCTTCCGACTACGTGAATGCGATCGTCATCTCCCAAAATACCCGCAATTTGCCGACTCATGAGAGCTGAATCGTCAACGACCAGGACTCGAATCCTATTATTCTCGTGGGGGTCCATACGCTCTCCCCTTAAGATTGACACTCCCACCGTGTGCACCCTACACCGGAAGTATCCCTTGAGGGCTTCTCCCAGGGATATAGCCTATCTTTTTCGATCCTCGCGAAGCGCCAGGATTTCCCTCGCCAACTGGATATAGGCCCGTGCACCTCCTGTTTGGAGGTCATATGCGATTACCGGCTCTCGGCGCTGCGGAATCTCTGCCAATTTTGGATCACGGGGAATGATGGTGCGGAATACCCATTCCTTGAGATACTGACGAATTTCCTGCACCACTTTGACGGTAAACCCTGACCGTTTGTCCGCCATGGTAATCAGAAAGCCGAATATTCCCAATCGTGCGTTGTGTGACCTCTTGATTTCCAGAGCAGCTCTGAGCACTCGGCCCACGGTCCCCATCGAGGCATACTCGCATTGGACAGGAACCAGATAGGTGTCCACAGCGATCAACGCAGCCTTTGTGGGATTGTCCAATCGGGGCGGACAGTCGACGAACACGAAGTCATACTGATGTCTCAACTCCTCCAGAATCTGTCCCATCGCGCCAGGCTCACGATTGAGCAACAGTACAAAGTGCTCCTCGTCCGCAGTGGTCACTATGTTCGAAGGGACCACGTCAAGGCGTGGAAGACGAGGATGAGAAGGATGGATCACGTCAGTGGCTGCCATGCCATCGCGCAGGATGTCCAGAAGGCCGCCTCGGACACCCGTACTGTCGAGCCCGAAACACGTAGTCAATCCACATTGGGGATCGATCCCGACCAGGAGTACGCGTTTCTTGAGCGCCGAAAGGCATGCCCCCAGGTTCACGGCAGTAGCGGTTTTTCCCACTCCGCCTTTTTGGCTTACGATAGCTATGAGCTCGCCCATGCTCGTGAGCACCTCGCGCAGGTAGTAGACAATAGCACAAATGCGGTTGCGTATTCGCTTCAGCCCTCTTCAGAGAAGGGCGGGTTTGAAACCCGCCCCTACATCCACTGCTCCAGAACTTCTGCCGCAAAGATCAACGCTCCACCCCAGAGTAGGGGCAGGTTTCAAACCTGCCCTTTATTGAGATAGACTTTGAACCTGCCCTTCCCTGAAGAGAGCAAGCGTGAATGCGTACCCGTGTCTATGAAATCTCGTACTTAACTGCTGAATCCGGAGCTCCTCTCAAGGATTTGCGGTACCGAAAAGTAACTACCGTCAGAGCGTAGTCCTTCCAATGGTGCCGCAAGCCATCGTGGTCCGCCCAGGTTTGGAGCGATCGATGAGAGACCACATTACCGAATTACTGCCACCGATTCGCTCCGTGCGTACGGACCTCCCTGAATGCCCAACTGCCTCTGTTGAAACATGATGTCATCGACGATTTCGGTGACGTCCATAACCAGGGCTATGGTACCGTCGCCGAGAATGGTCGAGCCTGCCAGGCCTCTAATTTCGCAAACATGTTCCGCGAGCGGCTTGATGACAACGTCTTGTTCGCCCAAGAGGCTCTCCACCAGAAAGCCGATCGTCTTGGGACCGGCCGTCGCTATAACCAGGAACCTGGCTTCCCGGGTCTCTTCAAGCTTGAAGATTTCCGAAACGCGTAACACCGGAATCGTTTCGTGACGAAACTTGATGACCTCGAAACCTTCAATGGTCTGGATGTCATTTCGATTGACCTGAACGATCTCTCGAACGGAGGTTAACGGAATAGCAAAATGATGTTTACCCGATCTTATGAGGAGCGTCTGGATGATTGCAAGTGTCAACGGGATCTTGATAGAGATTCTCGTACCCCTGGTTTCCCATGACTCGATCTCGATGTGGCCGTTGATCTTCTCCACATCTTTCTTGACAACATCCATACCAACGCCCCGGCCCGAAGTGCGCGTCACCTTTTCGCTGGTGGAGAAGCCCGGGAGAAAGAGGAAATTGTATACTTCCTGTGTGGAAATGCTTTCCAAGTCCTGACCGTCGAGGAGCCTGCTTTCAACCGCCTTTTGCAGTACTGCCCGTCTGTCTATTCCCGAACCGTCATCCTCCACATCGATGACAACTTGGTTTCCCTCTGAATAGGCACGGAGAATAACAGAGCCTTCCTCGCCCTTTCCGAGGCGCTTGCGGGTTTCCGGATCCTCGATGCCATGATCCACAGAGTTTCGTATTAGATGGACCAGCGGATTGTAGATCTGCTCTATTACACGCTTGTCCACTTCCGTATCCCCACCGTACACCTCGAGGTTGACCACTTTACCTACTCGTCGCGACAAGTCGCGTATTAGGCGGGGCATTCGGTTAAATAACTGACCGATAGGGAGCATCCGGAGCTTCATTACGCCTTCCTGAATATCCGTGGACACACGTCCGAGGGAAAGGCTCGCCTGGCCCACCTTCAAAATCAAGTCTTTGACTACGGAAAGCTCGCGTTTCCCCACGACCTTGGTTGTCATCAACAAGCGCTGGAATTCCTTGAGCTCGAAGGAAAGCTGCTCCACATAAGAGCGGTTCACCACCAGCTCTCCGACCTGGTTCAAGAGCAGGTCCACCTTGCTAGAATCCACGCGCATAGTCTTGACGAGAGCCCCGTCATGCCCGAAATCGCTCGCGGGCGCGACTTGAGCGCCTGCCTCCGCAGGCGGCGCTTCACCCGCCTTCGGTACCTCGGCCCTCTCTGCGGCAGGCTCCCCGTGCTCGGCGGTCGCCGCAACGCCAACGAATCCCTCGCTGCTCCCAGAGGGGGCCTCCTGCGGTCTGGCTCCGCTCCTCTCACGCGTCGAATAAGCAATCAATTCGTACGGAGCTTCACCGGGCTGTGCCGCACCGGGCTCAAAGGTGGAAGCTGGATTGAGGGCTCTTTCCAATCCATGGAGGAACTGCTGGAAGCGCTGCAGGTATTCATTCATGAACTCGAGATCTGCACGAGAAATCGATTCGATCCTTGAGGCAGCCCAAAGCGTCTTTTCGTACCACTGATCAAGAAAGGAGGCCAATCCCTGGTAATCCATGTACGTGGATGAGGACCTGATATGCTTGATCAGATCGGCTGCTTTCTCTAATGTGTTCCTCTCCGCACCGCTTTCCTCCATAGTCCTGACAAGAGGACGGAGCTTCTCGACAATTTCCCAACCGTACGAGAGAAAGATTTCCATGATCTCGCGGTCGGTCTCACCAACAGAGCCCAGCTCCTCGAGAAGATCCGCTGCGATCTCGGATGGTGCACTGTCGGGTTTACCTTCGGCTTCCCTGGCTTCCGGCGGTACGAAAATGCCCTCAAACTCCTTGAGCAGATCGTCGTCCACATCAGCCAGAAGCGAACGATCTTCCCTGGGACGGGCGACGGGTACCGGTACCGGCTTGGGTATCGGAGGAGTGACTCCTGCCGCCTGGAGAAGGCTCCTCGCCAGGGAGGGCGAGACTCCTTCCACTTCGGTCAGGGATGCGAGGTCTGCAGACGAGACCCCATCCCAGGACACGTACCCTGCTTGGACAAGAGCGTCTGCGATAGGGGAAGTGATTCCAGGTACCCGGGCCAACTCTTCCGCGAATGCGGATGGAATCGGCGGCTCCGATGGCTGCCCTTTGCCTGAAATGAGATAGGCTTCTCGGTCCTCCTCCCTCTTCTCATCCAGTGGGAAGAGGTCCGGTGGATAGTACGGCCTCAAAGCATGGAGAAGACCTCGAAGTCCCTCAACATTCTCGCTATATTGCGTTGCCGGACCTTCGGCCACTGCCATCAGCCGCCCTTCCATAGAGTCAAGGATATCAAGCATATCCTGACGCGTGCTGAATGATGGATGCTCTCTGAGGACACCGATCTTCTGCATGATGAAAGACAGGGCCTCCTCTTCGTTGAGGCCGTCTTGGAGGTCGTCCAGATAGAGTGAAATGCTGAGCACGTGAGATACGGTCTCCTCGAGAGAGCTCTCTCGAATGTGGGTGAGCCCGAATGGCGATTCCGCTTCCTCTTCAGCGGGGACGACAGCCGTATCATCGCTCTCGGATTCGTCGAACACATCTGCCGGCGTGGGCTCAGCATCCTGGAACGGTTCGGGCCGGAAAGCGTATTCGTCGGCGGAAGGCTTCTCAGGAATCTCGTCCTCAGGGCGAGTCGCTGCTGTTGCAGCATCCTGCTCCGACACCGAGAGTACCTCTTGAGCTTCATCCGGGACGGAGGAAGCACCGTCCGCGGGAACGACCTCTTCTGAGGCGCTTTCCGAAGCCAGGAAACCAGTCTCGACCACCTTTGATGCAAGGGAGGACGTGGTGAGAGATTTGTCCGCCAGTCCATCTTCCGGAGCTTGCAGGAGGAA
>CAYZET010000334.1:0-6504 GCA_964477215.1 uncultured Syntrophaceae bacterium | reverse complement strand
GCATTCTCCCATTGCTGCTGTTGAGCCGCGAACATGGCCTGGCGAAACAAACGCATGCCGTCAGCGTCGGAGGGGGGAAGATTCGCCGTGTCCGACTGGCCCCCAGAACCTCCTTCGCGTGAGCCAGCCATCTTTGGTGATACGGCTCCGTCTGTGGTCTCATCCATAACGACGCGAAAGCCGAGATTCCAAAAACTCATGGTCGGCCCGGAAAACCCGCGAAACGCGCACCTGCCATCAACAGGACTCGCGAACCAGTTTCCCCCTTTGTTCACTCGAGACGTCCCTACACTTGGGCCTTTCGGGTCCTCGAGAGGGGAGGAGGAATAGTAGTTCCGGTCATAATAGTCCTGAACCCATTCCATGACGTTTCCTGCCATGTCGTATAGACCGTACCCGTTAGGCGGATAGGTAGCTGCCGGGGATACGTACTCATAACCGTCATTCACCGTAGTCAAGCTTTCCGGGAGCTTGGGGTTGCCGTCTCCGAAATTTGTGTCGCGGTCTCCGGGAAGCCGGTTCCCCCATGGATACCTGATCCAGGCCAGCCCCCCCCCTGCACGCCTTTTCCCATTCCGCTTCGGTTGGCAGGCGATACGTGCGCTTCTCTTTTCTGCTGAGCCACGTGCAAAAGGCTTGTGCGTCGTTCCATGAGACAAAGACCACAGGCTGGTCATCGGAGATTCGCCAGGGCACCTGGTCCCACTTCATTTCCTTTCGCGGTGACCACCGGCCTTCCTCGTTGCTCCAGATCATTCCGCCGTCTTCCTTCTCAGCATCGGTCTTATACCCCGTTGCCGCGACAAATTCGCGAAACTGCCCCACTGTAACTTCAGTGGCGCTCATGTAGTACGGCTTTGTGATACGAACCGGATGGAGGGGAATCTCGTCTTGAAACCATTGCTTGTGGCCTTCTCTCCAAATAGTCTTGAACGTAAGCCTAGCCCAGTCCATCTCACCTGGCAGGCTCCCCATCATGTATTCACCGGCGGGAATCCGAATCATCTTCATGCCAAGGGAATTTGTAATCTCAATCCTCCCGTTCCCCTGACTGATGGCCCCGCGCAGCCCTCGCAACGAGGTCATCCAGCGAGAGCAGTCCTTGGCACTGGCAGCAGCGCTATCGCAGCGACGAATGGCGTCGAGCACGAGCTCCCCAGCCCTTGTAGTGTCGCCCTCGAGAAGAAGCTCTCCGGCACGCACCACAGCGTCCTCCACTCCGGAATCGGCATCTTCCTGGGTCACGATGGCCTTGGAATCAATGTCTGCCCGTGCAATAGTATGCCGGCCCGGGGACCTGTATTGGTCTTGGGGAGGGATTTCGTGTGGTGCCTGGAGATGGGAAGGGGGCTGCGCTGCGGAGGCGCCAAATGCTGTTTCGGCTGCATTTGAAGCAAAAAGGCAGGATGATCCCAAGTAACTTCCCACAACTAGCGATAACAACAAGAGATCACGCAGTTTTGCCGGCAGCGCCCTTGCTATGATACCGCGAGGGCAGTGGGTGAAATATGCTTCCAGAGTGGATTTGCGGGATATCGGATGTTGGTGTGTCATGGGCAAAAAATCCTTGACAAAGATGCAAATTGGGAGAATCCTAACAGACGCATGGGGGGAGTCAAGAGGCATCGACGAAAATCGAGCCTTGGTGATTCCGAGCTCTTACGGACGGCGGGAGGAAAAACATTGACAAAGGCCGCCAATCGTGGTAGCGATGAGAGCACACTATGCGTTAATCGATGAGGGGACAACTGTTTTCGATATCGAGAACAGAAATTTGGGATTGTATCTGATGAGGAGGTAAGTGTTTCAATGAAAAGATTTGCAATGATGCTTGGAGTCGTGAGTATGATTATGGTGTTCGCGACCGTGGCCATGGGCTTCTACGCATGGGCGCCGTATGCATCATATGGAGCGGCTTCATCCAGCAGCAGTGGGTGGTACGGGGCTTCCTCCAGCAGTGGCTATTGGCCAGCGAGCTCATCGAGCAGCGGCTATGCTTGGCCCTCGGCGAGCAGCTCCTCCAGCGGTTATGCCGGTTACGCGGTGTGCTGTGTTCCTGCGAGCAGCAGCTCCAGTGGATACACGTATAGCTGCGTGCCAGCGTCCGGCTCCTCCAGTGGCTATTGGCCAGCGAGCTCATCGAGCAGCGGCTATTGGCCTGCGAGCAGCTCTTCCAGCGGCTGGTTCTAATATCGGTCGAGCTGTCACAACGACATAGACCTATAAACAAGTGCACATGAGACGGGGCGGTTAACTCGCTGACGGGATCGCCTCGTCTCGTTATTCCACGATGGTGGATGGTATGCAGCTTTTCCCACCTCTTTGGCGCCATCTCTTGCGTCTGGCCCCTACAATCTGTTGCCTAGTCATCCTGGGATGCGGAGAGCGAGCCCCTGATTCTGCCAAGTCCAATGCCGACACCCAGACCCTTGCAGGTACATGGCTGCTGGAAGCGCGCATCACCGAGGATGGCGAAGCTCCTGCAACAGACCGGGTGATGCGACTTGCGCTTTCCCCCCGGGGAACGTTCCAAGCCTATTACCGTGGAGACACGACACAGGAATGGGTCCGTGCAGGTGACGGGGGCTACTCTTACTCGCAACCAGTTCTCACGCTGTATTGGGATAACGGCGCAACAGTGACCCTCCTGGTGTCGCAGCTAGGGCCTGACCGCATCAGAGTGCACCATGGGCTAAATCTGGTACCCCTGAAAGACCAGGATCCTGACGAGATATTCGTCCGGCAGAAAATGGACAAGGGGCCGACCCAGGGAGCGTCCTGACGAATTCTCCGCGGTGGAATTCCACATCGATTCTCACGCCTTGCAAATACTGTCGAAGTCGAGCTGGAATCCTGTGGCTTTGCGAAGCGCTTGGCGCTCCCCCACGCCGATAATGGCCAACTATTACCCATACTTGAAACCGTGGCCGTATCGACCGGCCCCTCGCGAGCCTCTTGAGGATCTTCGCCCTGGAATGGCTCACCAACAGTAGTTCCGCGGAACGCCGGATTTTCAACCCATGGGAACGATGGCCGCCCATTTTCTGGAACGACCCTGACGGGGTCGAGTAATGATCATATCCTAACCGCCCGCTACGTGAATGGTGGACCCCGTCAGGGTCCTCGTTTCTTTGTTTTCCCGTTCCGTGGGTTGAGCTCCGCGTCCCGCGGGACCACTCACGGTCCACCCCTTCGGGGTGCAGGATGCGTAATTTCAATGGATTACATAAAGCTATCCTGTCACGTCTGTCCAATCGTAAACCGTTAACGGGAGGGCCGGGATGGGGTTCTTCAGGTACACCGAGGCCGACGGTCGCCCCCCAAGGGGCCGCTATTCCTCCCCCAGGGATGCCGGCCTTCCCGCTCGGACGATTCTCAGGGTAGGGTACACGGAAGACGCGAGGCATGCGAGAGCCGTGAGCAGGAGGGTTCGGGCAAACACCCCGGGATCGAGGTACACGTCTACGGACCATCCGAATGATCGGTAATTTATGGATTCGATGATGATCCAGGCAAGAATGAGCCCGCAAAGAATGGAAATCAGGAAAGAAGCCAACCCCATGAGCAGTGCCTGGGCTACGTTGATCTTGGCAAGGTCCCTGGGAGACAGTCCAAGATAGCTGAGGACGGTCATATCCCGAGATCGCTCGATGAAAATTGCCATGAGCGCGGTTGCGATTCCGAGGAGCGCCACGAGGAGGGAGACTCCTTTGAGGGTCGCCGTGGGGGCGAAGGTCTTGTCGAAGATCGCTAGGATATCGGATCTCATCTTGGTATTGGACGAGAGGCTCTGCTCGAGGCCAGGGAAGAGTGCGACAATGGCTCCCCGTACTTCCCCGGCCGAGGTCCCGGGACGGAGAAATAGAGCGACCGACTGCACGGAGGTATCGTGCCAGAGGGCCTCGTACACCGACCTATCGATCTGAATCGTGCCCTGGTCGGAGGAGTAGTCTCTGATTACTGCAGCCACCTTGAAGGACCGCATTCCCTCGGGAGTGCTCATCTCGACAGGATCCCCCACCCTTAGACCGAAACGATACGCAAACGATTCGGAAATGAAAACTTCGCCATTTTCTAGGCGGTCCCACGCGCCGTTACGGCCCTGCAGAAAGGTGAATCGTGCGCGATCCCGGAGGACATAAGCATCAATCACCCGCAGCTTGGCCGGCCTGTCATTCACCATGATGCTATACGTCGAATATCTCTCGATGGCCTCCACCCGAGGGTCGTTCCGCAATTGTTGAACAAGACTCTCCGGAAGAGGGTGTGCCCATTTTGTCGTGGCCGGCGAAATGTACACATCCCCCTGCAGAGCGCCTTCGAGCCACGCATTCACGGATTTCCTGAAACTGCCGATCATGGTGTCGACCCCGATTGTCATGCTGAGGGCCACTGCCAAGGCAGCCACGGCAATGCTTGTCCTGCTCAACGATGCAGAAATCGTCCGTGCAGCCAGGAAGACATGCAGCATGCCGGGCACCGTTCTCAACCACAAGCCTGCATAATGAGTGAAATGGGATAGAAAGGATGGGGTGAAAAGCGCAAACGCGAGCGTCATGGCAAAGGCGGACACAAACCCCCAGAAAATGGAGATTCGAGAGGCCCAGCTTGCGATGATGGATATCGCCCCGAAGGCGAGCCCAAGGGCAAGCAGGAGCCCTTTGATATTGTGAGCGCGGTCCTCGATGGTCTGCCTCTTAACACCGAGGGCCGGTGGTACCCCCGCTACTTCGATGGCCGGCAAACCGGTCCCAATGATCGTTGCCAGAAACCCTACACCGAGCCCACTCCACACAACCGACGCGGTCAATTGCACCTGGTGGGGGTAAACCTGAAAATAGAGCTCACTTATCGTGGAGGACACCTTTTCCATGCTCAACCAAGCGACGACGTATCCAAACAGGATGCCCATGAAGCTGCCCGACACACCGAGCACCATGGATTCCGCGAAGAAAGCAGCCAGCAATTCTCCACGGTGGGCTCCCAGGACCCGGAGCAGCGAGAGGTCCTCCCGTCGGGACAGCACCGAAAACATGGAGAAGTTGTAAATGAGGAACACGCCGACGAACAGAGCCAGCAGGCTCATGGCTGCCAGATTCAACTGAAACGAATAAAGCATTGACCTGAGCAGGGTCTTCTTCTCCGTGCTGTCGGTCAAGGTCAAATACTCAGGAAATCCGGCCAGCAGATCCTGCTCGCCCGGCCGTGCGATGATGTCTATGTGATCCAGATGCCCTGCTTTCCCAAAGAGTTCCTGCGCAGCCGCGATATCAAGTACAACGAGACTTTCGCCGCCGGGAATCCCCGAGGACGGAATTGTCCCAAGTACGGTTGCTTCTTTTTTGATACCAGCTGTCAGGATGGTGAGCTTGTCTCCAGGCGCAAGGCGGAAGCGCTTTGCCACGGAAGTGGCGATGTACACACCCGGCGCTGGCCCCACCAAGAAACGCTGAAAAGCGGTTTCATCCCGATGCCCTGGAATCAATGAGCGAAAGTCGCGGTCAAGAAACGGATCGATCCCTACAAACTGCAAGGGCTCCCCAGAGGTCTCGATGGTATGCGCCATGACAGTGATGACAGGGGAGGCTGCCACGACCTTGGGACTGTTCCACACTTTGGTGAACAGTGCCTCCTCTATCCAGCCGTACTTGGATACAATGCTGTGAGTAGCACGACCGGCAAGGAAATCGACCGTGGAGGAAAAAGAAGCGAGGGCGGAATCGTTTATCAACTGGACGGCCACGACGATCCCAACACCGAGTGCGATTCCCATGATGCACAGCATGGACAGCAAAGGATGACGGCGATAGTACCGCAGATTGAACTGGAAGAGAGGTTTCAGGTTCATGCCAGCATTCTACCGAAGGCTCCAAAAAAGACCACTGCCCTGAGATGGCTAAGTCGAAATGGCTTGAGCTTGGAGCCTGCAATCAACGGCTGACTATAGTTCCCCATCGTTCCCTCATGTGCCGTACTGTGATATCGTCTGGAAAAAAAGTGTCCGGAGTGAAATCGGTGAAAACAACTCGCGGCCTAGCCTATCTCGTGTGTGCCTTTGTGGCCGGATTCGTGGCCGGCGTCGTTTTCTCGGCGTGGAAGCTGGAAAACGTTGAAGCTCCCAGTCACGAGAAACCGATAGCCCAAAAGGAACAGAATGGGCAAGAGCAAGTCAGAAAAAGAATAGCAGGCCTGGAAAAAATGCTTTCTGTAAACCCGAATAACTTGAGAGCTCTCGTGCAGCTTGGAAACGATTATTTTGACATACAGAGCTACGACAAGGCTGTCGAAACATACAGAAAGGCGCTGAAGATCGATCCGAAGGACGCTGATGTGCTGACCGATATGGGAATTGCGTATCGCCGGATGGGCAAACCTCAGGAAGCAGTGGACGCGTTCCGCTCAGCCGTGGATGCGGACCCCCAGCACGCGCTCGCCCTCTTCAACATGGGCATAGTCCTTCGAGATGACCTGAAAGATTATACCTCGGCGCTGAAGGCTTGGGAG
>CAYZET010000333.1:0-6551 GCA_964477215.1 uncultured Syntrophaceae bacterium | reverse complement strand
CACCCACTGGCCGTCTTGGATCCGGTGTTTCGCCGCGGTTTCGGGGTGGATCTCCACTATCGGGTGAGGCCTGATCTCTCGGTTCCAAGGGAGCATTCGATTCGCAGAATGAAAGTACGTGGGGGTTCGGAGGCCTGCATTCAGTATGTAGGGGTATTTTTCAAGAAGCTCAGGCGTTGAAACCGGACTCTCAGGCAACTCTGAATACTTCGGTAACGGATCGTTACCCCATTGTTCCAATATGGTGGAATACAGCTCCACCTTCCGAGAAGGCGTTGAAAACCCCTTCTTGCGGTACTTGTAGTATTCCATTTCCCCTTGCAAGAACCCCTTCTCCTTGAACTGTTCCCAGGTAAGTCCCGAAGGTTCCAGGAGATAGTCCAGGGCGTCCTCCACCGTATCCCACCATTGCTGGCCCATCCGTTTGCCCAACTCCAGAAAGATCTTGTGATCCTGCCAGCATTCACCGATTTCCACGCATTTCTGTCGTGTCAATGCGTAACCGTGCCGTTTCCAGTTGTCGGCAATATGGTTCTGTTCGAGCCAGGTCCCGCTGGGGAGAAAGATGTCCGCCAAGTCTGCCGTAGGTGTCATAAAGAAATCGATAACAGCGAGGAACTCGAGCTTCTTCAGGGCCTCGTATGCTTCCCTCGCATTGGCTCGTGTCATCACAGGATTGCTCCCGCAGAGGAGGCCCGCCTTGAGAGGATAGGGCTTTTCGGTGAGAATGGCATCCCACGCCGCTTTGGGCCTGATGAGAGCAACCCGTGACGCGAGCTTGAACCGATCGCCTCCGAGGCGCTTGGCAAGTTGCTCCTTGGGCAAATCCTTGTGCCGTGAGAACTCTGCGACAGACCGAATCTTCGGAGGCACGTAGAAAACGTTTCCTCCCGGAGCGTCAAGATTGCCCGTAGCAGCCATGAGACCCACAACAGTGCGTGTATAATCCGTGCAGTTCCAGTTCTGTTCCGTGGGAACACCCCACTGGATGGCAGCCGGCTTGGTTGTGGCATACATCCTCGCCGCCTTCTTGATGAGCTCCCGGTCAACCCAGGTGATCTCCTCCACTTTCGAGAGAGGATATTCATCTACCCGCTCGATGAACTGGCTCCACCCATTTACATACCGGTCTACGAATTCCTTGTCGTACAAGTCCTCGTGAATGATGACATTCAGAAATCCCATGGCCAACGCGCAGTCGGTGCCAGGTCGAGGCCGGAGCCACAGGTCTGCTTTCTCAGCGAGAAATCCCTTTCTCGGGTCGATGACGATGAGCTTGGCCCCACGTCTGTACGCCCTCCAAAACGTGACCCCTTTGTGCTCGTCCGGATTCGTCCATTGAGGATTGCAGGCCCACATTACGATGCATTTGGGATTTCCGTCCCAGTCGCTGACAGGTAGATTGCCGCACGTGATCAGAGTGGCCCCTATCCGGGAGATGTAGCACATGTGCCCTGCAGTGAGCACGTTCGGTGTTCCCAGCAGGTTGGCAAAACGATAGAGGTGACTCTCATAGTCCCTTCCCGTGCCCTGCCCGATTACAATGGACTCTGGTCCGAAATCCCTTATAACTTCCTTGAATTTCGTCGCGATCGTGTCCAGAGCCTCATCCCAGGTGATTCGCTTCCACCCGTCGGCCGTCTTCTTCTGCGGATAGAGTATCCGATCCGGATGGTAAGCCATCTGAGTGACGGCAAGACCTTTGGTGCAAAGAGTGCCGTAACTGATGGGAGAATCCGGGTCCCCTTCCACTTTGATGACCTTGCCGTCCTTCACGTGTGCTATTACGCCGCACCCACCGTGACAGTTTCGGCAGACAGTCCTGATCTTCTTCAGTTCGCTCATGCCGGACCTCCTTGAGCGTCCTCGTTCTCGACCATATCAGAGACCCCGAACTTCAAGACATGGGTGAAACCGAGTATTGCTCGGACGTTCTTTTCGATCACGGGAACGCCGTTGCCCAGGGTCCTGAGCTCGAGAGCCAGTTTCTCAATGGCGTCGATCTTGTCCTTCATTTGCCTCAAAACCGTCCAGTCTCCCGATAGCATTAGCGGCTACCCCCTCGTTCTCTCAGATCTCTAAAGCGCTTGGCTTTCAGGGAGTACCTGGGCAATCCACCGGGTGCAACAGACTCCACGATGAACGTCAGGTTCGTCTTGATCTTTACTCGCAGAGCAAGTCTAGCCAACATATCTTTCATGCCCACTTCACCCATCTCCTCTTTCGGCTCCACTTTCAGGGTGATCCGATCCATGATTCCATCGCTGCTCACGACGATTTCGTACTCGGCTATTTCCGGGAATTCCGCCCTGACGACCTCTTCCACCGACACCGGCGTGAACAGGACGCCACGAATTTTCCTCAAGTCATCTGTTCTGCCCACAACCTCGTCGATAATCATCGAGGTCCTCCCACAGGCGCACCCAGGCCTCCCCTTCCTGACCAAATCTTTCGTATCGAACCGAACGAGCGGGAACGAGCGTCTCCCAAGAGGCGTAACAACAGCAACCCCGATTTCTCCCTCCTCCACGTCTCTGCTCAACGTTTCCATGTCGAGGATCTCCACGAGGAAGAAAGGCTCCATGATGTGCAGTCCTTTTCTTTGACCGCACATCGCGGCCCATGCACACGGTTCGGTGCCGCCTATGTGATCGTACACCTCCGCGGCCCACGTATCCTCGAGCTTCCGCCGGGTCGCTTGAGGCAAAGGCTCTCCTGCGCACAGCATCCTTTGAATCCCAATATCCCTTGGATCGAGCCCCATCTTTTCTGCCTCTTCCGCCATATGGAGCCCGTACGTGGGCGTGTTGAGAAGCCCTGTTGCCTTCACCTCCAAGATCTTGCTAATTCTTCCTCTGGTATCCAGAGCTCCTCCGGGAACGACCATGCAGCCGACCTTTTCCGCAGCATAATGCCCTTCCCAAAAGGCCACGTACACGTTGTACCCAAACGACACGAAGACTCGATCTGTCTCCCTGAAGCCCGCCATCCAGAGAATGTGGCACCACACCTCAACCCGCCATTGCCAGCTCTCCATGGTCTCGGGCACATACACAGGTTTCCCTGTCGTCCCGGAGGTCTGGCGAAAGGTGGTGACTTCGGCTGGAGTCACACCGACCATCTCACCGAAGGGAAAAGGCTCCTTGTCGTCTTGAGCTTTTCTTAACGCAGCCTTGTCGATGAGAGGAAGCCTTTTCACGTCCTCCATGGTCCTGATATCTCTCGGATCGATGCTACCGTATCGATGTCGATAGAAGGGGCATTGGCTCTTCGCATGGGCAAGGATCTGCCTGAAACGTTCAAGTTGAATTTCGAGCATTCGCTCCCTGGGAAACGTTTCCAAATACGGGTTCCAGTAAGGCGTATTCCGGATTTCCATTTTCTAGCTTGCTTGTTCCTGTTGCGGGTCGTTGCTCGAGATGACCGCGGAGCGCTGCGTGTCATGGCACACTTAGAGAGTTGTAGCACTACAGAAAGGCCCAAACTCGCGCTCGACCCTGTGCTCTTGGTCTGTTTCAGTCCGCAGAGCTGACTATCACCGGCTGCCGAATCGGATATCGAGCTCCTTCGCCACGTGTTTCAGAAGCGATGAGAGCTTTTGAATGTCCGTGTCCGATTCCGGTCGCTTCAACCCGACCGCCCAGATTGCGGCCTGCAGACCCTCCCTGTGAGTGTTGATTGGGACAGCGACGGCAACGATCCCTTCAAGATACTCTTCCACATCCAACGCCACGTCGCCGCGGCGTATCCTCAAGATATCTTCCTTGAACTTGCTCTTATCTACACACGTGTGGCTGGTAAATCTCTTGAGTCCGTTAGTTGCTAGAATTCTGTCAATCTCGGAATCCGGAAGGAGTGACAGCAAGGCCTTCCCTCCCGCGCCGGCAACCAAAGGCAACCGCATGCCAACTTCTGACGAGACCCTTATGTCGACAGTGGCATCCACTTTGTCTACTATGACAGCCCTTTGGCCTCCTCGCACGCCGAGAAACGCCGAGAAATCGGTCTCCCGCGAAATTTGGTGCAGGTACGGCCGCACGGTCCTGATCAGCTCAGCCTTGCGGCCTGCTGCCTTCCCCAGGACATAGAGGAATGTGCCGAACGCTAGCTTGCCGTTGGCCGAGAACTCGAGGACCTGGAGGTCGACGAGGGTGTGGACCATGTTGAAGACGGTGCTCTTGTTCAAATCGAGCTTCTTGCAGATCTCACTGATCCCCAGAGGCCTCTCGGATGCAGAAAGGAGCTCGAGTATGGCGAAGCATTTGTCGAGCGCGGGCACCCTTTTAAATTCGGACTTTGTTCTGGAACGCATACGGTGTTCTCTATGGAGATCTCATTGTCTCCATATTGAACAACTCGACGCGGGGAGTCAAGGAAAAAATCAACCAAGCATGATTTTTGCGAATCCTATGACCACAAGAAAATACCGAGTTATGTCGCTTCCGACCTAACGTAGCGCCGACACACCGCCCAACGCGATCATTCAGCAGGACAGGCAACTACGCGAGGAGATCCATGAATAGTCCCGAGCGACGCGGGATTTTCAACTCACGGAAAAGGAAGCCCCATCGGTCTGAACTCTGGGAGGATCCACCAATCACGCCAGGGGCGGTTCAATTATCGGCTCATAGCCTCCGAATGTTTCCCCGAGGACCAGCCAGACCGAGCCGCCCCTCTTTACAGTCTCATCTGCAACAGTAATTCGCGACAAGACCTAGTTCAAAAACCTCACATATTGGCCGTTGGTGACCTCGGTCTCCGCCAAGTAGAAGGGGAAGACACGGGCAGGGCCTGCACCTGCTGCACCTCCCAGTCCTGGCACTGTGACTTCTCCTCCGGGCACGATTCTCAGAGTAGCCCCGTCCCTCGCAATCATTTGAGAGGTTGGAAGAGTGCCTTCCCTCTGTTCGGAGGCAGGCTCGGAGTCTCGCGCTCGAGAGACTATCGTGGAAGCGCCGTCCGGCCCTTCCCCGTGCTCTCCCGCCTGCCTTACCATGATGGCATGATGAGCCCAGTTTGAGGCGACAATCAACCCAAAGACTAGGGCCATTACCACGACGACAAGCTTGGTGCCGGGGCGTGGCAACGTGAGCCCGAGAATGTGGAGCCTGGATTCGTCAAAGTCAACCAGGAGTTGCTCCAATCTCTCCTTGAGCTCCTTCACGGAAGGTATTCGCTCCTCCGCCTCCTCCGCAGTAGCTTCCCGGATTATGCGATCCAGGCCCTTGAGGAAGGTTGTCCCAGCGCTTGGGAGAGATACCCCTTTCAAAGGGAAGGCGGTTTTCTTGTTCATCTTGCCAATCGCTGCCTCGTAGAGGATTTTTCCAAGGGCGTACACGTCCCCACGGGCATCTGTCGCTCCGAGGTCCATGAACTGCTCCGCCGCCATGTACGTGATTGTGCCTTCCACATGGTGACTCTGGGTAAGGCCTGCCCACCGGACTCCCCCCGCCAACCCGAAATCCATAATTTTCGGGGTGCCATTTTCGAGCAGGACGTTTTCCGGCTTGATATCTCGGTGTACAATTCCCAGGTGGTGAACGGCTTGCACGCCATCCAGAACACGGAGAAAGTAGGCCCGAATCCAATCTTTCGCTTGCTGCTCGTCTGACCAGAATCCCTCCGGCCTCATGGTCGATCGAAGAGACGGACCGTCCATGTACTCCATGACCAGGTATTGGACTGATCGCTCGATTCCGTCCTCGATCACCATGGCTGAGTCCTGGTCGTACACCTGGACGATGTACGGATGCCGGATGCTCGCCATGGCCAGGGCCTCGCGATGAAAGCGCTGCATCTCGGTCTGGATGTACTCGTCATCTCCCTCGAGGTTTGCAAGGTACTCACGCGAGATGGTTTTCACCACGACATCCCGATCGAGATTCGTCTGACGTGCTCGGTAAACTTCTCCTTTGCCGCCTTTGGCAATATGCTCTACGATCTCCCATTTTCCGTTCAGGACTGTCCCCTTTTTCAAACAAGGGGATGTCTCGCACGAGCTCATGTCAGATCTTTCCTCCATTATGTTCGCCGCGTTGAGGATTCTGCCTTGCCGAAGATTCGCCGCAAGCGAATTTTGAAAGCCACCTGACGAGAGGGCCGATTTGAAACCAGCCCCCACCGCGGGATTCTCCGCGTGAATCTTCCGGAGCGGCGGTCACTGTCGGTCCTTTCCGGAAAGGTAGTGGGGCAGACAGCCCGACAGTGCGGGGTCCGCCCCGGGAAAGGCGCCTCGACTGGTACCGGAGGGTCACCTGATTCGAGGAGACCGTTTGACCTGACTGCCGGCCGTTGCCGGAACCCCGAAATCCCTGACAATCTCGGGCTGGTCGGCCTTGTCGGCCTCGAGCTTAATGCCGAAATCACGCTCTTGTTTCTGCTGATCCATCATTCTCTGCTGACTCAGCGCTCGCTGCAAGCCGCCAATTTCTGCAACAGCCACTCCCGAGATGGGGACTGCCAAGAGAATCGATGAAACGATTACTGCCAATGTTCTCATGTTCGTAGCTCCTTGTGCGTCAGAAGTGGGTGGGCGCACCCATGTGCTAGAT
>CAYZET010000332.1:0-6614 GCA_964477215.1 uncultured Syntrophaceae bacterium | reverse complement strand
CGACCTCTGCCGTGCCCTATTTCGACCGAGGGCTCATTGTCTTTGAGCTGCAATGACTGCCACGCATATTCAATGCGCGGCAGTACGTGACGACAAATTGCCACTTTCGATGGCCCCCGGTAGGGGACCGGGATCTTCGCGGTCACTCGTCGGTGGCGCAACGCAGTGGCTGAGATATTCGAAGATTAGTGCGAAAGGAGACCAATGATGATCGAAAACGTCAGGTCGGACAAGCCCGGAGAGCTCTGCCAGGGACTCTGGTATCTCGGCCGTCCGGAATCCGGGATCTATTGGCTCGAAGGAAGCGAGCGTGCTCTCGTCATCAGCGGGGGCATGAGTTACATAGTGCCGTCGGTGGTTGAACAAATGGAACGATTCGGTCTCAACGGGGATCGGCTGGCCGGAATACTCATTCTGCACTGTCATTTCGATCACGTCGGCGTGGTGCCATATTTCAAGCGTCGCTATCCGCATGTCACGGTTTACGCGTCGAAACGTGCATGGGAAATCCTGGGACGTGACAAAACCATAGACACAATAAATGCGTTCAGCAAGGTGGTGGCAGCACGAATGGGGATGGCGGATGCTCTGGCCTCGTTTGAATCAGATTGGTTTCCAGAGCTCACCGGAGAGGGGGTGGCCGAGGGAGATCGCATTAGCCTGGGCGATCGGGAGGTCATGATTATGGAGACTCCTGGCCACTCTTCTTGTTCGATCTCGGGTTATGTCCCTCAGATCAAGGCACTCTTTCCTTCCGATGGAGGAGGCGTGCCATTCGGGGACACGATAATCAGTTGTGGCAACTCAAACTACACACAATATCAGGACAGCCTTGCGCGGTTGAAAGACCTGGAGGTGGACTATCTCTGCGCCGATCACTACGGCTACCTGTGCGGAGAAGAAGCAGCTCGGTTCGTGAAGCGCTCTATCGAGATCGCTGCCGTAGAGAGGGCGCAGATGGAAGAGGTTTACCTCAGGACAAAGGACATAGACGCGGCTGCGCAAGAGATCGCTGCTACTTTCCTCCAGAAAAACCCCGAGTATTTCTTGTCCGAGGAGATCTATACAGGAGTCATGCGGCAAGTGATCAGACATTTGGCCTCATGCATAGGCGGACCGAGGCAATCCGAGGCCTGAGGAGAGAGCGATCGTGAGACCATTGGACGCGTACGGGAAACTTGTGGCTCACAGTAAGGAAGTCGCGTACCTTGCGGGCGCTGTTGGGCTGCTGCACTGGGACCAGAGCACGCACATTCCGGTGAAGGGTCATCCTCACAGAGCCAATCAGTTGTCTGCCCTGGCGGGGATACTGCATAGGATGGCCACCGATCCGGTTATAGACGAATGGTTGGCTGCAGTGGAAGGCACGGACCTCACTCTGGACCCACTGGCCGTGGAAGCGGTGAACATACGGGAATGGAGACGCGCATACGACAGGTCTGTGAAGATACCTCAGCGTCTGGCCACCGAGCTGGCAAGAGTCGCGTCCGAAGGCCGTGGTGTGTGGGAAAGAGCGCGGCCCAAGAACGACTGGATTGGGTTCAAACCTTACCTGGAGCGACTCGTGGCCCTGAAGCGGGAACAGGCTGAGGCCCTCGGTTTCGAGAACGAGCCGTACGATGCTCTTCTGGACTACTACGAGCAAGGGGAGACAGCACGCAACCTGGAATCCCTCTTTGCCCGACTGCGCCCGTCACTCGTGGACCTCGTGGAACGGATCGAGGCCATTCATGTAAGGGTTGAGCCATTGGCCGAGGGCCCGGTATTTCCCATTCACGCGCAGAAAGCATTCGCTACTGAAGTGGCCCAACAGATCGGATATGACCTGGAGGCCGGACGCGTCGATGAATCTGCGCATCCGTTTACCCAGGGTATGGGTCCGGGAGATGTGCGCATCACAGCCCGTTACAGCGAGACGCAGTTCGGTGAGGGATTCTTCGCTGTGGTTCATGAGGCCGGTCACGCCCTCTACCATCAAGGTCTCCCCGTGGAGCACTGGGGGACCCCCATATGTCACCCGATCTCCCTGGGCGTCAATGAGTCACAATCGCGGTTGTGGGAGAACTTCGTCGCTCGCTCTCTTCCTTTCTGGCGGCACTTTTATCCCAAGTTGAGAAGTGTATTTCCCGCGTTGAAAGATGTTTCGCTGGACCGTTTCTATCGGAGCATCAATGAGGTGACGCCGAGCCTCATCCGCACAGAAGCGGACGAGGTGACCTACAATCTCCACGTGCTGATTCGGTTCGAGCTCGAGGTTCATCTGATCCGCGGAGACCTGGAAGTGGACGACCTTCCTGGAGCTTGGAATGAGAAGATGCGCAAGTATCTTGGGCTCATTCCTCCGAATTACGCGTCCGGTGTGATGCAAGACGTCCACTGGGCTGGCGGATCGATCGGTTACTTTCCCACATATACGCTTGGCAACCTGTATGCGGCGCAGATCATGGAGCGAGCTCGGACAGTTCTGGGAGATCTATCTGTCCAGTTCGAGGCCGGTGACTTTGAGTCGCTCTTGAGATGGCTGAGAGTTAACATCCATTCCCAGGGATCCCGCTATCTGCCGAGGGAACTGGTGCGCGAAGTTACCGGCGAGTCGCCTAATCCCCGGTACCTGATCGAGTACCTGGAGAGAAAATATAGCTTATTGTACGAACTGTAACGGTGGTCTCGTGATGGAGCAACATTCTCTCTAACAGCAGTTGCCAAGAGTTTGGCCAAGTGCGGTGCCAACGACATTTCTCTGCGGACCGCACACAGGAGAACGGGCGTCTCGCCCGTTTATTGGGAACGACGACGGGCAAGATGCCAGTCCCACTTACCTTTCAACCCGATGCTTGCATACAATTTTAGCGAGTGGCTCTAAGGTTAGGTAATCCCTCAACAAAGGCCTTGATCTTAGCAAAATACGCAGCTCCCCCGACAAGGTATGTGTCGTTGTGAGTGGCTCCTTCGAGGGTGACAAACTCCTTCGGCTCAGGTGCAGCTTCGTACAACTCCAGTCCGCAACGGTCAGGAACTATTTCATCGCAATCGCCATGAAAGAAGAGGAGGGGAGCTCCTACCCGCGAAATATTGCCTTTCGCGTTAAATCGTTTTTCCAGGAGGCTGTCCGCAAAGGGGAGATGGAAATGGGATTTGGCCATCGCCGCGAGATTTGTGAAGGTGGATTCCAGGATCACTCCGGAGCATTCGTTGGCGGAAGCTACGTGGACCGCTGCGATTCCCCCGAGTGATCGTCCGAAGATCACGAGCTTAAGTCCATGCTCGGCAGCGTATGAGCGGGCGATCTGATAAGCCGCGTCTGAATCGCGATAAAATCCTTTCTCGCTGATCCGCCCAGCGCTGTGTCCATATCCGCGGTAGTCGAAAATGAATACGCCCAGGCCGATGCTGTTGAGCCGCAGTACATTGTCAAGCCGATGGGAAATATTTCCTGCGTTCCCGTGGCAGAACAACATGAGGGCTTCGGAATCCTCGGCAGGCACCATCCACCCGTGAAGAGTGACTCCGTCCTCGGCCTCGAACCGGATGTCCTCGTAGTGGAGCCCATAATCGGAGGGGGACTGGAGCACCATAGGATCGGGATAGAAGATCATGCTCTCGATGAAACGTTCCAAAGCCTCGCCTGCAAAGCCCACGTGCTTACCTCCTCACTTGCGGTCCGAACAACCTGTCTCATTGTGAGGTCCTTCCAAGGAAATCCATTTGATGCGCAACATACACGAGCTCACCTGCATCGATCTGGCCGTGGCGAGCTTCGGCCCACGCACGCAATGCCACTGGATCAACTTCCCGAGTCTCTCCTACCGCGGAAGCGATGGTGTCGACAATGAAATGCAAGAAGAACTTCTCATCGGCTCTGTACCCATCTGGCCCTGCAAACACCACCCAATCGGAGGAACCGGCTTCCAACAAGCGAGCGCCAAGACGTTTGATGTGGCCGAAGAAATGCCTCCCCGTGCGGCTGTCCCCCGATGGCTTGCCTCGAATTGTTCGCCGGTCCATTGTCTGATGGTAGAGAAATTCGATCCTCGCATCGAGCTCTCGGTCAACTTCCGGTTCGAGAATAGTTGCCCCATCGAAGGTGATGGTGAAATAGAACAACCCATCAGGCCTCAACAGGGACAGAAGCAGAGGAAGAGCGGATGGCACGTCCACGAGGTCAAGGAACGCGTTGGCAACGAGAAGGTCCCATCGGTCCTGATCCCGCACTTGGTCGACGAAGTCGAAAACATCGGTTGCCGTCAGACTAAGGGTAACTTCCGCGCCTTCTTTCTCGAATCGGAAACCGTTCCGTCCGGAGGTGACGGAGTAGCCGAGACTTTCCGCAATGAGAGGCACTCGCGATGACGCGGCAGTGATGTTTTCCTCCATCGCATCCAGAGCAAGGTACTCCGCGCGGCAGAACAACTCCCACTCGAGAGCCCTCTCCACCATAGTTCCGATGCCGGCGCCAATCTCAAGAACCTTCAGCGGGCCTTGAGACGGCCTGTTACGGATCTCTCGTTTCAGTGAATTCCACACAGACCTGTTCAGGGCTCTGTCGTCCACGGTCTTTTTCGCAGCGAGGTACCTGACAAATTTTTGTTCGGTAAGATCACTCATCGCCCAGTCACCATGTCCTGAAGAAAACTTCGAATACGTGCTGCACCAGCCTCCCATGTCGGATAGGACTCATACCGCTCGAGCGCGCGCAGACTCATTCGAATCAGTCTATTGCGATCTCTGTGCAATGCAAGGATATGTTCGGCCATAGTCTCCGGCTCGAACGGATTGACAAGGATACCATCAGATTCGTGTGCAACCACTTCGTGGGCTGCCCCCGTTGTAGAGGCCAAAGCAGGCAAGCCGTAACACTTTCCCTCCAGATACACGATGCCGAATCCTTCGTACGTCGAAGGAGCTGCCAGAAACTGGTTATAACGGTAGCGTTCCGATAGCTGTTCACCGGTAATGGTGCCAAGAAGCTTCACGCGATCGGAAAGATTGTTCGATTCAAGGAGAGCCCTCACCTGTGCGACGTACTCGGGGTCGGATTCGAGGCTTCCTACCACTTCGAGCCTCCAACTGTCCTTAGGAAGCCGCGCAAGTCCCGAGAGCAACGTATGCACGTTCTTACGAGGGATGAGATTGCCTACGGTGAGAATCCGCAGGGGCCCGTCTTCCATAGCCCGAGCCGCCAGTTCTTCCTGGGTCATTTGGGCTGATCCGGGTGGTCTACCAGGGTACACCGTGACGGATGGCTTTTCCGTTGCGATGAGATTTCGAACTGAATCGTGTGTAGTGTTGCTGTTGAACACGAACCCGTCTACTGTTTCGAGATAGCGCCGCTCAACGATCGAATAGAGCCGGTTCTGCCAGGCAGGCCTCTGCTCGCTGCAGCGCAGGTGGTGAACCACGGAAACGATGGGATAACTAGTGTTACGCAGGCGCCTGTTCAGGAGGAACAGGGATGGATGATTCAGCTCATCTTGCAGGAGGAGATCCAGCCGCGCTCCCTGCAGCGTTCGGAAAAGAGCTCCAGACATATTGTCCATGAGGTGTCTGGAGTATGTTCGCCACGGGACTGAGAACACTTCAACCGTGTCACCGCACGAGCGTAAGTGCTCCACGAGCTTGCGGTCGTACACGAACCCGCCGGTAACGGTGTCCAGGCTCCCGTAGATGACAAGCCCGATTTTCACGCGCAATCTCGACGATATGCGGCCCAGGCGATCTCGATCTCCCAGACTCTCACCGAAACAGGGGCGATGTTCGGCGCCTGAATACGCCTTAACATGGCTTCGCACCTCGGCCGCCCAAAGTGCTCTCCGCTCCCGTTCAGGCCTTGCAATTCACGGGAATTGCGTGCGCGGTCGTTCATTGGCCGTCCTCGTAGTGAAAAATCACCTGTATTGCGGTTTCAGGATTTTGATCAAGAAGCGCATATGCTTGTGCTGCCTGGAGCAGAGAGAATCGATGCGTGATGAGCTTCGCGGGCCGAACCTGCTCCAGAAGCCTCAGAGCGGTTTGCAGTCGTCTGGATTTGGTCCATCGACCTCTATGCTCGGGAGCGATAGTGCTTACCTGGCTGCTCATGACCTGAATCCGGCCCCTGTGGAAGCGGCCTCCCAGGTTCAGGCTCACCGTTTTCTTCCCATACCAGGAGCCCACTACGACTCGGCCGGCAAATCCGGTAACGGCGATGGCCGTATCCAGAGCGGTCGGGCTCCCTGAAAGCTCGTACGTGAGATCGGCCCCGTCCGTTGCCCCGTTGGCGGCCACGATTTCCCTGATATTTTCCGCAAAGTGCGAATCCGAAGGATCGAGAGACTCTGTAGCTCCTTGAGCCACGGACGTCTGTCGACGAAAAGGCAAGCTATCCGCTGATATGAGACACGCGAGGGGGAAACGGGCCAAAAGAGACGTCGTCAACAATCCCACGACACCCTGCCCGAAGACGAGAACAGCGTCTCCTATTGATGGTCTTCCGTCCATGACCATGCATAGCGCGGTTTCCATATTGGGCAGAAACACCGCCTCTTCGGGTGAAAGGGAAGGAGGAACCGGAATCAATTCTTCCGCAGCCACCAGGAATCGGCTCTGGTGGGGATTGAAGGAAAACACGGTCTTTC
>CAYZET010000331.1:0-6626 GCA_964477215.1 uncultured Syntrophaceae bacterium | reverse complement strand
GGGCGTTGTAACCTCGTTGGAACTGGATACTGTACTGAGGGACGGGGCCGACGCCTCATGGCCAAATGGGAAGGAACCGCGCACCATTGCGTTTATCCAGTGCGTGGGAAGCAGAGATGCGACAATAGGACGAAACTATTGCTCGCGTGTTTGCTGTGCCAATGCTCTTCGAATGGCAAGATTGCTGAAAAGTCGCATCCAGGGCCTAGAGGTCACCCTGTTCTACATGGATCTCCAGAACCTCGACCGAGATTACGACAAGCGCATCAGGGAAGCGGAGCAGGAGGTCGCGTTGGTGCGCTCCATCCCGGCCGAGATCAGGAAAGGACAAGATCGACCAGTCGAAATCATCTACTACGGTCGCAACGAGGAGCGAGTGACGCAGGCCGTGGACTTAGTGGTCCTGAGCATCGGCATGTCCCCGCTCTCCGTTGACATCTTGCAAGGTCTGACAGTGGGCAGCGAAGGATTTGTCGGAGAGGAAGGACAAGGAGTACGCACGAACATGGACGGGGTGTTTGTGGCCGGCGCTGCGCGGGGTCCGAAATCCATCGAAGAGAGCATGGCAGACGCTGTTCGAGCAGCAAGCGAGGCTTCGTCGTACCTCCGAAAAGACATCGGCGGAGGTTCCCAGTGAAGAGGCGAATCCCTGAATCGGTGTTCCTCGGCAGAGAGCCACTGAGCAAAGACTATATGAACAAGGTCCTCGTCCTCGGAGGAGATCGTCTAGGCCGGGAAATCGCGAGAAGGTTAGAGGGGGAAGGATATGACGTGATCCTCGCAGAGGACTCTGCCGGGCGCAGCGAGCCCCGAGAAACTGGTCAAGCGCCAGTTTCCCTGCCCGACCGCGTCAGTGGATTCGTGGGCGGATTCACTGCTTCATTCGTCACGCCGGATGGCGTTCGCACCGAACGTGTCGGATACGTCATCGCGGCTCAACCGGCTCGGGTGTCGGCGCGACATTCCAGGTACGGGCTTACTCGCACCGATCGGACTCCCAGCCTCTCAGATCTCGAAGCCCTCTTGGAAACACCGGAGCGGTTGCCGGTCCGTAGGCAGGAATGGCTCCACGTGGCCTTTCTCTTGGGGCTCGATCAGGAGTCGAATCCGGTCGTGTTTTCTCGAGTACTCTCGTGCATCGAGCATCTATGCTCGATCCGCGACACGCAGCCGTACGTGTTCACCAGGCACCTCAAGGTTGCTGGCGCCGGGCTCGAGGAGCGATACCGAAATTGCAGAGAAAAAGGGGCGCTGTTTTTCAAGTTCGACGGCTCCGGCCCAGTAGTGATGGAGGAGCAGGACGGGCCGCGCCTCCAGTTTGTGGAGCCCATGCTGGGAATGGAGATGGAGCTTGTTCCCGATGTGCTGGTCGTGGACGAAGATCTAGAGCCACCAGAGTTGACGCCGTTGCTCGAGGCAGTGCCTACCGCCATCCTGTCCGAACCGTTTCTTCAGCCTGATTCCCCTCGATTTCCCGGGGTGGAGACCCCAAAGGCAGGGATTCTTGCTGTGGGACCGGCCCGCGGTGTCTTCGATCCCGATGGTGTCGCAAGTGACATCGAATCTGTGGTTGCCGCGCTCAAGAAAGACCGATACTGGCTGGACAAAGCCGCACCTGAGGTGGACCCGTCCAAATGCACTCTATGCCTGACGTGCGTACGCCTGTGTCCGCACGGCGCCATAACTTTCGGGGATGCAGCGGAGATAGACCCGGACTCGTGCGTCAGATGCGGAATCTGCGCTGCCGAGTGTCCCATGCAAGCCATAACCTTCAGTTCCGCGGAGGACGTGAACGTCATTGAGACGATCCGCGATGGCGTGGCGTGCATGAATACCTCTCCCACAATCGTCGCGTTCCTCTGCTCCCGCTCGGGTGCTCAAGCGCAGGAGGCATGGGGGCGCTCCTTATCCCCTGCGTTCCTCACGATTGTGGTTCGATGTGCGGGGACGGTCGATCTCTCCCACATTTTGGCCGCTTTCCGTCACGGAGCGGATGCTGTTCTTGTGGGAGGATGTTTCCGGGGCAATTGTGCTTCTGTTTATGGCAATGTGCTTGGAGAGCAGCGAGTCGAGCACGCGCGGGAGTATCTGACCCAAGCGGGTATAGATGCGAGCCTCGTGAAATTTGTGTCGTTAGCGGGGAATACCCCCCTGCGCCTCCTTGAGTCGTTGGAAGAGTTGTATGCAGCGTGTAGAGCTCGCGGGTGAGCACCGCTATGTTGCCGGGAGAATGAACAAATGAGCCGAATACGAGTTAACGACCTGGATCCGTCCTTCAAACACCGGGTTGCGAGCCGGCCTGGCGGCGAAGGTATCAAGGTGTGCTTCGGTTGCAAGGCGTGCACCGCTGCATGTCCCATCGAGGCGGTTCATAAACGGTACGATCCCAGAAAGATTATCCGCATGGCGCTCCTGGGGATGGTCAAGGAAGTGCTCGAGAGCGACTTCATCTGGTTGTGCTCTTCCTGCTACGGATGTCAGGAAGTGTGTCCCCAAAATGTCCGCTTCACGGAAGTAATGTATGCAATCAAGAACCTGGCCGTTTCAGAAGGATGCGTGCCGCCGGGACTTGCAGGTCAGAAAAACCTTCTCAAGCAGCATGGCAGGCTGTACGAGGTAACGGACTTCGAAAACGAAAAGCGGGAAAAGCTGGGGTTGCCTCGTATTCGGCAACACCCCGAAGATTTCGAAGCACTCCTTGGAGCGTGAAGAGCCTGGCGTCAGACGCGGCCTGTATTCCTGTTTCAAGCGAAAGATGATCCCTATGGAAGCCCTTCTGTTTCTCGGATGCACTGTTCCGGTACGAAACCTCAATTACGAGTTGTCTGCAAGGCTTACTGCTCACGCTCTCGGAATCAAGCTCCTCGACGAGGAGAGGTTCGGTTGCTGTGGTTTTCCTCTGAAATCCCTCAGCACGGAGGACGCTCTCGTGGTAGCTGCTCGCAATCTGGCTATCGCTGAGAAGCGAGGCCTGGAGATATGTGCGCTGTGTAATGCGTGCGCGGGGACCCTCGGTGAAGCGGCCCATCTCCTCGAACATCAGCCTGAGACGAAAGAGCGAGTCAATGGAAAGCTGGCCCAAGTGGGCTTGCACTATGACGGACCGGTCAGAGTACGGAACTTGATGCGAATCCTCGTGGAGGAGGTGGGGTTTGAGGCCATTCGATCCGCGGTTACCCGTCCCCTGACAGGTGCTCGCCTTGCCCCCCATTACGGATGCCATTATCTCAAGCCCTCCGAGCTCACGAGGGGTTTCGATTCTCCTGAAGTCCCCACCAGCCTCTCGGAGCTTATCCGCATCACTGGCGCGGACGCGGTGGACTATCCCAGTCTCAAAGACTGCTGCGGAGGCGGAGTGCTCGGCTTTTCAGAGGAAGTCGCCAACGCGCTCGCGAGAAACAAGCTGGAAGATGTGGCCCGTAGTTCTGCTCACGCTATGGTCCTTGTCTGCCCCTTTTGCAACGTTATGTACGAAGGGCAACAGAAAAAGATCGCCAAGGAAGCGGGAATCGATCTCAAAGTTCCGGTGGTTTACTATCCTCAGATTCTGGGGTTAGCATTGGGAATTCCCTCCAAGGACCTTGGGTTCAAGTTGAACAGGGTGAAACCCTCGGCTCTCCTCCAAATTGTAGAGGGCTGACAGTGCCCGGAGTGTCGGCAAAGGCCGGAGGGCATAGGTAAGAGCCAGAGCAATATGCACATCACAGGTCCGGAGTAAGATGGTGTGCCTATGCTCATGCGGAACAGATATGCGGGGGATGCCGATCGAACCGTAAGGAGATGGTCCCGGACGTTTCTCTGGCATTAGCTCATGGTAACATAGGGGCGAAAGCTCGAGTTTGGACGCCGCCACTTGATTTGCTGCTCTACTCGGAGTATGAAGTCTATTCGACCGGTGTGGGGGTAATTTTCGAATAATGTCTCCGCCACGCATTGGATATGCGAAATATTCGTCCGTGGTAGAGGCCGGATCGTGGGAGCTATAGGGGTGAAGGAGGTATGCAATGGAATTTGAAGGGTACATGTTCCCCGACGACTTGAAATACGACAAGAACCACTTCTGGGCCAAAGTCGAGGGCGATCTGGTTATTACAGGAGCCACAGAGTTCATCTCCAAACAGGCGGGCGAAATAACGTTTGTGGACCTGCCGGAGGAGGGAGATGAGATAACAGCAGGAAAACCGTACGGCTCCATCGAATCCGGGAAGTGGGTGGGGAGAATCTATGCGGTAGTCTCAGGTGAGATCGTTGAAATCAATGAGACCCTTGAAGACGAACCGGAGAAGATCAACGAAGAGCCATATGGTGGCGGCTGGATCTGCAAGATAAGACCCTCCAACTTGGAAGCCGACGCTGCCACGCTGATGTCCCCCGACCATGCTTTCACTGAGTTTATAGCGGAGGAGATCAAGAAGATCGCTGCCGGCCAGAAGTAGGGACGTGCTGACACAAGAATTTCGTGAAGCAGGGATATCTTATCGCTAAGAACGAAATGTGTGACTCGGTTCGAGTAGATCCCGTCACCCATAAAGGGTAGCTCCGCGTTGAGTGGGGCTGCCACTTCTTCAGATGCAGGCGGGAATCCCGCGTTTCGCGGGACTGCACTACATGCCTGCACAACAACGCAATGCAATGCATCCCACCATGTAGGGTGGCCTTTCCGAAACTGTCTCGGAATTGCGGCAAATGTTAAGATCGTGGCACGCTTCTTTTTTTGCACCCTCACCCTAGCCCTCTCCCGAAGGGAGAGGGGACTTGCAACCGCCCGGAATGACAGAGCCCTCTCCCTCTGGGAGAGGGTGGGGTGAGGGCTCCATGGGCAGTATCCTCCCTCACCGTACCACTTTTTCTGCTGTTTCCCGAGTTTTGAGACAGTTTCTATCAGGCTGCCATTTCCCAGCTCATCGCATAGACCCTGCGATGCCAAATAATACGAGCACAACAGATACTCCAATAATGCCACAGCAGAGAACCATCGGCACGGCTAACGCGGCCACAGATCGACCCGTGCCAATATGGTGGACCTCTCGGATCCCACTGATCAGAAGATAGATCTTCCACACGAAGGCAGCCAGCCATCCAATAACTGGCACGATGTTTAGGAGATCAGCGGCCGAGGAGTACGATACCACTCGGAATGTTGCCTCGAAATCTTCCCTGGTGCTACTAACAAGCAGGAGGGACACGTGCAGGAGCACGGACCACACAAAAAGCATTAGCAGGACGATTAGGGGCACAAGAATCCCCATCACCGCCATGGTCCCCGCAGTGAGCTTGGGTTGGGCAAAGAAGGGGCTATCCACAGCCATTCCGGAGAGATACGCCCCCAGGTTTCCAACGGTTTGAACGATCAACGCGTAAAGGAGGGGATTGAGAAGGCCGCCCTTCTTTGGAAGGACGGAGAAAAACTCGACGGGTCTGAACAGACTCTGCTTGACCGTCACATGCAAGGCCTTAAAAAAACCGAGGCTCTCCAGATCCTCCCACGGGCAGTAAGCGATGGTCGTGTCTTGCGCCATATGTGCCACAGATGCGGGATCTTCGGTATGACCTTCCTTCAGCGGCGACGTCGATTGCCGGTCCCCCGTTTCGAGCGCACCTCCGCACAGCGAACAGAATTTTTGACCCGGAACAGGCTCAAATGCACGGCCACAATGAGGACAATTCACGCGAGGCTCCTTTGTTGCTTCAGCACGCAGTCATATCATGTGAGCGGCGATCCATTCGTCATCGGCCACTGCGCTGACGGACAGGAATCTCTCAGGGGAACCGGGCCATTGAACCCCGATCGTCTCTCTCCGTGAAGATGCTTTCGTGTATCGCCTGACTAGTGCCCCGATAAGCACTTCTTCTTCAGGATCAGGAATCCCGATCGCCAAGGCGGTGGGCCCCGGAAATCCGACGGGAAAATAGAGAGATCCCGCGGCGCTGAGACTCTCCAATCGCTGGTTTTCCATTTCGTTGCGCGAGACTACGACTCGCAAACCTGACCTGAACCGTATGTGCCGGCCGACTCGCAGCAGATCGAGCTCCTCAGGCAAAGGGTCTCTCGCATCCTCAAGAACAGCTCGAAGCCTTCGAGAAAAAATCGGGTCTGTGAGCAAACACCCTCCTGCCGGAGGCGAATAGCCTCGGAGTCCGATTTCCGCGGCAAGCCTGGTCTGGACTTTTCTCCCTCGGCCCGTTATGTCCAGGAGGTGAGACCGATCGAGCATTCCGGCAGTTTCAGGCAGAGACGGAGGAAGGACCTTCGCGGACAGGGGTCGAACCACGATCCCGGTGCAGTCTGCCTGCTTCTCAATGAGACGGATCGTGTCTTTGCGCTGGGACATGGGCCTTTGGCCAACCACTTCGCCAGTCACGATGAAGGAAGCCCCTATATCCTCCATCAGTGACTTCGCTTTGCGGAAGGTGTAGATGCGACAGTCAATGCAGGGGTTGAGATTCTTGCCGAGCCCGAACTTCGGATTTCGAATCAGGTCCAGAAAGTCCCTTTCCTTGGCCATCTCGACCACCGGGACGTCCAATTGTCGGGCCAGGGAGCGTACCGGGGAGTCCTCGTTGATGCTGCCGAGGGGGGAGAAGAACGACGTGAAGTGCACAGCAGTCACATCCACTCCCTGGCG
>CAYZET010000330.1:0-6646 GCA_964477215.1 uncultured Syntrophaceae bacterium | reverse complement strand
TTTCTTGGCGCGGGAGCCGTAGACACAGTGTCTACAGCCACCCCCCTTTATGTGCTGAAGCATTACGGGCTCGGAGCCCTTACGAAGCAGTTCGGCGAATTAAACACCATCTATAGGAATTTTTTCATAGGGATTCGTCCAGGATGCATCGGAGAGACCTCTGCGGTTCTTATTCTTCTGGGGGGGCTCTTCCTCATGGTCAGGGGTATCATCACCTGGCACATTCCTGTCTCAACAATCGCTTCGGTTGCGATTCTCTCCTGGATTTTCGGAGGAGAAACTTGGTTCGGCGGTCAGCCGCTGGTCCATGTCCTGTCCGGAGGCGTGATGCTCGGGGCCTTCTACATGGCCACGGATTACGCGACGTCTCCCTCAGTCAAGAGCGCCCAGATCTTATTTGGCGTCGGCGTTGGGGCGCTGACTGTGATCATCCGGCTCAAGGGAGGCTATCCCGAGGGGGTCTGCTATGCAATTCTCTTGATGAATTGCTTGACGCCCGCGCTTGACGAGTGGTTCCAACCAAAGAGATTCGCACCGCCGAAGCAGGCCCCCGTGGCTTCCACCAAATAGGGACCGGATTCGGGTTGAGAGGGATACATGAAAGAAATCTTTAAGATAACCATAAGCTTGACGGCAGTATGTATCGGGGCTGCGATAATATTGGGGGCAGTTTTTACTCAAACCGAGCACATCCGCAAGGAACAGGAGGAAAAGACCAAGAAGCAGACCATCGAGGCGCTCCTCGGGTACGGACCTGGGAAACAGGCTCCTCCTAGTCTTCACGTCTTCTCCGTGTATCGGTACGTAATAGCCACGCCAAACAAGGAGCGCATGCTCGCTTACGTCCTTCCAGTGAAGGATGGCGGTCACGTGATATTGGAAATCGATTTGACGGGAGAGCCTGGCCGGGTTATTCCGCTTAAAGCGAAAGAGGCAGAGCTGGCCGAAGAAGGGGTTCGGGACCGTTTGGTGAAAGAGGCGATCGGGAAGGACTACCAGGTGACGTTTGCCCAAGCGCTCTACATCGCGGACGAGGAAGGCAAGAGGCTCGGGTATGTCATACCTTCCGTAACGCAAGGGTTCAAGACCTTCATTCATATGATGGTTTCACTCAATCCCCAACTGACGCTCAATGGCATTGCTATAACGGAATCGGAAGAAGATCCCGGTCTCGGCGCCGAAATAGAGCAACCATATTTCAAGAATCAGTTCGAAGGTAAGACTCTCGAGCAGTTGAAAAACTTGAAAGTGGTCAAGGAGCCCCTTCCCCAGGAGTACTTCACTGTTCTGGAACCCGAGAAAGCAAAGTCTGCGGGCCTCAGTGCTGCCCAGGTTAAAGAAACCAGGGACAAATTCAAGGACGCGGACATTTTTGCTCTGACCGGCGCAACCATTTCCAGTCGCGCGGTCCTCAACGGAGTTCAGGACGCAGTGAGGAAGTTCGCATACCGCTTGGGAGTGCTTCAGGCGGCCATTCAGAAAAAGAACATCCAAACTGCATTTTAGCGGAGGTATATTTTGAACAGGAATCTACAACTTCTCTGGAACGGGTTTATCCCCGAGAATCCCATATTCCGTCTTGCGCTGAGCTTGTGTCCTGCTGTGGCGGTTACCACCTCCGTGAAAAACGGTCTCATGCTTGGGCTGGCGGTTATATTCGTTCAGGTGTTTTCTAGTTGCACCGTGGCGATCTTCCGGTCATTTATTCATCCCCGCATTCGAATTCCAGCATATGTCATCGTGATCGCCTTATGGGTGTCGGTCATAGACATGGTCCTGCCAGTGATTTCGCCCGAGGTGTATAAGCAGGTCGCTCTCTTCGTGAAGTTGATCGTCGTGTTCGCCATCATCATTTCTCGACTGGAGCTTTTCGCATCGAAGGAGCCCCTCGTGCCGTCATTCTTTGATGGCCTCGGCATGGGGGTCGGGTTTCTTTTTGGCTTGTGCCTCATTGGCGCGATCCGGGAGTTTTTTGGCGCGGGACAACTATTCGGATTCGATGTTTTGGGCTTCAAGCCCCTGCTCGTAATGATACTTCCCGCTGGCGGTTTCTTTGTAATCGGCTTTATCATGGCAACGTTCAATTACATCGAATACAAGCTCACCGGTAAAATTCCCGCGTCAGGAGGAGGTCACTGATATGAGGGCATGCAAGCACGCGTTGGCGACCATCCTGACGGCGCTGGTATGTTTTGCAGTTGCCGCGCCGGTGTGGGCACAGGACTCCGGCTCTTTCAAGAAGGACAAGGCAATCGAGATATCCTTCGGTCTGCCCGTGGATGAGTCCTGGGGAAAGAATCCATCAAACTACACCGTGTTCGAGAGACCGGATCCTGACATCAGGATTCCGGTGGAATCCATTAAGCTCAACCCCTCGAAAACGGCAGCCATCCTGAATTTCAAGGACGCTTTGAATACGGGTGGGGAGTACATCGTCGAAGCAAGAGATGTCACTTCAGACGGCAAGGTGATCGGGAGCCGAACGTACTTCGTGAAGAAGAGCGAATTTCAGGTTCTCATGGCCATCATCTTGGGGGCGATGCTGATCAATAACTTCGTCTTCACCAAGTACCTGGGGTTGTGCATCTTCTTCGGAGTCTCTCAGAAGAAGGAGACGGCAATCGGTATGGGAATCACGTTCACTATCGTGATGGTGCTCACTGCCATCTTTGCCTGGCTCCTGTACACATATGTTCTCGAGGTTCTCCACCTGGACTTCCTCAAAATCATTGTTTTCATTGGCACAACAGCGATTTTTGTCCAGTTTGTGGACACAATTCTCAGGAAAGTGAACCCGTACCTGTTCAAGAAGCTCGGGGTGTACCTCGTGCTTATCGTGACCAACTGCATCATCCTGGCTGTTCCCCTAATCAATGCTGACAGCGGACACGGTCCATTTGAGAGTATCAGTCTCGGCGTAGGAGCTGGAGTCGGGTTCGCGATAGCTCTCTTTCTCATGGCATGTGTGAGGGAGAAGCTTGAAGTATGCCGGGTCCCCCCAACGTTCGCGGGGCTGCCCATAGCGTTTATCGTAACAGGATTATTCGCATTGGCTTTTCTCGGTTTTTCGGGGCTTTCGATCTTCTAGATCGGGAACCGGCTACGGGGCTTGACGGTGCAAGTAAGAGAAATTGTTTGGAACGGTATCGTGAGGTCGCTCTGCTCTCTTGATCCTGATCCCCGAAACGATTATCATTACGGAACGGTTGGCTGCGGCGGATACCCCCAGTTTTCGTGTAGAGGCGGGAGGGGACTGCGACCGGCCACAGACGATAGAGGTGTAAACGATGGAAGATGTTTGGACAACTGCCGTGTACGGGTTGCTATTCTTCGTCGCGTTTGGCGTTGTCTGCGGAGTGGCTCTTGCCTACGCAGCCAAGCGCTTCGCTGTGAAGGTCGATCCGAAGATAGAGGCGGTCAGGGCATGTCTGCCAGGTGCCAACTGCGGCGCATGCGGGTTTGCCGGTTGTGAGTCTTATGCGGAAGCTGTGGTTACCGATCCCAGCGTTCCTCCCAGCAAATGCGCTCCCGGAAAGCAGGCGGTCGCAGAACAGGTCGCAGCGATTACCGGCAAATCGGCCGGAGCGGCGAGCGAGGTTGTGGCATTCCTTCGATGTTCTCGAAACGAGGGAGAGGTAAGAAAGAAGCATTCCTACGTGGGATTCGACTCTTGTCAGGCAGCGACCATTGCCTTCGGTGGACCGTATGAATGCAATTTTGCGTGCATTGGGTACGGCGATTGTGAAGCAGCTTGTCCGTTCCACGCAATTCATATGGAAGACGGGATGCCGGTAATAGATCGCGATGTGTGCACCGGTTGCGGCGTGTGCGTCAACACCTGCCCAAAGAACGTGCTTCAGCTCTTGCCCAAGGATGCTCCTTGCTACGTCCCGTGCAGCAGCAAAGACTCCGGAAAGGCCGTGACCAACGTGTGCAAAGCAGGATGCATACACTGTCTTGCGTGCACGAGAAAGGCCAAGGATTCGGTAAGCCTGGTGAATGATCGGATCGAGATCGACTATGAGAAATGTAACGAAGACCAGGCCAAGGCAGGGGTTTGGGCCTGCAATCGCCAGTTTATCTTTCGCTATACAGACCCGGCAAGACAAGCAGAAGCTGTTCGCCAGATAAAGGCGGAGCAGGAAGCGAAGAAGGCGGCCGCTGCCGCAAAGAAAGTGAAGGAAGTCGACCAAGCCGCTGAAGCCTGAGAGAGCTTGCTCGCTTTGATGCACAAAGTAGAAGCTTCGACTCCGGAACCAATCGTGCGTGTGTGAGAGCCTGGGTCCCGTGTACCGTTCGGCCATGATTCGAATGGAGCGGGCTCAGGTTTTCGCTCGTCAGTTCTGGGACCAGCACGTCATATTACCCATTGTTGACAGATCTCTAACGCAGGTGCTAATCTGCAAACGGGTACTCCAGGGGGGGAGAGACGGGCCACCTTCGACGCGAGGTCTTGGTCAAGTCGTGTTGCCGGTCATTGAAATGTCGGAGGGAGGATAAACGGTAAGGGTCTAACCTAGCATGCTTGTGTGCCTTTCCACGCGGTTGCATGCGAAAGAAACTTCAGAGGTTATTATGAAACGCGACAAGAAGTTCAAAGAGATGACGATCCTCGGTATTGCTTCCGACAGCCGAAACATGCAACCAGTGGTAATACTCAAAGAGAAGACTGGCGAGCGAGAGCTCTACATCTGGATCGGACCGGTGGAGGCCATGGCCCTCCAAAGAGCCATGAACAAGGAAGTGTTTCAGCGGCCTCTTACCCATGAATTAATGCGCAACATTATTGATAAAACTGGAGTGTCTATCGAGCATATCGAGATCGACGATCTGCGGGATCACACGTACTTCGCCACGCTCTACCTCAAGAGCGCTGATGCAAAGCTCGTAACCGTTGACGCGAGGCCCTCAGACTCACTCGTACTGGCCACGTGGACGGGAGTTCCTATCTTCGTGAGCGAAAAGGTAATTGAGGGGATGACGCAGACCGAGGGTGAGGAGACTGCCGGGATCAAGATGATACTCACTCAGGAAGATGTGGAACGAACAGACGAAGAGCTGACCAAAATCCTCGAGAGAATGAATCCCGACGACCTTGGGAATGCCTGACAGTTATAGTGGAGCGCATTAAGAACAGGTCGGAACCTGATTAGCAAACCGAGTGATTAACGACAGTGTGAAAGCAAGGGCCGCGCTCCACTCGTGTTGACCATAACCCAGGAGCGCCCCAGGCACGGATAGGAAATCTCAACCTCTACTGCGACCACATGCCGACGGAAGGCTTCTTGGCCTTCAACTGCAATGAATGCCACGCATATTCGATGCGTGGCATTACAGGGTTTTCGTCACCGAGTGTCGTTTGGTCGTCGCAGGAGATGCAGCCCCCGCCGATAGCGAGGGACCGCCCAACGGACTCCCGCGCGATTAGGCAGCATGCAGCGCGGGAGTGTGCACCTCCATGCTGTCTTGTTTCATTTAGGCTGCCGCTCCCTTGTCGGAGAGGAATTGCTCCTTGGGCTGCCTGACAGGCAGGAGCCTCTAGCCGCGGAGGGCTTTCCCTTTACCTTCGGATCTCTGAATGCTAGAGTCTTCCGAGAGAGATTCGAGTGTGCTGGGGAACCTCTTGATGTACTGGAAACGGCGCTCCAACCGGTCGCGTGGCGGACCCTTCAGGCTTTTCAAATACTTTATCATCTCAGGGTGCGTGGTTATCGTAGCTGTCACATTCTTGCTGGCCGCGTTCCTCTATTCCACCAGCGTCAATACCCTTCTCAGAAGCGCTGAGAATTATGGACGGCTCCTGGCGGAAAATCTGAATTACAACATTTTTGTGGGATTCTACGGACCCCTCAAGGCACGCGGGCTCTCAATGGACTTGAAGAAATGGGATCAGTTCGGAGCGCTCGATTCGCTCATCAAGGACTTCACGTACGGGCTGAAGATCCCCAGGATCAAGGTCCTAGACCGGCAAGGCAAAATCGTATACAGCACGAATTACGACCTCATCGGGCAGTATGAGCCTCAGAATCCGTACGTCGAGACGGCTGTAAACGGAGAGGATCGCACCGCTATTCGGAAGGATCAAGGCCCCTCAGGGCGGTGGCATTCTGTATGGTTGGCCGACACTTACTACCCTTTACGGGAAGGCGCGGGAAACTACTGGATGCTGGGTAATATATGGGGAGTCATTCAGATCACGCAGGATGTGACGGACCAGTACGTGACGGTCCAGCGGTCCATCATGGTGGTCATGTCAGTGGCCGCCGGGTTGATGGCTTTTCTTTTCTTGATGTTGGCCCTCATCGTCCGCCGAGGGGAACGAATCCTTTTGGAGCGTGCCCAGGAGCAGAAGAAGCTCGAAGAACAGCTTCAACAATCTGAGAAGCTCGCTTCTATTGGGCAGATGGTGGCCACGATTGCACATGAGATTCGAAACCCGCTGGGAATAATACGGTCATCTGCGGAGGTGCTGTCCAAGAAAACTCATCCCGATCCCGCCCGTCTTCAGAAGCTGTCCGGGGTGATCATGGAGGAGGCAACGAGGCTAAGCAATATTCTGAAGGATTTTTTGGATTTCGCCCGTCCAAAGCCTCCGCGGCTTAGTTCGATAGATGTTCGCGATGTGATAACGAGAGTCAGGAACAAT
>CAYZET010000329.1:6073-6647 GCA_964477215.1 uncultured Syntrophaceae bacterium | reverse complement strand
ATGTAACGTACAGAACAAAGAATGCTATCCCTGTCCCCTCCAGGCCGAAGAAACGCATCCCGAGCCAGACCAGAATCACGTGGAGGATATTCCAGGTCAATTCAGTCCATAAAAAGGCCTTACCCTTCCCCTTGGCCAAAAGCACGAACCCAATGGGCCAGGCTACCACCCTCAGGAACACTCCCAAGATCTGCCAACGAAGCACATTGTATGCAGGCACGAATTGGCCGGAGTAAAATATTTGTATCACGTAAGGGGCGAATGTCAGAGTGGCCAGGAGGCCGGGAGTAGCCACAAGCAGGCCCACCTCGGTCTGCTCGTTAACAAGGCGGTTGACGGTGTTATTGTCTTCGGCGACTGCTGTGAGACGGGGGTAAAAGTCCATACCCATGGCATTTAGTATCACACCTATGTAAAGGCTCGATAGATTCGTTGCAGCCTGGTAAAGGCCGACACTTTCCATCCCCAGCTCGCGTACCACAAGCACTCGGATGAAGTATAAAACGGCCGTATTCATTAGGCCAGAAGCCATGAAGACCAACCCGAGGGCAACCAGCGCTTTAGCTTCCGTCAT
>CAYZET010000329.1:0-6063 GCA_964477215.1 uncultured Syntrophaceae bacterium | reverse complement strand
CATGACCTCCTTCATGCTCAACGAGACCCTCGGGACCTCAATTCTCCTTGCATACCACCAGGAAGGCAGGATGGTCATGGCTGACACTACGATCAACGATGGGACGATGCCCGCCTCACCCCAGACGTATATTACAGGAACGGTCAGTGCCGTACCCATGGCCGCTCCCAGGACGCTCAATGCGGCCAGATCCGCGATGCGGCGCATGCCCTGGATAAGTGCAACCTGGCCTCCCGAGATGGAACCGAGCAGGAGGGTCACCCCCAGCAAAGCAATGGCCCAGGCATGATCATCGCTACAAAAGGTGATAAGGGAAAGCGGCTTGCTGAAACCGATCGCAGCGAGAACCCCCACAATACCCAGACACAGGGCTGTCCTTCTTAGTGTTAAGATCGTCCTGCCTATGCGGATCTCGTCATGGGAGGCGACCGCCTCTGCAATCTGGCGGACGCCGCTGCTCGAAATCCCCAAGCCCGTCACTGCCCCCACTATTGCAGTGACCGCCTGGTACATTCCCATGAGTCCCACCCCTGCTGGCCCGAGGAGCACTGCCATGAACTTGGTGCGCACGATCCCGATGAGGATGTTGATTGCCTGCGAGCCGCCGACCAAGGTCGTGGACTTCAGAATCTCGCCATAAGAGCCGTTTTCTTTCACCTTAACGTCATTCAAATCGGTAATTCCTTCACAGACCTCAGTATTCTTGCTGGATTGCCACCGCCTATCACGTCTTTCGGAATGGAATTCACGACGATGGATCCATTAGCAATGACTGTGTTGTCTCCAATGGAAACACCTTTCAGAATTCGCACGTTGGATCCGACAAAAACGTTAGCACCAATTTTCACCGGAGCGGTCTTCGGTATCCCCGTCATCCTCTTGGACGGGTCCAATTCGTGGAAATCGCTGTCATAAATCTCCACATTGGTTCCAATTATGGTACCAGCGCCAATCTCTATTCCCCCCCCCGCCCCCTCGCTGATAAACGCACAGTTGTTGTTGATCCAGCAACGGTCCCCGATTAGAATCAGGGACTCCGGTTTTCTCGCCTCCAGGTGGATATAGCCGCTGTATAGGTAAGGGGATGGCCTGTACCCGAAGGTAACATTCTTCCCAATGACTATCTTGCCAGAGCCAAGGAGAAGGACCGGTTGAACTAAACGCCCCTTGCCTTCCACCCGCGGGCATGTGGACAAGAGCTTGTACAACAATACCCGCGGCCTTTGGACGAACTTATGGGTCAAGGACGAAACTCTTAAGATGACACTGTCGTAAACACTTGGCCTCATGCTGTGAGAAGTTCTCTCGTAGCACTGATTACGGCTTCTACCTGGCCTGAACCCATATGCGGCCCCATCGGTAAACTAAGAACTTCGGCATGAATTCTCTCGGAAATGGGGTAACCACGCTGGTTCATTTCCAAGTAGGCATTTTGCTTGTGAGGTGGGATCGGGTAATGTATCAGCGTATTTATGCTTCGGCGTGAGAGATGACTTTGTAACAAGTCCCTTTTCTTTGTGCGGACTACGAACAGGTGCCACACTGGCTCCGCCCATTCCGGGACAAACGGCAAGACCAGATCCGGCAATCCGGAAAGGCCTTCGAGGTAGGAGGCTGCGATCCTGCGTCGTCTCTCGTTCCATTCCTCGAACTTCCTGAGCTTCACCCTGAGGAAAGCCGCCTGGAGTTCGTCCAGGCGTGAGTTGAAGCCCTTGTACTCATTGTGATACTTGATCTGTGAACCGTAGTTGCGCAGGGTACGGATTCTCCCGGCCAACGCATCGTCGTTCGTGGTCACGGCCCCGCCATCCCCGAAGGCCCCGAGGTTCTTACCGGGATAGAAGCTCCAGGCGGCGGCGTCCCCCAGCGAACCGCAAGGCCGCCCCTTGTAACGCGCGCCGTGGGCCTGGGCCGCGTCCTCGAGAACCATCAGCCCGCGCCTGCTGGCAATCTCCAGGATAGGGTCCATGTCTGCAGGCTGGCCGTAGAGGTGGACCGGCAGTATCACCTTGGTTTTCTCAGTTATGGCACGCTCGATTCGAGAAGGGTCCAAGTTGTAGGTACGCTGGTCCGGCTCCACCGGGACGGGGGTGGCACCGGCGTAGGAGACAGCCAGCCAGGTCGCGATGTAGGTGTTGGAGGGGACAATGACCTCGTCCCCAGGGCCCACTCCCATGGCCCGAAGGGCCAGATGAAGCGCATCCAACCCGTTCCCCACGCCCACACAATGTCTGGCGCCGCAGAAGGCGGCCCACTCCCTCTCGAAGGCCTCGACCTCTTCCCCGAGGATGTACCATCCCGATTGCATGACGCGGCGGTAGGCCTCATCCAGCTCATCTTTCAATTCCAGATAGGCTGCTCTCAGATCCAGAAACGGAATCTTGTCGGAAACCTCGAGGCTCATCATCGCCGCTCTCTTTTCTCCCTAACCGCGGCCAGAAATGCATCGTAGTCGCGTATGTAGTCCTGTGGGTCATACCCCTCCGAGGCCAGGACCAAGAGCACCCCATCCTGGCTGAACTTGTATTGCACACCCCAGACCATCGGGGGCATGTATAGCCCTAGCGATGGATCGTCCATAACGATTTCTTCCCTTTTTTCACCGTCGTCCAAGATCAGTGCGCACTCGCCAGCAAGGCAGACCAGGAACTGGTGAAGGGTCTTGTGCGCGTGCTCGCCACGCACCTCGCGGGAGGGGACACCGTAGATGACGTAGTAGCGTTTGGGGACAAACGGAAGGCCATCGGGTATCTCGCCGACCGTGAGCTTCCCCCGCAGATCATCCACCACCTTCTGTCTATAGATCTTCACACCGCGAACAAATGTTTCGTAAATCCCGGGCTCGGGAGCGACCTTTACCGTAGCGGGAATTGCAGAGATTTTTGCACCCACGTAACCTGTTATCCGCGCCGGCACCCCCTTTACCACAGCGCCGGGGGGGACGTCTTTCGTGACGACCGCCCCCGCCCCCACCATGGCACGTTTGCCGATGGTTACACCCGGCAGTATTACCGCGCCCCCACCTATTGCAGCACCATCTTGTATGTTGGGTCCGATTACACGTGACTCCTGGTAACCAAGCGTGCCCATTGCATTGTCGTTGGTCGTTGCCACCAACATCCCCATAAACACATCGCTGCCTATTCTCATATTGCCTGTAATATTAGTCGAATCCATGACCTTAGTTCTTGGGCCTATCGAGGTGTTGTAATTGACGGTCACATATCTCCCTATAAGGCAGCTGTCCCCGATGGTGCATTTTTCTCTGATTGAAGCTCCGTCTCCTATGAGGCAACCGTTCCCGATTCTCACGTCGTAGTAAATCACCGCATTAGGCCCAATGGAGCAGCCGTTTCCGATGCGCACAATCTCTTGATAGTCGAGAGGCCTGGCAACCACTCCGGCGCCCTTTGGCGGCTTTCCTATGAACGCACCGGGAAACAGCTCCGTCCTATCGCCTATGACTACACCCCTGTTAACCACTACGTGCGGATGGATGACACATTCCTCTCCTATTACCGCACCATCTTCAATGACCGCAAATTCATGGACCACAGTTCCCTTTCCAATGTGGTCGGAGCGAACAACGGCATGGTTACTGATCATGTCTGTCCTCCATTTGGCTCATTGCGTACACCGACGCAAGTCGGACACTCGTTACGATTGATTCCGGACGCTGATTCCAATCGAAGTCGGACAGCGGTTCCGATCCATTCCGGACACGGATTCCAATCGAAGCCGGACATCGATTCCATTGAATCCGTCCAGTTTGCGGGCAGGGCTGAGGGGCGCTGGATGAATCCCAGGTTGGCCATTACCCTCCTTGAGGGAGATTACCCACGAGGAGGTGACGATGGCCGCAAGGAGGTTGTCCATGCGCAAGGTGAAAGAGGTGCTCAGGTTGAGATTGGGAAACGGCATGACCATCCGCCAGATCGCCGGCAGCTGTAACATTGGCAAGGGCACGGTGCAGGAGTATTTGCTGCGGGCCAGGCTTGCGGGATTGGGCTGGCCGCTGCCTGAGGGTCTCGACGATGGGACCATGGAGCGGATGTTGTATCCTCCCGCGGCGCCTGGCCGGGCTCGGGTGGTGGGGATGCCTTCGATGGAGGAGATCCACCGGGAGCTCAGGCGCAAGGGAGTGACCCTTCAGCTTTTGTGGGAGGAGTACAAGGGGAGCTGTCCCGATGGGTACGGGTACAGCCGTTTCTGTCAGTTGTATCGGCAATGGGAGGGCAGGCTCCATGTGTCGTTTCGCCAAAGCCATCGGGCGGGCGAAAAGCTCTTCGTGGACTGGGCCGGCCAGAGGATCCCCGTTGTGGAGCCGAACAGCGGCGAGATTCGGGAGGCATACCTGTTCGTGGCGGTGCTGGGCGCAAGCAACTATACCTTCGCCAGGGCCTATCTCTCCCAGGAACTCCCCTTTTGGATCCGGGCCCATGTGGAGGCGTTTCGGTTCCTCGGAGGAGTTCCCGAGATCCTCGTGCCTGACAACACCAAGACCGGTGTGACACACCCCTGCTACTATGAGCCGGACATCAACCGCAGCTACCACGACATGGCGGCCCACTATGGCTGCGTAGTGATCCCCACACGGGTTCGGGCACCGAAGGACAAGGCGAAGGTCGAAACCGGGGTGCTGGTAGCCGAGCGCTGGATCCTGGCCGCCTTGCGAAACCGAACCTTCTTCAACGTCAATGAGCTCAACGCGGCCATCGGGGAGAAACTCGATCTTCTCAACAACCGCAAGATGCAAAAGCTCCACCGAAGCCGAAGAGAGCTGTTCGAGTCCCTGGATCGGCCGGCCCTCACAGCCCTGCCTACCTCCCCTTACCAGTATGCGGAGTGGAAGACGGCCGCGGTCCACATCGATTACCACGTGGAGGTCGACGGCCATTACTACAGCGTACCTTTCCAGCTCGTGCGCCAGAAAGTCGACGTGAGACTCACCACAGTGACGGTTGAGATCTTCTTGAAGGGAAAGCGAGTGGCCAGCCACGTGCGAATGGCCAAGCGTGGCGGTTACACCACCTTGGCCGAGCACCGTCCCAAATCCCACCAGAGATACCTCGAGTGGACCCCCTCGCGGATCATCCGCTGGGCCGCGCAAAACGGCCCCTGCACCGAGCAGCTTATCACCCAGGTCTTGGAGAGCAGGCCTCACCCCGAGCAAGGCTTCCGCTCCTGTCTGGGGATCATGCGGTTGGGAATCAAACACTCGACCCAGCGGCTCGAGGCCGCATGCCAAAGGGCCCTCGCCTTGAAAGCGTACTCATACAAGAGCGTGGCTTCCATCCTCCGAAACGGTCTGGACAAACAGCCTCTGGCCGAGGATCAGGGATCGAGCGCAAGGCTTATCCATCCCAACATCCGCGGGCAGGGATACTACCACTGAGAGAGAGGGGGGGGACGTCATGCTTGTGCAGCCAACCATCGAGAAACTTCACGCCATGCAGCTTGGCGCTCTGGCCCAGGCCTTCAAGGAGCAGTTGGATGAGCCCGCCATGGACGAACTGACCTTCGCCGAGCGCTTCGGCCTCATGGTGGATCGGCTGTGGATCTGGCGGGAGGAGAAGCGGATGAAGCGGCTGTTGAAAAACGCCAAGCTCAAGCTTCAGGCCTGTCCCGAGGAGGTCGACTACCGCACCCCCAGGGGGATCGACAAGTCGGTCCTTCTGGCCCTGCTCGACTGCGGCTGGATCCGCAAACATCAAAACGTGCTCATTACCGGCCCCACGGGTGTGGGCAAGACCTACATCGCCTGCGCCCTGGCCCAGAAGGCCTGCCGGGAGGGGATCAGCGTCTCCTACGTGCGAGCCCCACGGCTCTATCACGACTTGGCCATCTCCAAGGCCGACGGCAGTTACGCCAAGCTCATGGCACGTCTGGCCCGTACCAGGCTTGTTCTCATCGACGACTTCGGGCTGGCTCCCATGACCGACTCCGAGACAAGAAACTTCCTGGAGGTCGTCGAGGACCGACACCTCACGGCCGCCACCATCGTCACAAGCCCGACTTTGACAGTTGTTTCTGTAAGGTATTGGAATCGTTGAGTATCAGTTT
>CAYZET010000328.1:1526-6648 GCA_964477215.1 uncultured Syntrophaceae bacterium | reverse complement strand
CAGGGGCAGACGGACTCTTACCGGTTCGAGAAGCGCTATGTGCGGAAAGACGGTACCCTTGTCTGGGCCGACGTGTCAGTATCTCCGGTTCGAGGCCCTGACGGAAATCACGTGGCAACCATAGGGGTAATTGCCGACATCACTGACCGAAAGAAGTCAGAGGAAGAATTGGAGATTTCTCATCACCGTCTCGACCAAATCATTCAGTTTCTCCCTGATGCGACGATGGTCATCGACTCCGACGGTCGTCTCATAGGCTGGAATAAGGCAATGGAGGAGTTGACCGGTGTTCCTGGTTCCGCAATGCTCGGCAAGGGCGACTACGAGTATGCGCTCCCCTTTTACGGCACGAGGCGACCGGTCATGCTGGACCTGGTCCTCAATCCCGACGAGGAGATCGCCTCAAGATACCTGTTCGTAAAACGCGAGGGAAACCGACTCTTCTCCGAAACCTACCTTCCCGATTTTCGTGGCCGAGGTCCAACGTGGTTTTGGAATGTGGCCGCGCCTCTGTACGACGCGGATGGACACATGGTGGGTGCAATCGAATCGGTCCGGAACATCACTGAGCTCAAGAAGTCAGAAGAGGCTTTACGTACGAGCGAGGAACGTTTCCGAATCCTTGCGGACGGTGCTTTCGAGGGCATTGTGATAAGTAAGGAAGGCGTCATTCTGGACTGCAACAACGTATTCTGCAAGATGTCAGGATATTCTTTGGATGAAATCATTGGGATGAACGTTGTCGACATGGTCGTCCCCGAGTACAAGGATATTGCCCTCCGACACATGCTTTCGGGAAGCGAGGACGAGTACGAGTCTGCATTCGTGCGCAAGGACCGAGGAATAGTACCAGTTAAAGTCAAGGGCAAGAACTTTCCCTATGAAGGAGGCACTGCCAGAATAGCGTCTGTTCGAGACATGTCAGAGGCAAGAAAGGCACAGGAAACTCAGAAACGTCTGGCAACCGCTATAGAGCAAGCTGCCGAAGGGGTTCTGATCACGGACAAGGACGGATTGATTCAGTATGTGAATCCGGCGGTTGAAAGGATCACAGGCTTCAGCAGGGAAGAGCTTGTCGGAAACACACCACGGATTTTCCGAAGCGGGGAGCATGATCCGGCCTTCTATCGCAATTTGTGGGACACCATCAAGTCCGGCAAGACCTGGTCGGGAAGGTTCACAAACCGGAAGAAGGACGGGCGGCTCTATCACGAAGATGCCACGGTCTCACCGGTGAGAGGCACATCAGGTAAGATCGTGAACTTTGTGGCTGTGAAGCGTGATATCACGGAGACCCTGGAGCTGTCCAAACAGCTTTACCAGGCCCAGAAGATGGAAGCGGTGGGGACTCTGGCAGGAGGCATTGCCCATGACTTCAACAACATCTTACAGGTAGTTCTCGGATACTCGGAATTGGTTCTTTCTGACGAACAGTTCCCAAGGCGATTCAGAGAAGATTTGGCAAGGATAAATCAGGCGTCACGAAATGGCGCGGACCTTGTCCAGAGATTGCTCACATTTAGCAGAAAGACCGGGATCAAGCCCCTTCACATCAATCTGAACAGAAGAATAGAGCAACTGCGACAGATGCTCTCCCGCACCATATCCAAGTTGATCCATATAGAGCTTGTCCTGGCCGACGACCTCGCCGCCATTAACGCCGATCCCACTCAGGTGGATCAGATTCTCGTCAACCTTGCCGTCAACGCAAGGGACGCCATGCCGACGGGAGGAAGGCTCATCATCGAGACGAGGAACGTAACCCTTGACGCGGATTATAGCCGAGCTCACCTGGGGGCCACACCGGGTCGGTATGTTCTTCTTACCGTGTCGGACACCGGCCACGGTATGGACAAAGAAACCTTGCAGCACATTTTCGAGCCCTTTTTCACAACCAAAGATCAGGGAGAAGGCACCGGTCTCGGGCTTGCTACCGTGTACGGAATTGTCAAGCAGCACCAGGGGTACATTATGTGTTACAGCGAACCTGGTGCGGGAACAACGTTCAAAATATATTTCCCTGCAATCGTCGCTGACGAAGAGGTCACGGGAACGGCAGTGAAGATTATTCCTCGAAAGGGCTCCGGGACCATTCTTCTTGTGGATGATGAAGAGCATGTTCGTGACCTCGGAGTCCGGATTCTCTCCAAGGCGGGCTACAAGGTCGTCACGGCATCCAACGGCAAAGAGGCCGTGAACATGTACGCACCACGAGGAGACGAAATCGCTCTTGTAGTCCTGGATCTCATGATGCCCGAGATGGGTGGCAAGAAGTGCCTCCAGGCCCTCCGAGAACTGAATCCTCAGGTCAAGGTGATCATAGCCAGCGGCTATTCAGCAAACGGGGCTACCAAGGAAACTCTTTCATCCGGAGCAAAAGGTTTCGTCAACAAGCCATACGACATACGCCAACTCTTGGAAGTCGTCGGAAAAGTGCTAGCAGAGGAATGAGCCGTTTAGTGAAGGTCGCCAGCGCCTCATCTGAGGCGTGCAGGAAAATCTCCATGCCGTACGTCATGTTCTTGACGGCGTCTAACGGCCACGGCGAAAACGGGCTACGAATCTGCACGGCCGTCCTGCCTCGTGCGCAGATCAGGTTCCTGCCATCGCGCTCAACCACTTTGCGATTGCTCGTACGCTAGAGACTCTCATACTCCATCACGATCACGGGACACCCCCCGGAAGCCTGTTCAGCACAGGAGAGGTCGCGGTTGACGCGGGTGACATGAATGAAGTATCTTAAAAACTTAGTGTGGAGTGCTTTCTCGAAGGCGAGTGTTGGGCCATGCCCGTGCCGGGGGCGGAGGACCGTTTGCAACATAGTCGGAGCTTCTCTTACCACAAGCTCGTGAGTCTTTTCTCAGAGGGCAGGTCTGCCCATCGATCCTCTGCAAGAAATTCGGGTATTTCGCACGGCAACTGCCACGGGGCAACAGCCTCATGGCTAGGCTCCTGCCTGATGCGATTCAAGACAATTCCCCAGTGAGAGAGGGACGATGGCAAAGGGCACGAGCGATAACGTTCTCTGTGTGCTCGACGGGTTATCCGAAATCATGGTGTTATCTAACTACCCGGATGCGAAGAATATCATGATATTCGGCTTTGACGTGGAAGGTCCGACTGATGTTGAGGCCATGAGCTCGGCATTGAGGCGGGCGGTGGAACATTTTCCTCAGTTTGCCAGCAGTGTGAAGCCGATAGTGGTCTCGGGGAAACGGCGCTTGACATGGCTTCGCGATCCCGACGCCGTTCCTGAACTGCGATTCTCAGAGATGACTGGGTCCGATCCGTCGATCCCTTCTCAGCGATTGTTGCTCAGCCATCTTCATCAGAGCATCGAGAAGGAGTGGGATCTTCTGAGGACCTCTCCCACAGAGTTTCACTTAATTCGTGTGGCTGAGGAGCGTCATAGCCTGCTGGCGCTTGTCCATCACGCGGCTGCCGACGGGTGGACTCTTTCCTCGTTCTTCAGAGAGCTGCTTGCCCACTATCACCAGATCGTGACCGGTGAAGAACCTGCATGGGCCAGTGAGACACAGCATTCCTCGGGCGTGAAAAATCAAGTAGTGGAACTGAAAACGGGAAAGTGGAATAACACCCTTTTTCTTATCAAGAAGTCTCTGACTATGATGGGAAGCAGGCCGACCATTCCCAGGGGAAGCGGTCACCCGGAAATGCCCGGCAATCACTACGTAAAATCCATGCTCACCCGCGAACAGACTGCAATAGTTATAAGCAACTTGTCCAGAGCCAAGAAGCCTTTCATGGATGTCCTCGTAGGGGCTCTCGGAACCGCTGTCGATGAATGGAACGACGCACTGGATGTTCCTCGCGGAGTCCTAGCCATTTGCGTCACCGTACAGATGCGGGGTAGATTCGGTGACGCTGAGGCTCCGAGCAACAGCTCCTCGATTGTTCTGAAATTCAGACCTCATGAGCGAGCCAGTTCCGAGAAGTTTTCGCGCGCGATTGCCAATGGCCGTGAGGAGCAGTTCGCCAGCATGGCAGACGTGAGGCTCGCTCATGCTACAGGCACCCTGGCGAGTGCTATGAGCCGGCTCCCATTGGCCGTTAGGCAGAGAATAGCTCATGCATTATGTCAAATGCCGGTCATTCCTCTCTTGATAGCACCGTTCGGGATCATGTGGCCCGAGGTTCGGAACGGGAAACTCACGGGGGATTCGTACCTGACTCGGGCAGGAGACCTTGACCTCACTGAATTCCATGCCCTTCCCTACAAGCTGGGCTATCACTGTCCACTGATTCTCGGCGCGTATACGTTTCGCAAGAGCTTGAATCTTCAACTGATTTCCTTGGCCTCCCACTTCACGTTGGCTGAGACTGAACGCTTCATAAAGCTCCTTGCAGAGGTCTTGCTCGACCGCCCATTCGGAGCCGGCGGGTCATGATGCGGCCCGTATGAGAGGACGGTCTCTTGGTACGTATGATGCGGACGCAAAATGACATGGCGTTAGCACCGGCATTCGCGCGGGAACGAACCGCCACAATCGCTGGCCACCGATGACGATCGGCTGCAGAAGCCCCAAGAAAGGCTGCATATGGATCATGCTGTTGAATTCCTGGATCCCAACTCCGAGATGATTGCGCTTGCCACCGGATCCAACACAAAAAACGTGCTCGTGATCGCTCTCGAAATCAGGGGTCCGTTAAACGAAGAGCTGGCCAAAGTGGCAGTTGCAAAGGCTGTGAAGGCGTTTCCCCAGCTCCAAAGCTGCTTGAGGGAAACGAGGACCAACCTCAGGCATCGCCTCTACTGGCATCCGAGGCCGGATCTCGAATTTCCCGTTACGCTGTCCGACCTGAAGGCCCATGAGATGTCCACGCCACTCCTTGAAGCTGTTCTGACCCGCTTGGCCCCGACTCTGGATCGACACTGGGATCTTCGTGAGGAGTTGCCTGGCGAGCTGAACCTTTTTCGGGTTTCCACTGACTTCCACGTAGTAGCGATAGTGGTCCATCACGCGGCCTTCGACGGCGCTTCGGCTTCCGAGCTCGGCAGATCCTGTGTGCTCAACTACAAAGAAATGGTTGAGGGGTCGACGGCTGATTCTAGCGCCCCCCAGCCCTATGCGCTGTCGACTTCCAGGAAACGGGCCGTTAA
>CAYZET010000328.1:0-1516 GCA_964477215.1 uncultured Syntrophaceae bacterium | reverse complement strand
GGACGTGGAAAGACAGGTATTACACTGCTCGACTCGCCCTGATGCCAGTCATATCGAGGCCAACCCTGCCAGCCGGCAACGGATCGCCGACAGAAAAGAGGCAGTATCACATAAAGAGAAATCTTACGGCAGAGGAAACTACTCGCATTGGATTGACGTCGCTGAAGAAACGGGGAGCTTTTATCGATTTGCTAACGGCCGGGAGCAGCCTCGCGATAGAGCGGTGGAACGATAGGCGAAATGTCAAGACTGGGGTTGTGACCACTGCGCTGACCATGAACATACGAGGCCGATACGAAGAATTCGACCACAGCAACAGCGTCAGTGCCCTGTTTTTCGAGACCCGCCCCGAGCACCGAAGAGATCGCGACAAATTGGTGCATTCGATCTCCGTCGCCCGAATTAATCAACTTCGGAGACAGATGGATCTCATGCACTACGACAATGTTGCCAAAATGATCCGCTGCGCAAGCGTGCTTTCTTTTGACAAAAGGCAAAAGATCGTTCATCGCATCGTGCAGAGGCATCAATTCTCGATGGCCATCACACTCCTGGGGGTGGTGTGGCCGGAAACGCAAAACGGCAAGCCTACCCTCGATTCCTACCCCACCACGGTTGTTGACAGCCAAATAACCGAGATGCATGGAATAGGATACAAGCTGATCGGGAGCACCCCCCTGGTCCTTACCGTCTACTCCTATCGGAACAGGCTCAATCTCGTCATGGCTGTTTCCGGATGGCAACTCACTCGCCCGGAAGCAGAATCCTTCATGGATCTGTTCATGGAGACGCTGCGATGTTGAGCAGAGACATTGAAGAGGGCGGAAACGGGGCGGCGCCAGGAACAGCCGTGGTCGCAAGCTATTGTGAACGACGGTAGTCTGCGGGGACCATAGGAGAGCGCTGCCGTTGCCTTCACGCTGTCGTTAATGACTCGCTTTGTGAATCAGGTTCCGACCTGTTCTTAATGCGCGCCACTATACTTTATAAACGATTGAATAAATTCTCGCACTTCCTGTTTTGATCGGAAGATGCCAAAATGGCCCTCCAGAAGGAGATCCGCTTCCAGGTCCAGCAGCTTCCTCAAAGAGGACTGATACTGTCTTTGATCAGACAGCAATTCCGGCAGGATCGGCCCGTGCACGTCCTGACCGAAAAGCACGAGCTGGCCTTCAAGGTGCGTGGTGTACACCACCGAACCGGGGGAATGGCCAGGCCAGTGAATGGCCGTTACGGTCATAGGACCAATCGTGATCGCAGCCTTTTCATTCTTCAGCTTGATGTCGATCGCCAGCGGTTCCAGCCGGGCTCCGTACCAGGAAGCTGCCGTAACCTCATTGTCACCAGATTCGAGGTAAACCGCATCCAACTCATGGGCAACGATGCGGCAACCGAACTCTTTTCTCACGACTTCGGCTCCACCAACATGGTCGAAGTGACAGTGGGTCAACAGAAGATATTCTATAGTGAGTGACAAAATTTTTGTCCGATAACCGGAAGAATTTTCTCGCGATCG
>CAYZET010000327.1:0-6651 GCA_964477215.1 uncultured Syntrophaceae bacterium | reverse complement strand
ACGAACTTAAGGCCGAACTTGCGACCCAGCTTCGTCTCAAGACAAACCTTGGTTACAACCTGGAATTCTTTCCGCCCAACAGTTTACCGCGGTACGAAGTAAAGGCACGGCGGTTCAAGGACTTGAGGAAAAAGGGGATATAGAAGATGGAAGGCCGGTATTCGCTTTCAGAGATGCGCAAAACCGTTGATAGTCTCGCTGCGCTTGCTCGGCAGCTTTACGAAGCTTCGGAAGACTTGCCCGCGGTGAACTGTAATAGCAAACGGGTCCTTGCTTCGGTGGAAATGCTGAGAATCAATTTGGAGGAAACGTAGAGGCGCGTCTCTCGGGCGATCTTGACGAAAGGGTACTCTAAGATCGGTACCCCGGATCCCTTTCATGCGACGACTGCCTCCTGTCCGAGGAGTAACTGCTATGGATGTTCAGGCTCTCTTACACGGCAAGAAGCTGCTCGCGGTGGACGACGAAGCCGATGTACTAGAGGTCATCAAAGAGGAATTCCCAAATTCCACTGTCATCACTGCGCAGGAATTTGACAGCGCTCTAAAATTGATCAATGGAGATGTGTTCGACCTGGTCATTCTCGACATTATGGGCGTAAATGGCTTTGAATTGCTCAAAGCATGCCAAGCCCGACATCAGCCGGCAGCAATCCTCACCGCTCGAGCCATCAATGTGGAGAGCATCAACAGGGCTATCAGGGAAGGCGCCGTCTCATTCTTGCCCAAAGAAGAACTAACCAGGTTACCCGAGCTTGTGGCTGAAATCCTGATTGATTTGGAACAGGGGCGGACCCACTGGGCCAGGTTATTTCAACGCCTTGGTACTTATTTCAAGGAAAAGCTCGGGCTCACGTGGGAAGACCTGGAGAAACCGCAGCATCCCGGATATTATTGAATGTGGGACTGCCCGGTGCATGGTATCAAGTGTTGCTAGGCCTGCAACAGGCGTGCAATGAATTGCTTTGCACTGCGGAGAGACATCAGGCGGGGAAAGAAAAGTCAAGAAACAACCCTGAGCCCGTGCCCGCTGACAAAACGGTGTTCTGTGCCGGCCGACTTGTGTCCGTTTCTGGATAGTCCAAAGTGTAGTGCAGCCCCCGACTTTCTTTGCGGGCCAACGCGGAGCGGATGATCAGGTCCGCCACGAGGGCAAGGTTGCGCAGCTCCAACAGATCTGCCGAAAGGCGGAACTCGCCGTAATACTCTTCAATTTCATGCAACAGCATGTGCACACGACGTTGGGCCCTTTCAAGACGCTTGTTGGTGCGCACAATGCCCACATAATCCCACATGAACCGACGCAGCTCATCCCAGTTATGAGAGACCACCACCTCTTCGTCGGAATCGATAGTCCCGACATCACGCCACTCCGCCGGAACCGAAGGCTGAGGAGCCCCAGGGAGGACCTGTAAAATATCTTCCGCTGCCGATGCGGAGATCACCAAGCATTCCAGGAGAGAGTTGCTCGCAATGCGATTCGCTCCGTGTAATCCCGTGCACGCGACCTCTCCCACGGCGTATAAGCCCTCGATATCGGTTCGCCCACGCAGATCTGTCATTACCCCGCCGCACATAAAGTGGGCGGCAGGAACCACCGGAACCGGTCCTTTGGTGAGATCGAAGCCGAATTCCAGACATCGGCGATACACCATGGGAAAATTCAGCTTTATTGATTGAGGCGACTTGTGAGAGATGTCCAGGAACACGCAATCCGCGCCGAGGCGCTTCATCTCGTGGTCGATCGCCCGAGCTACGATGTCCCGGGGAGCTAGCTCCGCTTGAGGATGGAACCGCGGCATGAAGCGGGAACCGTCGGGCAGCCGGAGAACTGCGCCCTCCCCTCGCAACGCCTCGGTGAGCAGAAAGGATTTGGCCTGGGGATGGTACAAGCACGTGGGGTGAAACTGTGTGAATTCCATGTTTGCGATTCTGCAGCCGGCTCTCCATGCCATGGCGACTCCATCTCCGGTGGCAACGTCCGGGTTGCTGGTGTAGAGATACACTTTGGCAGCCCCGCCGGTGGCCAACACCACCAACCGCGCGGGGAAGCTCTCCACGGAATTCGACAATTTGTCGAACACATAAGCGCCCACACACCGCCCTCGGCCGATGGCTCGTGGCTGCAGGATGAGATCGATAGCGATCCGGTTTTCGAAGATAGTGATATTGGGATGAGCAGCCGCTTGCTTCACCAAAGCAGTAGACACGGCCTGACCTGTAGCGTCCGCGGCATGAACGACTCGGCGGCGGGTGTGACCTCCTTCGCGGGTCAGGTGGTAGACAGGCTTACCGTCTGGTCCTTGCTTCCGAGAGAATTCCACGCCGCAGGCCACCAAGTGCTCGATAGCCGCACGGCCGCGCTCCACAACGAAACGCACCGCTTCCGGATCGCACAGGCCCGCGCCCGCTTCCAGGGTGTCCTTGATGTGAGACTCCACCGAATCACTGTCATCCAGTACCGCAGCGATTCCCCCTTGCGCGTGGAACGTATTGCTGTCCTGAGTGGATCCTTTGGAAAGTACGGCCACGCGAGCATAGGGCGCAACGTCCAGGGCAAGCCGAAGACCGGCCGCTCCCGTCCCGAGGATTAACACATCAAAAGCCAACTCGTTTGTCATCGTTCTGTGGCTCCCGCATGAACTGCGGCCTTTGCTCTCTTAGCCGCCGACAATCCAATCAAGGCCTATATCGACGGCAGGAGCGGATTGCGTGATCCGCCCAACGGAAATGAAATTCACCCCTGTGAGCGCGATATCGCGAATGTTCTCCAGTTTCACGCCACCCGAGGCTTCCGTTTGGGCGCGGCCGTTCACCAGTTGGACGGCAAGGCGTAGCGTGGGAATATCCATGTTGTCCAGGAGCAGCATATCAGCCCCGGCCTCCACCGCCTCCTTCACTTCATCGAGTGTTTCCACCTCTACCTCGATAGGTGAAATGCCCGCCGCTTTTGCTCGAGTCACCGCTTCTTTGATCCCGCCGCAAACGGCCAGATGATTGTCTTTGATCAGAGCGCCGGAATCCAGGCGAAGACGGTGATTCCGAGCCCCACCCATTCGAACGGCATACTTGGCCAACACGCGAAGGCCCGGAATGGTCTTGCGGGTATCCAGCAGGGTCGCTCCGGTATCGGCAATGCGATCCACATAGCGCCGGGTCAACGTGGCGATACCCGAGAGGTGCTGAACAATATTGAGCGCTGTGCGTTCCGCGGTCAGCAGTCCTCCGGCCGATCCCGTCAATCGCGCGAGGACCGCTCCTTCTTCCACCAAATCGCCGTCGGATACCAGGACCTCACACCGGACTTCCGGGTCCAGTTTGCGAAAAACCTCCAAAGCAATAGGTAAGCCTGCAATAACCATGGTTTCCCGCGCGCTCATAACTCCGTGGAATCGGGCAGTTGCCGGGATCACCGCCATGGTGGTGATATCTCCCGTTCCTACGTCTTCGGCGAGGGCGTCGTTAATGAAACGTTGGATAAGGGGGTCGCTTGGATTCATGGATTCCTCTCTCCGACCGGTCGGGTTTATCAGCCCGCCTTGGCCGGCGGCGACATTTCGAGCATACGTTCAAGGGATTTTCGCGCTTCCGCCATCAAAGGCTCGGGCATCTCGATCCTCGGGGCGTCGTTCACAAGGCACAGATAGATTTTTTCCATGGTATTCAGAGCCATGAAGGGACAGAAAACGCCTTGCGAGCCGCTGCATTCTCCCGGGGTGCCCGGCGCGGGAATGAATCTCTTGTGAGGAGCGGCCTTTGTGAGCTGGTGGATCAGATTCGGTTCGGTGGCCACGATGATGTCCGTAGCCGGGGTCTTGACCGCAAAGTCCAGCAGGGAGCGGGTTGAACCAATGTGATGAGCGAGGACGAGAATCTCTTCGGGGCATTCGGGATGGGCAATGATCAAGGCTTCGGGGTTTTCAGTCTTCAGGCGCATCAATGCGGACTCGGAGATGCGTGTGTGGACCACGCACGAGCCGGGCCACAAAGTCATTTCTCGGCCGGTTTTTTGGCTGATATAGCTCCCTAAGTGGCGATCAGGGGCAAACAGGATCGGGCGGTCTTGGGGCAACCGACGGACGATCCACTCGGCGTTGCTTGACGTGACGATCACATCGGAGAGCGCTTTCACCTCCGCGGAGCAGTTGATATACGTTACCGCCTGATGGTGGGGATGTGACTCACGAAAACTGCGAAAGTCCTCCGGCTTGCAGGCGTCTTCCAACGTGCAGCCGGCTGCAGCGTCAGGGATCAGGACTTTTCGCGTGGGTGACAAGATTTTGGCCACTTCGGCCATGAATCGAACGCCGCAGAAAAGGATCACATCGGCGGTGGTAGCAGCCGCTTTTCGGGAGAGATCGAGAGAATCCCCCACGTAGTCCGCCAAGTCCTGAATCTTGCCGTCCTGATAATAGTGGGCCAGGATGACCGCGTTCTTTTCCTTCCGCAAATGCCGGATCTCGGCCTCTATATCCAACGACGGGGGAATATCCTTTGGCGTCAGCGCATTGGAATCGGGCGGAACCACGGTGTCAATCATAACCGAGCCTCCTTGCGCTCGGCTCCGGGTCATCGGCTCCCCTCCTTCACCGCGAGGATGCGGCGATGCACGATCCGTCATGAGCCGTTCATCATGTTAAACTTTTGTGTGTACCGGCAAGGACGGCCGTTGTCAAGGCAAAAGCCGCGGCGCGGTAAGCGGCGAAAGGGCACAAAGAACTTGACTTTGTGCTCATATTGAGTCATCAACTGACTAAGGTCATGTACTAGGTTTAGACTCTTAAGCCACCCAGACCGTCTGTTTGGGTGGCTTTTCTATTTTCGGAAGGATCGAACACATGAATCATGGAAACGGATTGTCTCGGCCAGCTTTGCTAGTCATAGACGTGCAGAATTACTTCTTCGACGTGAACAGTCCGGCTTTTCTGAAAGCCGGCGTAGAAATACTGCCCAAGATCGACGAGCTAATCCGACTTGCCGTCCGGTCCGGATGGTTGGTGGTTTCGACCTGCCATGGAGCGCCTTCGAGGGAGGGTAATCTGATGGAAAAGAAGTGGCGGAGGCTGCCCACAGGTTCGGAATGCTTCCTCTATCCTGGTTTGACACTTCCCAAAGACTCCCATCACATACTGAAAGAACATTATTCCGCGTTCCTTGAGACTCCTTTGGAAGAAACCCTCCGCGAAAACAGGATCAACACCGTGATCATCTGCGGAGTCATGACCCATCTCTGCGTTGACACCACCGCTCGACACGCCTTCATGCTGGGATGGGAGCCAATCATTGTAGCCGACGCGTGCTGCTCCAAGACCACGGCGTATCATCACGCGGCCTTGTCTGCTCTGGCCCACGGCTTTGCCCGAATCGTCACCACTCAGGATCTCTTGGGGACCGACAATGGGAATGCTTGACTTGATCGTCGTGGGAGGTGGGCCCGCCGGCCTGGCCGCAGGTATTCAGGCACAACACATGCGTTTGAAGGTGAAGGTGTTGGAACAAGAGGCATGGGGCGGTCGGCTTCGTTTGGCCCGCAGGGTGGAAAACTTTCCGGGATTGACCGAGCCGCTTAACGGACAGCAGGTCGCCGAGAAAATGTTCGCGCAAGCGCTCAACAAAGGAGTGCCCCTCTCCTTGGACGCGTGTGAGCTTATAGATCACCACAGGTGGTTTGAAGTCGAAACGCCGCTGAGAAGATACCTTGCGAAAGCGGTGATCATAGCAACCGGAGTTGAACCGCTTTCTCTCGACATTCCCGGCTCCGAGGCGTTCCAAGATAGGGTGTTTTACTCATGGCGAGACCTTCCTCGATCTGAGGGGATGCGAATTGCCGTCATAGGCGGAGGCGAAGCGGCTTTTGATCAGGCGTGTTCCTTGGCGGAAAGAGGCGCAGTCGTCACGCTCTTGATCCGCGGGAGCAAACCGAGAGCGTTTAGTGGCTTGGTTCAGGACGCACAACGCTTGGGCGTCAAGATCGTTTGTCGGGCGGAAGTTAAAGGTGGCGCGGTAAAAGGAGCGGATCTCTCACTGAGACTATATGAGGGGGACAATACCACTCACGATGTTGATTGTCTTTTGATTGCTGTGGGGAGTCGCCCCACTGAAATCAATATCACCGAGGCAGCGGCTGCCAGGGAGGGCTTAGGCCTCTACTGGGCTGGTGATGTCTGCGCTGGCAGGTACCGGCAGGCCGCCATCGCCTTTGGAGACGGTATTAGAAAAGCAATGATCGTCTATGAATATTTGCAGGAGGTTGGATAATATGAACGTTTTGGCAACAACTGGAAGACAGGATTTGGCCCACGTCTATGTGGCTCAGATGCGCGATGATCCCGCATTCATGGTGGAATTTGTGGATGCCTGCGACCGTCGAATGGGTGACCGACGACAAAAATGGGTCATCATCATCTCATCCCAGTTTGGTTGTCCGGTGAAATGCCTTATGTGCGACGCGGGCGGCAACTTCAAGGGAAACGTGAGCCCGGAGGAAATGCAATTTCAGATTGACACCGTCGTGGCCCGAAACAACGGCCTTGACCCCAATGAATGCGGTAAATTCAAGATTCAGTTTGCCAGGATGGGAGAACCTTCCTTGAATGACGCAGTGCTGGACGTGCTCTTATGGATGAAGAACCGATACCCCAAGGTGATCCCC
>CAYZET010000326.1:0-6729 GCA_964477215.1 uncultured Syntrophaceae bacterium | reverse complement strand
TCACGAGGCTATGAGGCTCCCTGCCTATGGCGGCACGCTGTTCGATCCTGACCGGTTCCCGTTCCTTGAAGGAAGAGAGCAGCAGACTCATTGGAAGACTGCCGTTGCCAATCCCCTGCCCATTGACAACCGCACGGTCCTGCACTTGCTTGAAGCCCTCCAGATTCTCCAGGTGAAGGTGCCAGGCGGCGGGGCGGCTGAAGCCAGGAGACTTTCTTTTCGGGCGCTGGACATAGAACAAATCGGCCATGTTTACGAAGGCTTACTCGATCATACTGCCGTGCGAGCTGTCAAAGATAGACCTGTTCTGGGTTTTAAGGGCACTAAAGATAAAGAGCCTGAGATTGAACTCGGGGAGTTGGAGAATCTGAAGAACGTATCGGAAGACCATCTTGTCAAATTTCTCAAGGACAAAACTGGACGCTCTGAAAGTGCCATAAGAAATGCGCTAGCTCAGAAGATGTATCAAGACGATGAGCAACGCCTTCGAGTGGCATGCGGAAATGACGATACCCTGCTTACCAGGGTCGAGCCCTTTGCTGGATTGCTCCGAGAGGACTCCTTCGGCAGGCCGCTCGTGATTCCGGGTGGAAGTGTCTATGTCACTGAGGGTGCAGAGCGGCGGGCAACAGGCACACACTACACGCCTCGAAGCCTCACTGAAGAAATCGTGCAACACACACTCGATCCGTTGGTTTTCGAGGGTCCCGCGGAAGGCTGGCCGAAAGAGAAATGGAGGCTGCGCTCCGCAAGGGAAATCCTGGACCTGAAGATTTGCGATATGGCAATGGGCAGCGGAGCGTTTCTGGTCCAGACCTGCCGGTATCTCTCCGAACGGCTCTTGGAGGCTTGGGAGAACGAGCTGCAAAATCATCCCGAAGCACCCGGCATCACTCCCTTTGGCGCAGTCTCCCGTGGCCACCCAGGCGAAGCGTTGATACCGCAAGACCAGGATGAGCGGCTTGCCTATGCCCGCCGTTTAATTTGTGAACGTTGCCTGTACGGCGTGGATAAGAACCCTCTGGCAGTGGAAATGGCAAAGCTGTCGCTCTGGCTGATCACGCTCGACAAAGGGCGGGCGTTCACGTTCCTGGATCATGCATTGAAGTGCGGCGATTCGCTAATCGGTTTGCACAGCCTCGAACAGGTGGAAAATTTCCATATCAGTTCCGAAAGAACAACAGCTCTACAGGAAGGGCTGTTCGCCAACGCACTAAGAAGCCGCTTCAAAGACGCCATAGAAAAACGGAAGAGACTGGAATCCTTCACGGTTCACACCATAGACGACGCGCGGCGGAAAGAGGAATTGCACCGTGAAGTCGAAGAATCTATGGAAATCGTGGAACTACTGAGCGATCTGCTGATAGGCATAGCCCTTTCCACCGCCGACGGGGATTCACTGAAACGCGATGGTGCCCCGTCAAAACACTTCGAGAAGCTTCATGATGGTATGGCTTCAAGACTGCTGTCCGTCTATCAGAGGGAGGACATTGAGTCTGCGCTGGAAGCCCTCAGGCACATGACTGCTGAAGCTAAACAACTGATCAACCATGGTCGACCTCCTCAACAAGCCTATCGCAAGCCGTTCCACTGGCCCGTGGAGTTCCCCGAGGTCCTGGCATCCGAAAATGGATCAGGGAGAGGTTTTTCGGCCATCGTGAGCAATCCCCCTTTCCAAGGCGGGCAGAAAATCACGGGCAACCTGGGCGTTGATTATCGCAACTTTCTCGTGGATTTCGTGGCAGGCGGTCGGAAGGGCAGCGCTGACCTCTGCTCCTATTTCTTTCTTCAAGCCGGGCGACTTATCCGTGAGGGCGGCATGATCGGTATGCTGGCCACAAACACCATTGCCCAGGGCGACACGAGAGAAGTTGGGCTCGACCAACTTACCCAAAATGGCTTGACTATTCCCCGTGCTGTTGCCAGTCGTAAATGGCCGGGCAGCGCCAACTTGGAAGTTGCCCAGGTCTGGCTCAGGAAAGGAGACTGGAATTCGAGCTGTCACCTTGGCGGCCAAGAGGTGAAATCCATTTCGCCATACCTGGCTAGGCCTGGTCGGGTAGAAGGTAATCCTTTCAGATTGAAAGCAAATGAGAACAAATCATTCTAAGGCTCGATTGTATTGGGCATGGGTTTTGTATTGTCGCGCGAGGAAGCAGAGGAACTCATGTTGCAAAACCCTGCGAATCAGGCGGTCCTCTTTCCTTACTTAACCGGCGAGGATCTCAACTCTCGTCCTGATCAGTCTCCAAGCAGATGGGTAATCAACTTCAAGGATTGGCCGCTTCGTCGCGCAGAAGAGAAGGAATGGCGGCGAGCACGTGAAGAAGGGCAGAAGGAGCTGATCAGGAGAGGGATCGTTGCTCCGGATTATTCTGAGCCAGTAGCTGCTGACTATCCTGATTGCCTCGGCATCGTTGAACAGAGGGTCAAGCCGGAAAGGGCTAAACTGGCTAATGGAGATGCAACGGCTCGTGACAGAGCTAGACGTTGGTGGCAATTTGCGCGACCCACGAGGAAGCTCTACGAGACTATCTCGGGGATGGAGAGGGTCTTGGTACGATCGCGGCACAGCAACATCCATTCCATTGCGTTTGTTCCTACAGGAACGGTCTTTTCAGAGGCTACCGTGGTCCTTGCTTTCGACGACTGCGCCCGATTTGCTCTTCTTCAAAGCGCGTTTCATACCGAATGGTTAACAACCTATGGTTCCAGCATTCGGACCGACGTTCGTTATACGCCCAGCGACTGTTTCGAGACCTTTCCGTTTCCGAAATTGGTTAACACCCTGGAATCTATTGGAAGTTCGTATTATAGTTGCCGCCAATCTATTTTGGTGGGCAATCAAGAAGGCCTTACGAAGATTTACAGCCGATTCCACGATCCTGACGAACCTGTCGTCGATATTCAGAGGCTGAGAGAGCAACGCACTGAGATGGATCGCCAGGTGGCGGCCATATACGGCTGGACCGACCTTGACCTGGGGCACGACTTCCACGAAACTAAGCAGGGAATTCGCTTCACTATAAGCGAGACGGCACGGAGAGAGGTCCTGGACAGGCTGCTGGCCCTGAATCACGAGCGGCACAAAGAAGAAGTGGCGGAGGGACTTCACGAAAACAGCACCAAGAAAACCAAGGCATCAGGAAACAAGAAACGGAAAAAGAAAGACGATAGTACTATAACTATGTCATTTTGAGCACGGCGCTTACCGCAAACCAAGAAAACGGAGGGATTCCATGGACAGACAGCGTCCCGACATCCCTAAGGATTTAATAGCGGAGTTCTGTCGGAAACATCACATCCGGAGATTGTCCATTTTCGGATCGTACTTGAGGGAAGATTTCGGGCCGGAAAGCGACATAGATTTTCTCGTTGAATTCGAGCCCGAACATATTCCAGGACTGATCAAATTTGCCGGAATGGAACGAGAGTTATCGGAGCTCTTGGGTGGACGAAAAGTGGACATGCGAACCGCTCTGGACCTCAGTCGCTATTTCCGTGACGAGGTAGTAGCTTCGGCAGAGGTCCAGTATGCGGAGTGAAGATATCATCCGTGTACGTCATATGTTGGATGCTGCTCGGGCTGCTATGAAGTTCGTGGAGAACAAAACTCGTTCGGACATCGACGACGATCTACTGCTTGCTCTTGGCCTTATGAAATCCATAGAAATCATTGGTGAAGCGGCGTCCAAGATCTCACGGGAATCTCGTATTTCATTTCCGGAAATCCCTTGGGTCGACGTTATCGGGATGCGCAATCGGCTCATCCATGCTTACGCTGACGTTGATCGGAACGTGCTCTGGGAGACGGTAACAGAAGATCTTCCTGTCCTGATCCCCATGCTGGAAAAGATCATCGAGACGGAAACCCCAACATGAATCCAAGAAGCAGTTCTGCGATTTCTTGTCTGTCTGAAAGGAAAAAGCTCTAATGAGCAGGGCCCTCAAATCACCGTCGAGCTGCGCGCTTCGAGACGAGCTCAAGAAACTGGTCCTCGCCGACCTTTTGGGTCCCGCAGGAGGACCCGAGGAGGAAGTGGCGGAATCCAGGGTGAAAGATCGTTATCTCGTCGGAATGCTTGCCCCAAAAGGGTGGGAGCCAGTTCCGGCAGAAGAACAGGATGAGCTGGCTCTTGGCGGATCGGACTCGGATCAAGACGGGACAACAGACTTGTCTGCGTTGCAGATGCCCACCTTTTTCCCATCCTCATGCGGGATGACCTTTTGTGTTTCCGGTGACACCGAAGCTCTCAAGATCACGGCCCGTTGGGGCCAGTACGACCGAATCGAAAGCAAGACTCTCCAGAATGGCGGTGGTGGACCGGCAAGGGTCTGGAAACGAACCCCCATAGAGCAAGTGTGGCCTGGCATTCCGTTGCGCGACGGCAATATAGGTCCCTTACGAGTGCCCACCGGTTACGGCGAGGTGAGAGTGCGGGGAGTCGCCCGGAAACGAAAGCAGGAGTGGCTGGTTTCTCTCTTTTTGGTGAATGAACAAACAGAACCAAAGAAGTTGAAGGACTCCGCCTGGATCTTCCAGCCTGAATTGATTGTTGAAGCCGTCAACGGAAAGCCGATCTTCAGGAAAAGGCCAGACGATGATCCACTCACGGTCAGCAAAGCCTCTTCTGAACCCGAAGACCGCGTTATGAGCATGCTCTACCGAAATGAGGTGGAGTTTGCTGTGGGGCATGGGGTCTCCGTGCACGCGGAGACTTCAGCTTCTGACACGTCTGAAGCACTGCGACTTTCCACGACATTTGCTCCCTCATTCGAGGTCCCTCAGCAAACGCCCCCCACTCAAGACGAGATTCCCGAGCTGCAAGGGCTAGTTCTTGATATGAAGGAACTAGCCGAAACAGAAACGTTAGATTTCACTCAGAGGCTGGAGGCCTTGCCGAAGGCGTATTCCGAATGGATTGCCGAGCAGGAGGCAAGAGTTAAGCGGCCAGATCCGGGGCTCAAACCTTACGTGCCGGTGGCGAAAGAGTCCCTGAAGAAATGCTCACACACTTTGGAACGTATTCGAGAGGGGCTGAGCCTCATCTCGTCCGACGAACAGGCCGCGGACGCCTTCCGTTTTGCAAATCGTGCCATGTGGCTCCAGCGCGTCCGGTCAAGCTACGCTGAGAGATTTCGCCGTGATCAGGACCCGAATCTAGAGTTGATCGATGTCCCGGAAAATCGGAGCTGGTATCCTTTCCAATTGGCTTTTATTCTGCTGAATTTGCCCAGCCTGACCAATCTGCACCATCCGGACCGAACAGACCAAGGTCAAGCATTGGCGGACCTCCTCTGGTTTCCTACCGGCGGCGGGAAGACAGAAGCGTATTTGGGGCTGGCGGCATACACGATGGCTATTCGGAGATTGCAGGGGACTGTAGCAGGACACTCAGGGTTACACGGCGTTGCAGTACTCATGCGCTACACGTTGAGACTCTTGACCTTGCAGCAGTTTCAAAGGGCATCTGCCTTGATCTGCGCTTGCGAGGTGATCCGCCGCGAAGCCTGTGCAAAAGGCGACAACCGCTGGGGAGATGATCCGTTCCGGATTGGCCTATGGGTGGGCCAGAGAACGACCCCGACTCGCACCGAAGACAGTGCGGAATCCATAAAAAGGGATCACGGGTTTTATACCGGTGGGAGCGCAGGCGGCGGAAGTGGGACTCCGGCTCAGTTAACACACTGTCCATGGTGCGGAAGCCGCATAGATCCGGGGAAAGACATCGTCGTAGAGAGATTTCAGGAAGGTAGAGGTCGATCCCTCATCTACTGCTCGGACAAGACATTCACATGCCCATTCACGCGGAAGAATGCTGACAAAGAAGGACTCCCGGTAGTCGTGGTCGATGAAGAGATTTATCGACGCCTTCCTGCTCTGCTTATATCTACCGTGGACAAATTCGCCCAGATGCCGTGGAAAGGCGAGACTCAGATGCTTTTCGGTCGGGTAAACGGATACTGTCCTCGCCACGGCTTTCGCTCCTCTGAGATCGAAGACTCAGATTCGCACCCCAAGAAGGGCAATTTCCCCGCAGTAAAATCAGTAGAACTGGGACCGCTTCGACCACCTGATCTGATTATCCAAGATGAGCTCCACCTCATAAGCGGGCCACTGGGAACCTTGGTCGGCCATTATGAGACGGCGGTGGATGAACTGGCTGCATGGGAGGTAGAAGGCCGCATTGTGAGACCGAAAGTCATTGCCTCGACGGCCACAATACGCCGGGCTCTCGATCAGGTTCATTCGTTGTTCCTGCGCAGAGTAAATGTGTTTCCGCCGCAAGGGATAGACATCAAAGACAATTTCTTCTCAATCCAGAGAGAACCGAGTGAAGAGTATCCAGGACGATGCTACCTGGGAGTCTGTGCGCCTGGAACAAGGCTAAAGGCTGCCCTGATACGAGTTTACGTTGCCCTGCTTTCCGCGAGTCAAAGCTTGTTCGAGAAATATGGGAGCGCGGCCGATCCTTGGATGACCCTCGTAGGCTATTTCAATTCGTTGCGTGAGCTTGGCGGGATGGTACGGCTGGTTGACGATGACATTCGGTCAAGACTCAGGAAGATGGATGAACGAGGCCTTGCCAAACGTTTGATCTACAATCATGAAGAACTCACTTCCCGTAAAGGAGCCTCCGATATACCCAGAATCCTGGATCTGTTGGAAGTTGAATTTGATTCTCGGATTACCGCAGCCACCAAAGGAAAGGCTCCTTCGGGTGAAGC
>CAYZET010000325.1:4701-6743 GCA_964477215.1 uncultured Syntrophaceae bacterium | reverse complement strand
GAGCGCGAGAATTGCAAAGAGGAGCCATCCAGGCCAGAGGAGCGCGCCCAAGGGTATTAGCCCTACAAACACTGCGAAACTTATGACTTGGGCCTTGCGCGGGCCGAAAAGTGCGTAGATCACATGGCCGCCGTCCAGTTGCCCCATGGGCAGGAGGTTCAAAGCAGTGATGAACAATCCGTACCATGCGGCCATGGCTGTGGGATGAAGATAGATCGAAGTACTACTGGAAAACTCACCGAAGCGAAGGAAGAACAGGGCCTCGAGTATGAGTGAGGTCCCGAAGTGGATAGAAATCCCGTCGGTTGTGGAGGGGACGGATCGAATTTCAGACAAGCACGATCCCAGGATCAATACCGGCACAGCGACCATGCTCCCAGCGAGGGGGCCCCAAGAGCCCACCTCGATCAGCACCTTCTTGCTCGGAATCGCGGACCGAATCTTGATAAACGCGCCGAAGGTGCCCACCGGCGGAATCGCTGGAATGAAATACGGCGGGCTGACATCCAGACGTCGTCTTCTGGCTGCCAGGTAGTGTCCCATTTCGTGGACTAGGAGGATGGCCATGAGGGGGACAGAAAAGACCCATCCTCGGAGGACGTTTCCGAGCCAATCCTCAGTCGGATCGGTCACATAAAGGGAACCGGCCACTGTGGTCGTCACCACGGTTAGGATAAAGAGAGCGATATTGGGTGCCCAGGACCTTCTTTTGATCGCACGGCCTCCATGACAAGTTGACTCTGCGCGCCAATTCCGCGGACTGGATAGCTATTCCAAGACCCTGAAATATTGGGGTTCCAGAAAGCAGGTTACTACGGAATTTGGTTCGATTCAACTCCCGATCCCCTGGGCCAACCGTAATCCGTGCATGCCAGTCCAGACTCCCGAGCCAGGATCTTCAGATCCAATCTCCTCAAGACGGCTGCCGTGACAGGCCGCTTTGCGTCCCAAAATATCAGGGACTGAAAGAACCGACGAGCCCGCTCGGAGCTCAGCAACGTGAAGAAGAGTTGCGCTTGCTCGCTCTCTTGGCACGGGAGAAAGTAACAGGTGTCGTCCGGAACGACAGGAGTTTGCTCCCAGGGACCAATGACATGAAATCTCAGATCCCTGGCAAAGCCCGAAATTGCCACCTTCCAGGGAGCGAACGTATAGGGCCCCACGCCGAAGACGGAGAATCTCGGCCTTTTGGCATACACCGAGCTGGAGCGGCGATCCAGGAGTTGGCCGTGATCTGTCAGGTATTGCCAGGTCCGGGGTGCTTTCGTCTGAATGGAAGCGGTTTCGTCGTTTATGCAACGCTGCGTTACGAGCATCCACCTGCTTGGAGCCGGGTTGTTTCGGGACAGATCGGAGCTCTTGAGCATGGGGTACAGGTAGTTGAGCTCCAACTCCACGATCTCTCCCAGCCCATTGCGCCAACGCTTGCCCTCCCGCCGAAGCTCCATGACCCGAGCGCAATCGTGCTTGACTCCAGAGCGCCACGTCCCTCGTTGCATCCCCTCAAGGCCGGCGACGGAGTCGTACGTCTTCACATTTGCTACGAGCCCGTTGCTTCGAAGCCCGAATGTCCCCACCGACCTGGTTTGGGCAATACCTGCGGCCACCGAGCACTCCCGCGTCCCGTGGGATCCGACTCCCTTCACCAGAAGGAGACACGCGTCCACCGTGACCCCAAAATGCTTGGCGGCATCTACCGGAAAGATGCTTGCGTCAAGGGTCAACCTACCGCTTCTCCAGGTATGGAACAACACCTTCCTGGCTGTAGAGGTCTTACACAACATGGCCAGTACGCCGGATTTGACTTCTATCCACTCCAGTGCTTTCATAAGCATCCATTCGGAAATGTCGAAGTTACTCGAACCAGTGATAGCCTCAATGCCCCTGAGATTCGTGAAATTGGCCCGGGGCGGCACGTTTGATCCTCCGAATGCTCCTATCTCGGAGTTGGTGACCCAGGGAGGATTACCGACGATCAGAAGGGGGGGCGGGAGGCAGGACAGAATTGCCGGCCAATCGGCACTGAAGAAGTCCTCGTTTAC
>CAYZET010000325.1:0-4691 GCA_964477215.1 uncultured Syntrophaceae bacterium | reverse complement strand
GCGGCTGCGTGGTAGCCGCACACTGTCGTGCGGCCCCGAGGGCCTTTGCTGCGTGGCTGCCATTGATCTCGAGTCCTATGGCCTGCTCTATCGAAGGAAAGGCCTCCAGCGCGGCAACGAGAAAGCTCCCCGTACCGCATGTGGGCTCTAGGACGGATTTGGGGCGGAATCCCTGTCGGACGAGCAGCCCGCATACCTTCCGCGCCAGCTCCAATGGGGTCTGATAATCCCCGTATTCGGCGATGGATCGATTTTTCTTTCCCGAACGGGGTCGAGAGAGAAAGTCCTGACTCGAGGGCATGGCGCACACGTCCTATACTGCTACGCATTGAATTTGTGTGGCATTCATTGCAGTGGAGCGCAAATGAGCCTTCGGTCGACATGTGGTCATATGGAGGTCGAGATTTCTCATCAGTGCCCGTGGAGCTCCTGACCTATGGCCAACACGATAGCGGAACGCGGCCGCTGCCTTTACGCTGTCGTTAATGACTCGGTTTGCGAATCAGGTTCCGACCTGTTCCTAATGCGCTCCACTATAGATCGATCGAGCCGATTAGCCGTCGAATTTTCTGACATCGCTCTTCCGGAGATGAATGGGCTCGTTGAAATGCGGATCGGGCTGGGCCACTCGCAGAACCTCCTCAGGGGTAGTGACTCCATTGATCATTTTTCGAATGGCATTTTCCCAGAGCGTCGCGAACTTCTTGCGTTTTACGGCCTCCTTGAGGGCTATCATGTCCGGAAAATCAGTGATAAGCTTGGCTATGTCCTCATCGACAGCCACCACTTCATATACACTTTCTCGTTTGTAGTAGCCCGTGTCCCTGCACTGAAAACATCCCCTCCCGCGTTTGAGCAAGATTTTTTCAGGTCCTTCGAAGTTGAATCCGCGTTTATTCAGGTCTTTTAAGGGTACCGTATAATCTTCCGCGCAGTAGGGGCAAACCTTTCTCATGAGCCTCTGGGCCAAGAGTCCCACGAGGGTGGAGGAGAGGAGGAAAGATGGCACCTTGAGGTCAAGAAGACGATTGACTGCTGAAAGCGCATCGTTCGTGTGCACGGTGCTGAAGACCAGGTGCCCGGTCAATGCTGCTTGCACTGCCAGCGAAGCGGTTTCGGCATCGCGGATCTCGCCGATCATGATCACGTCCGGGTCCTGCCTCATGACGTGCCTGAGCAACGGCCCGAAGGTCATTTTCTCTTCCGGGTTGTGAAGCATGCTCACACCGGGATTGACGGAGATCTGGTTGAAACGTTCATACACCATTTCGACCGGATCTTCGATCGTCGTGATATTCCGGTCGTTCGCGGTGCCAATGACCTTCAGGGCAGAATAGAGGGTCGTTGTCTTTCCGGACCCGGTCGGACCAGTACAGAGGATGATCCCATAGGGGCGAGAAATGAACGACTGGAACGTGCTCAAGTCCAGCGGCGTGAATCCCAGCTCCTCCAAATCCATGAACAACAGATCCGGGTCCTGGATTCTGCAGACGGTTTTTTCTCCGAATGCGGTGGGGACCGTAGAGACGCGGACCTCGATTTCCCTCTCGCGGGTATTGAGCTTGATTCGTCCGTCTTGAGGGCGCCGCTTCTCGGCAATGTCCAGGGAGGCCATGCCCTTGATTCTCGTGGTGAAGGCCTGATGAAGAGCACCGGGAATCCAGTCGATTTCGTGAAGAACCCCGTCTATGCGCATCCTCAGGAGGCTCTTGTTGCGCTTGGGCTCTATGTGAACATCGCTTGCACGTTGGGCGATGGCTCGCCGGAACATGGCGTCCACCGCTGTCCGGATGTTCTTGTCAGTATGCGAGATTTCCTCGAGACTCTGAACACTAACGAGCCGTTCGAGGTCTGCAAGCTCTTTGAAGTGTTTGACATGCTTTTCCGCGGCTGCTTTGATCGATCCTTTGAATCCGTGGAATTCCAGGATGATCTTCATGATGTCGGTCTTCGGAGCGATTACTACATCCAGCTCCTTGCCGTACACGCGCGCCACATCCTCGAGGACCTCCTGTTGAGAGGGGTCAAATACTGCTAGCTTGAGCTTGTGGTCAAATTCTTCTAGCGGGAGCAGGAGAAACCGATCCGAGAACTTTTGCGGGAGAGTACGGGTGATGAAGTCCGGGTCGAGCTCCAGGGAGTCGAGTCGCAGAAACTGATAACCCAGGTGCTCGGCCAGAGCTTGCACGATCTTCGCTTCGTCCACCTCTCCTCTCGGGCCGGAGAGCTTCATGCCCGCAATGATTTCCAAAGCGGTGGTCTGATGGGCATGGGGAACGGATTCCTGCAGTTCTTTCGCCCGGACTTGCTGGAGGCGGTCCCTGACGTAAACCTCCGCGTCTTGAAGCCGTACCATTCCGGTATCGTCCAGAAGTCCAGCCTGGTAGAGAACCTCTCCGATAGCGATCACATCGTCATATATTTCCACTGGATTTCACCCTGCGCACCGCATGCCTGGCATCAATGGTTCACTCGGCGTGCTCCGCACCCTGGCTGTGTTGTCGCGACACATTGTAATAGGCCGCGGCATCACAATCAATAGAGTGTTCGTCCCTCACAGGGCTTTGGGGGAAAATGCGTGGGAAGACCGGAAAGAAAGGATTCAGCGATATGCCTCGATTGTATCCCCAAGCTTCTTTCCGGTCTTGAAGAGTAGGAAGATTTTTTTGACATCCCGCCCGCTCACGCAACGTCAAGGAATGCCCTCGGAGGACGTTTACCGTGCCGCACGATCAGGGATCCGAATCCCGCGATGTCCACTCTGCCTCGCCGCGCAGGTCTCCGGGCAAGAGGAAGGAAGAGCACGCTCTTGCTTCCGTCCTACCCTTGAAGCAGTGGATCCGCTTCGCAGGACAAAGACGACGTCAAGTCAGATCTGTTCACCTGACAGGGGGAAACGCAACTATTTGGCTTTTTTGGTTGCCTCCCTGAGCGCATTGGCCGGAGTAAACCGGGGGACCTTACTTGCAGGAATCTTGATCTTTTGGCCGGTTTGCGGATTGACACCGGTCCTTGCTTTCCGTTTGGCCACCTTGAACGTCCCGAGGTCAGCGATGCGAATTTTCCCGTCTTTCTTCCTGAGCGCATCGTGAACGGATCCGATAAGAGCGTTGAACGCCATGGTTGCGGCCTTTTTCGTAATACCAGCCTCTTCGGCCATGCGGGAAATCAGTTCGGACTTGGTCATGGAAATCCACCTCCGGCAAAAAAACTAACAGCGTCAATGGGATGCGAATACACCCAATCATTCAGAAAAGTTATAAATACCCAGGTGATTTGTCAAGCGAAATTAGCTAGTCATACTGCGGCAAAGTCAAATTTTTTACTGATTCCAAGACCATGGCAATGAGCCAGTTCCAATGCGCCAAATAAGGATTCTGTCAGTATAGCAGGCAAATAGGAATGTTTCCCCAAGTAGTACATTATTTACGGAAAAGCCTTCAGCCCGGCCCAGTCCCTGCGAGACATGAGCGCGCTCCGGCGGGGCCAAAGGAGAAAGATCGGGGCATTATCTTCCACAAGGGGGACGTTCGTGACAGTTAAGCAACACGCGACTGCTACTACCTGTTCACGGAAACCCGTTTTTTGCTGGGCTGCCCCTCCACCAACAATTCCGGTTGACCGGATGCGTACTCTAGGGTTATAGAATCAGAAGTGATCGAGGGTGTTTCTTCCGTGAGATTTCAGCAATTCTCTTGCCGTTGATTCGCACCAGGGACGGAGCGACAGGTATACGGAGGGTTCACAGGCTCTAGGCCGCGGGGCATCTCGCGGCCACTACTGCATGCCGGACATGAATCGCGGTGTTAAGGGAGGGATGGTGATATGAAGAAATTGGCGTCTTTCGCAATGATTTCTTTCTTGGGGGTGGTCGTTTCTCTCACGCTTGTTTCCAATGTCCAGTCGCAGGACTTGTTCCGAGAGATGGCTGACCTGAAATCCGAGATGGCCAAGTTGAAGAACGAGCTCAACGACACAAGGAATCTCGTACTTGAGCTCAGGAAGGCGATGCTGGAATATGCCATTGCTTCAGATGCGGAACGACCGGCCCCAACTGCGCCAGAAAAAAGGGAAGGAGCAAAGCCCGAGCCGCCAATCGATGAGAAAGAGTTGACGAAAGTCATATGCCAGGCGGTGGGGAAATTCTTTTCGGAAGCCGAAGCAGCCCTCCGATCCCCCGATCCATCAACCGCAGAATCAGAAATGGATAAAGCGTACCGAAAGTTGACCTCGACATTACATAGTTATTCGAGGACTCACCGGGTGTCCAAGCTGCTCAGCATCTATGAAGGGCTCGCCTGGTCAACCTATACAGCCGTTCGATTACGCGGCAGTGTGGCGGGAAACGAGGATTTCCTGCAAAAACTGCGGACGCACAAGCAACGATACATCGACACCTGTCCCAAAGAATGATGCATGGCAGGCCGCCTCTCTCTTTCGACCGACTAAGTACAGGATTTCATACGTACGGTTACGTATTTCGGAAACTGGTCCCTTTGGGGAAGGGTTGGTTCAGAGCCGGTTTCAACGGAGGGCAGGTTTGAAACCTGCCCCCATTGTGGGGTGGAGCATTGATTGTTGCGCTAGAAGTACCGGAGCAGCAGAGGTAGGGGCGGATTTCCGAAACTGTCTCATTACTCGGGAAACAGCAGAAAAAGTGGTACGGTGAGGGAGGATACTGCCCATGGAGC
>CAYZET010000324.1:0-6743 GCA_964477215.1 uncultured Syntrophaceae bacterium | reverse complement strand
CCGATGATGGGATAGGGATTCCCGAGGCAGTTGATTGGAAGGAGCAGCATTCTTTTGGCCTCCAACTGATAAAAACGGTGGTTGACCAGCTTAACGGCCTCCTGGAAATAACGCGAAACGGTGGAACGAAGGTCCGAGTTCGGTTCAAAGAGATGAACTTCCGGAGAAAACCCTATGAGCCCGAATAGTTGCTTCAAACAGTGAGAGATGTCTTGGATTCCTGAAACTGCTGAGAGACCTGGTCAGACGATCTTCCGTCTGCGTAAAATCATCTGGGCTTCAGAGGTCCGTGAGGAGGATGCTGCTCGAGCAAGTCAGTCAACAGGGTGACGCATGAAAAAGCGGATCTTTTCTGAATGGCATGTGGTTGCCATTCCCTTGGCGATATATGTAATTCATGCTTCTTTCTTTCGGGAATGGATCGTAGACGATGCGGGGATTTCTTTTGCGTACGCCAGAAACCTCGCTGAGGGGTACGGTCTCGTTTCACAGCCGGGCAGTACACCGATCGAAGGATTTTCCAATTTCCTCTGGACTATGATCCTGGTTCCATTCCTCGCAATGGAGGTGTTTCATCCCGTCGCTGTGCCCAAGATCCTCGGTTTACTTTTCGTGGGAGCCTCCTACGCTACTCTTCCCAAAGGAACCAAGTTAAGTCATGCATCAGTCGCAGTCCTAGTCTGTATGCTGCTCGGGTTCTGTGCGCTTGATTCGGTTCAGAGATCCGCGACGTTTCTGAAGGAGCCGGTGGTGGACTTTCGGTGGGTAGCAGAGAGGTACGGAAAGAAATTGAACAACTTCGCCGATGCGTTGGACCTGAAGGACGGTTCAGCACTGCTCGCGGATATCGGAGGAGCTCTGTATTGCAGTCGTATACGGATCCACGATCTCGCAGGACTGTGTGACAAGACTATTGCAAGAACATTGAGGAGATCGAACGGTGCTTTCCGGGACTATGTATTTCATGAGTTGCGGCCGACGTTCATTCATACCCATGGCTATTGGACACTAGCTGCCCGATTCTTCAAAGACGGCAGGTTTTCGAGGGATTATGTTCCGATAGACGAGAATGTGGACGAGTGGATAATGCAAAAGACCGGCCAGCAACTGCGATCAGGATACTATGTTCGGAGAGAAGTGGTGGAGCGGGACCCAGGAGCGCTGGCGAGGTTGAGAGCCATAAGATAGCACACGAACACTACTAGAATTGAGACATGACAATTGCGGGTAGCAATATCCGGTTCGGGGGCGCCTCTTTTGCTGGTGCAGGAGGCTTTGTGTAGCCGCGGCCGAAGCGGTATCTAACGAGAATTTCCAAGGGATTCTCGTGGCGGACTTCCTGGAGCGGGGCATCTCGCCGGCCATCTGAATGATCGCAAAATATCGGCGAGACGCCAGCGCTACTGGACGCGATCCATTCCGACATAGCTTTCAACTGTGATGAATGTCACGCATATTCAATGCGTAGCAGCAAAGAACCCTCTGTTGATCCTTCATTTCATGGTTCTGCTGGACCAGTCCAGATCCTTTGTTTGCTGTCCGATCTTGGACCATGTCAGATGATACTCGCAGGTACTGTCACCCCTGCGGACGCATTTTGTCTGCTTGACGCGGCCGTCCGCTACACCGCACATTTGGAGGATGCCTTCATAGACTCCTTCGATAAGGATGCAACTGTACCCGGGAGACGGGGCTTCCACAACGACATCCCCTTGGTCGGTCTTGATGAAACGCCTTGGGACGATGTCCGGACCTCTGTGATTGTGTAAGAAGCCGTCGGCTTCAAATTTTACGAAGTCCAGCGGAGTTCGGAGATGTTCGGGCAGCCCGACGGTGGCTTTGATCGTTGGATACACGAGCTGTCCGATGACCTTGATCGAAGCCCATCCCATGATTCCTTTCGAGTTCTGCTCGATGGCCTTGAAAACCGCTTCGAAGACTCCGGTATCGTACCAACCTTCCGGGTTCAATGAATATGGATCCTTCCCGGTCAAGTTCACCACTGAACTAATGGCGGCCTGTCTTGCCTCAGGCTTCGTCTTGATGAGGTCGCATGCAAGCGTAATGAATTTGCCTCTCACTTCTGCCATGGCCCTACTCCTTTCAACACTCCGATATAGAATTCCCAAGGATTTACAACGACGTGTGCGGTCGAGCTCATTTGACGCGCATGAAGCTCACCGGCTTTCTCTTCACGTCATTAGACATAGCCTCCTTGGTAATCGCTCATGAAATGGAGGGGACCGTTGTCGCGACCGGACATCCCCACCCGTTTCCGCTGCTTCGCGACTCTGAGTAGCATGATTTAGACGCGAATGCTGACCACGCGTGTCTAAACAACGAGGGAAAACCCCATGTCTCTGCTTGCACGCCGCTCGTTCCCACCAGCCTGAAAGACTACCTGCGGATGTCTCCGTAATGGGAATTGAAAGAATCGGGGCCTTCCGTTTTTGTTCAGCCGTATCGAAACGTTTCTGCAAGCGGGCAGTACCATACGGTACAGGGGCAGAAATTTCAACCTCGCAATGCTAGGCTCGCTGTGATTTTCGGCCCCGCGCGTGATCCAAAAGATGCTTGGTGGGACCTATTCCTCTTGTGCCGCCAGTAAGATCGCTGTATCTTGCCGTTCAACTCTGCAGCGGGCAGCACTGAGGAGTGCTCTCGACGGGGAGAAGACCCACGTGGAGCAGAGGCACGCATGAAAACCGTAGGCTCAAATAAGGTCGTAGCGGAACGAGCTCTCAATGATTGTCATGTCCAATTGATCGAGGATCCTCGTGGTGCGTATCATCTCAGGAAGATAGCCCTAGACCGCGAGACAGTGTTGTCAATCGCTTCAATTCACAGTGATTTTGGGGCGCTGTCCGAAGCCAGGGAGTACTTTCCCGATCTCTTACCTTTCGGAGGCATCCCGGTCGATGCCTCGTAAAAGGGGGAAGGATGGAACACCCTCTTAGTGCACCGTTTCATAAATGTGGTCGCGTATTTTCTTTAGCCCTGTTCTGGGAAGGGCGGGTTTGAAACCCGCCCCTACATCTGCTGCTCCGGTACTTCTACCGCAACGATCAACGCTCCATCCCACAGTAGGGGCAGGTTTCAAACCTGCCCTCCATTGAAACAGGCTCTGAACCTGCCCTTCCTAAAGGGAGCAGTTTCCCAAGTACGTAACCGTACTTATGAAATCCTGTACTTAGCCTCGCGTGGTCGTTCGGCCGGACGTCTTGTGGGGAGGCTTCGAAAGTCCGTATTTTTTCATGCGCGCCCTGAGGGTGGGCCGAGACATCCGCAGTTGTTCGCATGCCTTGCCCAAGTGCCATCCGTTCTTCTCCAAGATTGTACGGATATAATCCTTCTCTATGGCTTCCATGCTTCTGAAGCTCTCGTAAGAAGAGCTCGGTGTAGGAGCGTCATGAAGGCATGCCGCGGTGTGCTCCTTTGTTAATATGGCAGAGGGAGTTAGGACTGAGGCCCGAGTCAGAACATTCTCCAGTTGCCGGACATTTCCCGGCCAGTCATAATCCAGGAGCAGATCCAGCGCATCCGGTGCCAACCGTTTCGGTAGGGAGGCATTATGTCGAGCAATTTTATGAAGGAAGAATTTGGCGAGTATCGGAATGTCAGAGCTTCTGTCTCTCAAAGGAGGCACATTTATGGTCACTACTTTTAGCCTGTAATACAGATCCTCTCGAAAGCCCCCCTCCTTTGCCAGTCTGGTCAAATCACGATTCGTAGCGGCAACGATTCGTGCAGGCGAAAAGATAGGGCTACTGCCGCCCACTCTCACGAACTCCCGTGACTGAAGAAAACGGAGGAGCTTGCTCTGCATCTGGAGAGGTAACTCCCCGATCTCATCGAAAAAGACGGTTCCCTCGCCAGTCAACTCGAGACGGCCCTTTCGGGTATCGTGTGCTCCGGTGAATGCCCCTTTCTCGTAACCGAATAGCTCGCTTTCCATGAGGGTGTCCACGAAGGTGGAACAGTCCATTGCTGTAAAAGGCTTATCGCTCCATCGGCTGTTATGATGGATGCTCCTGGCTATCAGCTCTTTTCCCGTTCCGCTTTCCCCTTGGATCAATACGGTCACTCGGGATTCGGAGACCAGTGCGATGGTCTTGAAAACCTCTTTCATGCCTCGGCTTCTTGCCACGATCTGAGGCCCTTTGTCATCTACTACCGTGTCTTCGTCCCAGGTATCTGGGTCAGGATGGTGGTCTCCAGAATTGGATTGCTCCAATCGTTGGACCACTGCATCCATCTCCGCGATGTCGATCGGCTTGTGAAGATAGTCAAACGCCCCGAGCTTGATAGCTTGGATTGTACTCTCCATGCTTTGAAACGCTGTGATCACAATAACTTGAAGCTGCGGAAAATCCGAGCGAATTCTTTCCAGCACCTCTAGACCGGACATGCCCGGTAGCCTGATATCCAGCACTACCAGTGACGGCCGGATCCTCCGTACCAGATCAAGTCCCTCGGGGCCGTTGGCTGCAGTGAACACATCCCAGCGCCGCAGCCGAAAGTATATGTCCATAGACTCGAGGATCGAGCGCTGGTCGTCTATTATGACAACTCTCGGGACCATGATGACCTTTCATTTCCTCGGCAGCCACAGCGTAAAGGCAACTCCCGAGGGCTTGCGCTTCGTGACCGTCACCCTCCCGCCGTGAGCTTCCACGATCTTCTTGACATTGCCCAACCCCAGACCAATTCCTCCAACCTTCTGGCTGTAAAAGGGATCAAACACGTAAGGAAGCTTCTCTTTGGGAATGCCGGGACCATCATCGGCGACGCGTAGGTGGACCCAGGAATTTCCTTCTTCGCACCACTCCTTGGAGCTGACAAATATGCAGCCTCCTTTCGGGAGGGCCTCAAGCGCATTAAGAAGTAGGTTTACCAGAGCTTGCTCCATTCTCTCGGGATCCACAAGAACGTCTGGCACCTGTGAGCTGAGGCGAGTGGTGGCCCTGACTCCTTGGTGCTTCATTCGCTGGTCTACGATTCTCAAGCAGCCTTCGACGAGATTGAGCAGATTCGTCCGCTCGTACTTCAGACGGAAAGGTACCGTGAGGTCCATCATTTCCGAAATGCGTCTTCTGATCTGCTCAATCTCCCGAAGAGTCGATGAGAGGAGCCTGCTGCGAGCCTGTTCGGGCAACTGGCCTTCAGAGAACATCTGAACGTTCATCTTGATCGCCGTCAGCGGGTTGTTGATCTCGTGTGCCAACGATGCAGCAAGCTGAGCCAGCGCACCAAGCTTTTCAGCCTCCCTGGTTTTCCTTTCCAGCTCCACTCGTTCGCCTATGTCTCGGCAAATGCCTATAGTGGCAACCCGTCCTCCGTAGGAAGAGAGCTTTGCCATGATCTCCGTCGGTATGTGCCGCTCATCCCGGTGCAGTCGCAGGTATTCCAGACGTGAAGGCGCATGCAGACCTCTGTTGCTACCCTGGTATGCTGTTTCGACTACCTCCCTGGATTCGGGAGCCACAAATTCCAGATACTGTCGTCCCATGATCTCGCGACATGCGTACCCATGCATCCGGGCAAAAGAATTGTTTGCGTACACTATCGCCCCTTCGACAAGAACAAAGTACCCATCGTTGATATCCTCCACGAGTATCTTATACTTTCGCTCGGACTCCGCGAGCTTCCGCGTTCTGTCTGCAACTTCCTGTTCCAAGTAATGTGCCTGGTTTCTAAGAACCTCTTCGTGGAGATCCTGAAAGTAAGTACTGAATCGAGTTACTGTGGAGACCATACCTCGATGGAGGCGTAAGAGAGTCTGAGTCAGGTGCGCCGGCTCGACATGCGTGACCAGGAGCGGAGTGACCGTCTCCCGGTACTGCTCGAATGCCCGCTGCACTTCGGAAAGAGTGAACCCACCGTGCAGTCTCTTGTGCGCGATGAAGTTGATGAACTGACCCAGGTAGGTCCAATCGTCTTCCACCAGCGCCACGCGGAAACAGTACGTGGCATGGTCGATCAATCTCTTCATCTCGCCCGGGGGCTCATCCGAGTATCGCGACGACTTGTCGGTGAGCATACGGTAGGCCCACATTGCCACTATCTGCTCGTGATAACGGGTCAGTACCGACGCGAGGTCCACAAAAGATCCTCCGAAATAGCTCCGCTCCCGCTTTTCTGTGCCTTGCCCCAGCCCCGAGAGGAGAAAGCGGGAATGAGCACAACAGCTTGGAGCGCGTGATGATAGGCGTTCGACCTCCATACTACCGGTGAAGCGCTGAAGTTTTCAAGAAATTTTCAACAAAGTTGAAAAAGTTTTTCAACCTTTCGGACTCGACTGTCCCCCGATTTGTGTCGTCACTACAAGGAATTAAGTCTTGCGACGGCCGGAGAAGCCGCGAGTCATAGATGCAGGCTGGAAATAATTTTCAATCGATCGAGCAGTCCCTCAGGACAATTAGCTGAAATTCCAAGTGATATCGACTGGCATACGACTTGCTTGCATCAGTGAGCAGCGTCTGGTCAGGTAACTGCTTCAGAAGCTCACGAATGCAGGCTGGAAAGCCTGCATTCTACGTCGGCAGTAACCACCGTCACGTGATGTGACTACCTTAGAATGCAGGGAAAGAGACTGACCCGCCATGACCTGGGATTTGTCTCACTTGCCTAGCGGGAGGTTCGGCCAAACTTTTTGGGACCATCGCTGAGCTGTACTGCCTCGCATTGAATATGCGTGGCAGTCATTGCAGTTGAAAGCCAATGAGCCTTCGGTCGACATGTGG
>CAYZET010000323.1:0-6758 GCA_964477215.1 uncultured Syntrophaceae bacterium | reverse complement strand
GAAGAAGACGACGACCAACTGGCCTTGCTGGAGGCCGACGAGGATATCGTGCCGACACCGGATGCAATTTCGGAAATTTGTGAACTTCTGGCAACAGGGACCGAAACCGAACCTGGGCTCGGAGAGGTACTCGCAGTGGACATCGGCGGTGCAACGACTCCGGGAATCGGCCTATCGACTTGGAGTGCTGAAACCTGTTCGGGCTCCAGTGCCTGTCGTCTCGATTGGGAATATCGTCATGGGGGGCAGCGGGAAGACCCCCTTTACCATGTACCTGGCGGAATTGCTGAGGGAACATGGGTTCAAACCGGCAATAATCAGCCGCGGGTATCGGGGAGCCTATCAGGAAGGCTACCTCGTGGTCGCGGGGGATGATTCGGCAGCACCGACGGCGAGTCCTGACCAATGTGGGGACGAGCCGTTTCTCATGGCGAGTCGGCTGCCTGGCATTCCCGTGATCGTTGCACGGAAGCGGATCCTCGGAGTGCAGGCCTCGAAGAGGCTGTTCCACTGCAATGTCGCTCTCCTGGATGACGGATTTCAGCACCTTCCGCTGCACCGAACCATGGATATCGTTCTCATCAGCGGAGCTGAGGACCACATCTTTCCGCTCGGAAACTTACGAGAGCCAATGTCTGCTTTACGGAGGGCCAGCGTGGCCGTGTCCACGAGCGGGGATTCAGAGGTACCGCCAAAGGTGAGACCGTTCTTGCACCACGTGCCCCTGTTTCGTTGCACTCACCGAATAGTCGGATTGGCTGCAGGACCGTCATGCCCAGCGGTCCCTCCGAGCCTCTTTTCAGGAAAAGACGTTGTCCTCGTTTCAGCCATAGCGTCTCCGGAACGATTTCGCTCCGCCGCGGATTCTCTGGGATGGCAGGTGATCCGTCATTTCATGTTCAGGGATCACCATCGACTTTCCGATAGTGAATTGGACCAAGTGAGGAGAGCGGCCAAAGATTTGCCCATAGTGGTCACGGAAAAAGATTGGGTCAAGCTTCCCCCATGGTTTACCGACCGTCACCAGGTACGAGCCCTGAGGATAGGTGTTCAGCTCGAAGATGAGCGCGCATTTAAGGATGCGCTCCTTGCGGGTATTACTCCATGAATCTGGATAACTCGCGAATTCTTGTCGTGAAGCCCAGCTCGCTGGGTGACGTGGTCCACACCCTGCCAGTCGTTCACGCTCTCAAGAGACTCCACCCCTCGTGTCACATCGGATGGATAGTGCAGGCGAGCTTCTCAGCGATTCTCGAGCCTGACCCCGCCATAGACGAGATAATTCCCATAGTCATCCCGTCCACCAGTGATCCCCACGCGGCTCGCGGAGCAGTGCTACGAGCGACTACCGCTACACTGAGCACATGGAGGAAGCTGCGCAAACGGTTCCGCTCCAGACCGTATGACGTCGTGCTTGACCTTCATGCCTCGTTCAGGAGCGGCCTCCTCGAGATTGCGAACCCGGGCGGAATCCGAATCGGATTTGCCGACGCGAAGGAATTGAACACGTTTTTCCAGCATTACACCATCGCGCCGGATCCCCAGAAACCTCATGCGGTGGACAAGAACCTGCTCTTTGCCGAATATCTCGGCTGTCAGCCGCAACCGGAGGACTTTCGGATCGCGACGAGCCCACGTGCGCGGGAGAATGTTCGCAAGCTTCTGGAGTCCGAGCAAGCTCCCGCCGAGCGCATTATCTACGCCAATCCGACAGCACGGTGGATGACCAAGATGTGGACAGCGCAGGCATGGGCCGAGCTGGCGGATCTGCTCATTCATCGAAGTCATGCCACGGTAGTCTTGGCCGGTAGCCCTGCAGATGCGCCTTACATTCAGTCGATCACCCATCGCATGAAAGCCAGGCCGCTTGTAGCAGCCGGTAAGATCGGCCTTGCTGATGCTGTAGCACTCATGGAGATCTCCGCGGCATACGTGGGGGTCGACTCAGGACCTATGCATATTGCAGCATTCTCCCGAATCCCCGTGGTTGCCTTGTTTGGGCCCACAGATCCTGCCAAAGTGGGACCGTACGGGAACGGTCACCGAGTTGTCAGATCGGAGAGCCTCACGTGTCTGGCCTGCAGGAAAAGATCCTGCGATGCCCGCCGCTGCATGGAGGAAATCACCCCGGAGCGTGTGTACGAGGAAACCAGAGAACTACTGAACTGGTAAGCAGCAGAGAAGCGCAATTCCCGAAATCGTCTCCAGATCCAGTTACAGCCAGAAATCAGGACGCTTCTCAAAGCACCCGTACAGGCCCATCCCAATCCGAACAGGATTCCAACACAGTTTCTCCTATCTTGCCTCACATCTGCCGCAGGGTGAGTGAAGCGAAGATGCGGCGCAAAGATTTTCATGACAAACTACCTCTCGTTTCGAGTGTCTTATAAATTTAAGGCCAAATTCCCTTATGCCTTCCGGGTCCGGGAAGCTGGCACGGCGGATGTTGGAGGGGAGGAGAGTGCTGCCGAGACTTCTGGCCGGTTCCCATATGCGAGGGACACGCACGGCCGGATCGCAGAGCGGTAGCCGGCCCAACCCGGCAGAACGGGTGCCTCGCCCATTGAGCCAGAAGGATTGCGGAGAGAAATCCATCCCGCGTCGAGACGGTAGCTCAATGAGTGACCCGTGGGAAAGGCGATATACAGCAATCGAGAGAGCCACCAGCGACTCATCTCACCGGTGTCGGTCTCCAGGCCGAGGAGACAGTTTATTAGCAAGTGATGTAGTCGGTTGGGACGGCAATTAAAAGATGCGCTTGACGTCAATGGACAAGTCCTGTAGAATAATTTACGATATGTGTCAGAAGAAACAGCCGAGATTCACGGCTGATCTTCTCGTAAAGCCGCAAGGAGTTTTGCTATGACCCGGATAGCAGTGGCGATAGTGGCAGTGCTCGTCGTAATTCCCGGGACTGCCCTGGGACAGGGGCTTCTCGACTCGGTACTCGGGCCCGGAGGGCTCGGTCTTTGGGGGAGCCAGTCCGGGAACCAGTTTGACAGCCCGCAGTACTATGGTGGGATGGCCGGGCAGGGACAAGCTCCTCAAGGCCCGTACGGCACTTATCCCCAGCAGGAAGCCGTTCAAGGTCATGGCTATCCCCAGCAGGGATACCCGCAAGCCCAAGGGTACGATTATCCTCAGCAGGGTTACGGCTATCCCCCAGCTCAGCAGGGTTATCAGTATCCGCAACAGGGTGATCAGTATCCCCAGCAAGGCTATCAATATCCGCAGCAGGGCTATTATCAGTATCCTCCGCAAGGATATCCACCCCAGTCCTACGGGTATGGTCAAGGTTACTCGTGGCAAGGTGGATCTCAGCAGGGGCTCCAGTCCGAATGGCAACAGCAACCCGCAGCGGTTCAGCCTCCAGTCCAGTATTCCGCACCCCAGCCGCAGGCTCCGCAGCAGCCAGCTCCCGCCGTAGCGCGCCAAGCTCGGCCTGCCACGGCCACACCTCCTTCGTCACCTTCGCCGGATCAGCCTGGTTCGGGGGAGGGAGTATTTGATGACAGCTTGCCTCCCGGTGCGGTGAGAGTTACAACGATCACTCCGGAAGGTACGACGGTTCAATATTATCCTCCAGCCGGGGAACCGGCACAGGCCCAACCAGCAGCGGCGCGGCGTCCGCCGCAGCGTGTACGGTCTCAAGCAGCGCAGCGTGATGGATCTAAACCTGCTGAGACGCGCAAGCCGTCGACATCTTCGATAGCAATGCCCAAGCCGACGCAGATTCCAAAGGGTCAGGATCCTCGGACAGGTTGGTCCGTTGCGGTGGACCGGGCGCCGGTTGCTCCAGAGGTAAGCACTTCCGGCGGCGGGCCCAGACGATAGGTTCGATCCTCGTGGCAGGACAATGTCCTCCTCAAGAGGACGCCCCTCCAAACTACTCGCGTATCTCTCACCGGGCAGATCTCGCGTCTGCGATTAGTTTGTCGAGCGAAGCGGGATTGGCAACAGTCGTCGTGTCACCCAGATCTCCGATCTGGCCCGCTGCGATGCGCTGGAGAAGGCGCCTGAGAATCTTTCCGCTGCGAGTCTTGGGAAGCTCTTCTGCCCATTGAAATACGTCAGGAACCGCGAGGGGGCCAATCCTCAGATCGAGCCATTGGGACAGGGACTCTTGAGCTCGTTCCCGCATCTCCGGGCCGGAGGACAGCGTCACGAACGCGTAGAGTCCCTGTCCTTTCCGTGGGTGGGGGAATCCTACTACCACTGCCTCAGCGACATCCGGATGGGCAGCCAGAGCGCTTTCGATTTCCCAGGCCCCAATACGGTGACCGCCTGCGTTGATCACGTCATCGATCCGACCGGTCATCCAGTAGTAGCCATCTTCGTCTATCTTCGCCCCGTCACCGGTGATGAACAGGTTTTCAAATGGAGCAAAATACGTCTCCATATAGCCAGCATGGTCTCCCAGCACAGTCCGGGCTATTCCCGGCCACGGCCGTCCTATGAAAAACGCTCCTTCCTGATTTGGGAACTTTGTTTCTTCGCCCGTGTTCAGGTCAAGAACAATCGGAACGACACCGAGAAAGGGCGCAGCCACCGACCCAGGCTTCAGAGCGTGCACGCCTGGTAAGGGGGCCATCATGGGCCCTCCGCTCTCCGCCTGCCACCATGCATCGATGATCGGACATCGACCCCCTCCCACGTGGTCGTAAAGCCAGTGCCACAGTTCCGGGGCCAAAGGTTCCCCCGACGTCCCTAGGATTCGAAGGGACGAAAGGTCGTGCGTCTTCAAAGGCTCAGTCCCGAACGAGGAAAGCGTCCGAATTGTTGTCGGCTCGGTGCAGAGCTTTGTCACCCGGAGTCGCTCTACGATTTTCCAGTACCGATCCGGAACGGAAGAATCCGGCCCCCGATCGCAGATGACCGAGCTGATGCCGTTGATGAGAGGTCCGTACACGCTCAACGTGTGACCTGTAATCCCGGCTAGGTCGCTCGTGCACCAGAAGAGATCGTCTTCCCTCAGGTCGAAAATCAGCCGGGTGGTCATCGCTGCCCAGAGGAGATACCCCCCGTGCGTATGCACCAGACCTTTGGGCTTCCCCGTGTTGCCCCCGGTAAACAGTATGAACAAAGGATCTTCAGACGACATCGGCTCCGAAGGGACGGCCGCAGGCAGGTGCGGATCGCTCATGATTGCGTACCATCCCACTTCCTTGTCCGTTCTCTGACGTGCGTCCCGGTCGCACACGACGACGGTTTCTATTTCCGGACACCTCTGTACTGCCTGAAGAGCTTTTTCCCTGAGAGACGTAATGCGTTCACCCTCTTCAAGTGTATTAGCAGTGATCAGGACTCGTGCTTCACATTCTTGAATGCGTTCTGCCAGCCAATGCGCGCTGTACCCTGGATGAATCACCACGTGAACTGCTCCGATCCTAGCGCACGCCAGCATCGCTGCAGGAAGCTCCGGCATGTTAGGCATATATATGACAACCCGCTGTCCCCGCGAGATATCTCTCGATTTCAAGAACGCCGACAGCTTGTTTACCCATTGCAGCAACTTGGAGTAGGTCACGAAACGGCTGTTCGAAGGACCGTTGCCTTCTCGATAATACGCAATCCTGTGCGGGTGCCGGGCAACATGGCGGTCGAGGCAGTTGAAGCACGCGTTGAGCTTGCCTCCCCCAAACCATTCTACGCGTCCTTGCCGGACGTCGTGTTGCATGACGAAGTCCCACTCTCTCGTCCACGTGAGGTACTCCCGAGCGTTCTGGGACCAGAAGGCGTCAGAATCCTCGATGGACCTCGTGTAGAGCTCCTTGTACTCCTCAGGCCCTCGAATGTGCGCTGTTTCGCGGAATTCAGGCAGGTGGGAGTCATACCATTTGGGGGGATTTCCCATACCGAAACCTCCTTTACAGTTCCAGGTCTCGGGAGCCGGTCGTCCCCGTGCTCCGGGGCAGCTCGTGAGCTTTCGTGCACGTTATTGGCATGATACCATGACATTCGTGTCCTGAGAACCTGACATGTCGGCGCCGAGACCGGTAGATTCGCGGTCGAGCGCAACAGTACAGCCGTTGTCGAGAGAAATGTCTGTCGCACTCACAAACGCTCCGTGAGGAAGGGTATTGTTTCTGAATCCCCGGAACCGAATGTGCATCTAACGGAATAAGACCGAGTCCTCAAGCGAGAGGAGGAGATGCCATGAACCCTGCACGCTTATCACTGATAGCTCTGACCGCAGTAGTGTTGGCCGTGGCACTGGTTTTTGCTTTATCTGCCCACGCGCGCGGACCCTCGGAAGCCTTGCCCCACGATCGGGTAATCCCGGATCCTGCACAGGCTACCCACCAGGATTACGGATACAGCGGATATGACGGGGACCCACTGGATCTGCAGGGGTGCCAGCAACACTGCCGATCCATTTTTGGTGTGGATCCATACTTCTCCGGTAAACGCTCCTTCGGGAAAAGGTATCATACCGGATATGCCATATGCATCCAGCAATGCAATAGCAAGTACTGGGACGCGTGGGATGCGAATATGGAAGGACTGGGCAAATGAAGGGAGTATCAACGTCAGTGTGTGCTCTCGAATAGCCAGCGAGAAAGATATTGATGCGCGAAGCGATAACTTACTTAAGTGACAGATGTTTCAGTACATGTGGCCCCCTTTTCCCTCGAAGAGCAGATGGAGGCGTGTGTCAAGCTTGGGCTGAGGCCAATTGATCGTTTGAAAACGCACAGCCACCGAAGAACCCGCTGAGAATTGCGCAAACGGCGGTCACGGAACGATCACTCTTCTCC
>CAYZET010000322.1:0-6763 GCA_964477215.1 uncultured Syntrophaceae bacterium | reverse complement strand
ATCTTGAAGACCGTTGGAGTCAGAGCCTTCTTGCTGAAGAGTGACACGAAGGGCTACAGCGTGGACAATGCCATTGAAGAGAAGCGGTTCAGTCCTTTCGAGATCATGAAGGTTATCACGGAATCGGAAGTGGGAACGTCTGTGGCTCATCGAGACCTCATTATTCCCGGTCTCGCCAGGCACCTGGCCACTCAGATTAAGCAAGCCTCGGGATGGAACGTGGTGGTCGGGCCGGTGAGCGGCCTGGAAATTCCCCTCTTTCTCCTGAGGGAAGGTCTGGGTGGTCTAGACTGATTGATTCGCTCTTCCACTTGTCCATATCATGTCTCAGCGGACTTCTGTCGAGGTATTGCCAGGAAGATTTGAATAAATCTGAGGAGAAACATCATGGCCACAACTGAAGCCTGCATCACTAAGGAGCCGAAGGGCTTATCTCTGTTTGAAAAGTACCTGTCGGTCTGGGTGATCCTTTGTATCGTGGCAGGGATCGTTTTGGGTAAGATTGCGCCGGGAATAGCCCAATACCTTGACGGGCTGGCCATATACGTTGACGAGGCACCGGTGGTCTCGATACCGATAGCTGTGTGCCTTTTCTTTATGATGTATCCCATCATGGTCAAGATTGACTTTGCCGAGGTCCTCCGGGCCGGACAGAATGTCAAGCCGGTCGGTCTCACGTTGTTTGTCAACTGGGCTATCAAGCCATTTACCATGTACGCCATCTCGCTCTTCTGCCTCGGCTCACTTTTTCTCGCGTTTATAGGGCCTGATGCCGTTGACTACGTGAAGATGCCTCTCGGCCTGGACCTGCCTGTTGGTGGAACGCACGGCGTGGGCAAAGTGGTTATGGTTAAGGGCGTAAAAGTGTTGGAGGTGCCTCTGTGGAGGAGCTACCTGGCAGGATGCATCCTCCTGGGTATCGCTCCATGCACCGCCATGGTGCTCGTGTGGGGATTCCTTGCAAAGGGAAACGACGGTCATACCCTGGTGATGGTAGCCATCAACTCGTTGACCATGCTGTTCCTGTATGGCCCCCTGGGAGGATTTCTGCTCGGCGTCGGTCGGCTCCCGGTCCCCTGGCAGGCGCTCCTTCTGTCAATAGGAATATACGTGGCGCTTCCTCTTATTGCAGGGTATTTTTCCCGTAGGCTCATCATTCAAGCTAAAGGCGAGCAATGGTTCAAGGAGAAGTTTCTTCATATTCTGACTCCGGTGACCATCATAGCCCTCTTGATCACCCTTGTTCTCCTCTTCTCGTTCAAAGGGGAAGTCATTGTATCTAACCCGCTTACGATCCTATGGATTGCGATTCCCCTCTTCATCCAGACCAACATCATCTTCTGGCTGACATACGGCATTGCACGAGTGCTCCGGCTCACGTACGAGGATGCGGCTCCGTCCGCTATGATCGGTGCTTCCAACCATTTTGAGGTGGCCATCGCGACCTCAACTATGCTGTTCGGACTATCGTCAGGGGCATCCCTCGCTACGGTTGTAGGGGTTCTCATCGAAGTTCCCGTCATGCTGATGCTGGTCAAGATCTGCCTAAACACGACTCGTTGGTTTGTGGCCTCGGAGGAGAGGCTGGCTCACGATGTCGTGCGAGGCTCGGTAGACCGTGTGTGATTGTGTCAACTGAGAGGAATCGGCCCCGCTCGGCTCTGCTATATGGTCCCATGGCGATGGTTCCTGGAAAGCATTGAAAGCATATGCGGGGCGGTGATTCCTGAACACGAGACAGGGGATTCTTTGATCGTCCAGTGCCAGGCTGTGGGGACAAGGAGCTTGGTTCTGCGTAGCACGCTCTCAGGGGGAACGTTTTCGCTTCCCCGAGCATGGAGTACAGGAGAGGAGAGGCTTCTCAGGCAACGCGCAAAGACGGATTCCCTCGTGGACCGCTGGCGGGACACTGCAATGGGGGCTCTTCAGGGCGTCCGGGGCCAGGCGGAAACCGGAGGGATGCTCAGCGTCTCCAATTGGCCAGAGAGTCGCATGACTCAAGGTAAGTCTCAAGGGGTTCACGATGGGCATAGAAGACAAGCTTCGTTACTGGATCGAGCGGTGTGCAGACTGCGATGTATGCAGAACAATGCTGGAAGAAGGTTGCCAGATGTTTCCCGAGCTGTTCAGGCTCTGGGACAATGAGCAAGAAACGGGAACGAGGATTACCATCGATGAAATGAGACACCTGATAGATCTCTGCAATCTTTGCGGTATCTGCCCCTGTCCTGAAGTCCCCACGTCCCTTATGGAAGCAAAGACCGATTTCGCGCGAAGGAATGGCTTGCCTCTCAGAATCAGAGCCATCGAAAGGGTTGAGCTTGTTGGACGATTCGCATGTGCAATGCCGGGAATCTCGAACTTCCTCTTGCAGAATCATGTAACCAGTGGCGTCCTAAAGGCAGCTCTCGGTATTCATAAGGACCGTAAATTGCCCTCGTTTGGCAAAGAGAGCCTCTCTGATTGGATTGAGAACGGAACGCATTCCGCCTTCCAGGCAAGATCAGCCAACCGCAAGGTTGCCTATTTTGCAGGCTGTAGTGCACAGTATTATGTTCCCGATGTGGGCAAGGCGGTTTTTGATGTTTTGCAGCGCAATGGGGTTGAGATTCACCTGCCAGAACAGAAGTGCTGCGGTATGCCCCCTCTTCTTGAAGGAGATAGAGAACTGGCTCTTGAGCTTGCCCGGTTCAATCTTGACAGCCTCTCCAAGTCAGTCGAAGAGGGCTACGACATTGTCTGCTCGTGTCCGACCTGTGGATTTGCGCTGAAAAAGCTTTGGAAGCAAGGCGCCAATTATTCCCCGGAATTTCGGGCTGCTGCGGGATCGAGCGAGACTGATTGGGAAAACCTTCTTTCAACTCCTCTCGAGCTGAGGACCGGCCAATGGTTCGCCCGATATGGCTATCAGTACATAGTCCGGCCCCTGAAGGATGACGGGTACTTCTCTAGTCTCAATGGGCTGAAGAGAATGTCGGTGGCAGAGCATACGTACGACCTCGGTGAATACCTGAGAAATCTGCACAGAGCCGGTGAGCTTGATCTGAAATTTGCAAGCGTGGATGCGCTTTCCGCATATTATCCTCCGTGCCATCTCAGGGAGCAGGAAATTGGGACCCCGTATACGGACTTGCTGTCCTTGATTCCCGGGTTGCACGTGGAATCCATTGAAGGCCCTTTCTACTGTTGTGGTGCAGCCGGAATCATGGGCTTCAAACGCGACTTTCATGACTCATCAATCAAGATGGCAGAGAGGTTGATCGAACGTATAAGGGGGATCCAGCCTGAAAAGCTTCTTACCGATTGCCTCGGTTGCCGGTACCAGTTCAACCATCTGACCCCGCATGAGGTATCTCATCCGGTTGAGATCATGAAACAAGCATACGATAATTACAGAGGAAAGGAGTGAAACAAGAACCTCCCGACGGGGAAAAATGTCTTAACAATGTAGTATTTGATTAAATAGGAAACTAATTTCGCCGAAGGGTCGTCGCGTCTGACCAACCGTGACGGAAGCGAGGCGTTCTTGTCGAACGCATAGGAGGATTGCCATGGAATTCTCACAGCGTGTGAAGACGATGGCCGCGGACCAGGTCGCGGACGCAATGTTCGCGCTGCTGGCCCATGTCTCTCCCGAAACGTTCATGAAACTTGCTACTCTAGCCTCTATGCTTGTCGGAGGAGACAGAGCAAGCGCAGCGATCGAAGCAGTCAAAGACAGTTTGCGAGAAGGAGAGCATGGGCAAGCGACCCGCATGTTCTCGAGAGTAATGACTGAGCTGTCACCCCATTGTCTAAGGAGAGTGGCGCGGAATCTCTTTATCAATGGCATGTTACGTAGCTCCAGCCTTCGGGCAGACTTCGAAAAGAACTACGGATTCTCGCCCCCTTTCACCCTGCTGATCAGTCCAACCATGCAATGTAATTTGAAATGCCTGGGATGCTATTCTGGCCGGTATGTGCGAAAGCCCGGCCTTCCCAACGAGGTTATCGATCGAGTGATCGGGGAAGCGGAGGGCATGGGGATTCGTTTCATTGTATTCAGCGGAGGGGAGCCACTGGTCAGAAAGCATGATTTGCTGAACCTCATCGAGAAACACGATGAGTCGTATTTCATGTTCTATACCAACGGTACGCTTATCACGGACGAAGTCGCCGACGAGTTATACGGGCTCGGAAATGCTGGGGCCATAATAAGTCTCGAAGGATTCGAGGCAGCGACTGATGCAAGGAGAGGGGCGGGCGTGTACCAGAAGGTGATGGACGCGATGGATCGTCTCAAGACCAGAGGAGTTCCCTTTGGGACATCGCTTACAGTAACCAGCAAGAATATTGCAGAAGTGACTAGTGACGAGTTCTTCGAACACCTCACGAACAAAGGTGTGATGGTGGTCTGGTTCTTTCTCTTTATGCCGGTAGGAAAGGATCCTGACGTATCGCTTATGCCATCGCCCGAGCAGAGGGAATTTCTCAGGCAGCGGGATATCGCGTTAAGGGACAAGTTTCCCGTCTTCATCGCTGACTTCTGGAACGATGCCCCGTTAGTAGGGGGATGCATAGCGGGCGGGAGGAATTACGTCCATATCAACGCGAACGGTGATGTGGAGCCGTGCGTGTTCACGCATGTCGCAGTGGATTCGATCATGGACAAGAGCCTGGCAGAGGCTCTCAACAGCGATTTCTTCGCTACCATTCGTTCGAAGCAGCCATACTCCGAGAATCTGCTCACCCCCTGCATGATAATCGACAATCCTCACGTGTTTCGGGAGGTTGTGCGGGCCTGCGGAGCCCATCCGACCCATGACGGTGCCGAAGACGTTCTCTGCAAGATTAGAGAGGAGCTTGACGACTACGGACGCCGCGTGCGGGCTCTTTACGATCCCATATGGGAGCGTGAAAAGTCGGAGTATGGTTACGGTGAGGCGGTCGGTTTGTGACGAGCAGTCAGAGAACGGAGATAAGGGCCGATTGCCCATCAGTTTCGGCCGGAAGTGGAATCGTCGCGGAATCAGACATGATATTCCTGAATATGTGATCAGCCTTGGGCCTACCGGGGTCGGATTATGGAAGACTGTACGCTCGATGGACTTATCGAATGTGTCTGGAGTGCGTTGGAAAGAGGGTCGCAAGAGTGCAAGGTGCATTGCCAGGAGAGATGCTTTGACAGCGTTGCCCGACTCCTCGGGGCAGATCACCATTACGTACGATGCCTTCAGGATCTCGGGAGGCGCTGGGACCCAAAGCAAGCTTTAGCGGCCCTGGGTTTGCTCGCTGCGGCAAGAGAAGAGTTGACCAGGTGCACAACGCGTGGCCTGGTAGGTTCTGAAAACTTGTCGTCGCGGGCTTGCCCAGACACCAACAAATACCAAAACTGACCACGATTATGAGGAAGAATGTTGCTTAGACACGGGACCGCTCCAAATCTTAGCGAATACGGTGCAGCCATTTAGGAAATATTGGCGTGATCTGTCATGAAAACGAATCCCAATCGTAAAAGGAGGGTCAATGCTAGAGGACAGTCTCAGAGGAACCAGTATTTCCTCTGGAGACAACGGACGAATTGAGACAGACCAGACTTCCGAATCTGCGGAGAAGACTTGGATGCGACTCTTTTCACGCTCTTGTAGGAAGGTTGGACAGTACATTTGGCGCGTTACCAAGAAAGGAGGCTACTATCTATTCGTAGTCTTGGCAGTTATCCTTGTGCTTGTGGGACTCGATGCTGCCGCCAAGATAGCGCTGAACAAATCCCACATGGCCGACGTGTATCCACAAGACATTGCCATGGCCAAACGCGATCTAACCAGGCCTGTTTCCCATTACGATTACGATCTGAACCCGGGCGTGTGTCTAATTTATAATCAACCAAAGGGTAACCGATACGAATATGCGAATAATGCGGGATTCAGAGATCCCCGCTCCATTTCCCTCGAGAAGCCCGACGACGAATTCAGGATTTTCCTCACGGGAGGCTCCACCGCTTTTGGCTTGGGAGCCGCTGGTCAAGCCGGGGCAGCTACCGACTTTTACTACTTGGAGCACCGAGAGACCATCGCATACATGCTTGAGAAGATTCTCAACTTGACGACCCTTGTTCCCAGCAAGAAAGTCCGCGTGTACAATACCGCGGTGTGGGGGTATTCGTACCAACATCTTCTCATGCGGTACCTGACAAAGCTGAGATCGTACAAGCCGGATTTCATTGTGTCACTTGATGGCGCCAATGAGATTCATCCGGTAAGCATACCGGAGAAACATTGGAACTACTTCGAGCACGGCCAGTTCCACGGTATTCTGAGAGAGATATTCGCCTACAATAAGACGGGCTTGAGTGCTTACGTAACCCTCTGGCTCAAGAACAACTCGTTCCTCATGACCCTCTTCTGGAGAGGAACCGATCCCTTCTTTACCATGGAAGTGGGTATGAGGATGCACCAAGCCACCGCAGACGTCCAGGGCGATCAGGCCACCGACGTTCGCATGTCCGCTGAGGACAGGTCCCGCATGGTGGCCCAGAACATTCTTGCAGTGACTCGGGTGGTGGAGAATTACCACAGCGTGCTGGAAAACGATGGCGTCCCGCACATCTTTGCTCTGCAGCCAATGCTTTACCTCAGTAAGAAGCCCCGTCACGAAATGGAACGGAAGATCGAATCTCTCGAAGAACACAAGCAATACTACGACGTACCCACTGACCGAGCCTACAAGTTCATGGTCGATCGGATAGCGGAGAGCGCACAGAGGAAGCAGTACTTCGTGGCCG
>CAYZET010000321.1:0-6776 GCA_964477215.1 uncultured Syntrophaceae bacterium | reverse complement strand
TTTTTTTCTTTGAATGTCTCGTTTGGCGTTGGTTCGACCAGTTCGTCCAGTTGGGATCGGACGTACCGTTCCGCCGCGGTGTCTTGCTCTCCTGAACCCGAATGGGGGACGTCTATCAACACCATGGGCACGTGATACATTCTGCCCAGCACCTCGAACCACTTGGTTAAGGTCCCGCACTGCGCGTTGCACACCAAGAGAAGATCGGGTTTCGGTAATCCCCAGGTTGGGCTGACCCCGGTCTTGATGGAACCGATATCACAGCGGCTGTATGAGCATAGGTCCATGGAATAGCCTAGCGCTTCGGCCGCAGGGAGGACCTCTGGGGACATTTTCCGTGCACCCAGAATAGCCGCATGATTTTCAGGATAAACGGGGATCATGTCCATTGCGTAGAGGATCTCCACCGGAGTGAAGACATTGCAGTATGCAATGAACTTCCTATTGTGCTTTGCCATGTGTGCAGAGGTGAAATATTCGGTCGTGATCTGCTTTATCTGTTTGAGGGCTCTAATGGGGTCCATTCGCTGTTCCTTCATTCATGGCAGGTCTGATGCGAGCATCTCCCGGAAAGCTTCTAGCCGAACCTCAAGTTGGCCGAGTGAATAACCCCGGGAGGAAGTTTCCAGGATGAGCGCGGGAATCTGAGCCCCTTCCAGAGCTGTGCGAAAATCGGGAGTGTCAAAACCGGCTGCCTCGCAGAATTTCGGGTTAAGAAAGATCACTCCATGAGCTCCACTGGCGCGGACACGATCCACGAAAGCCGTTGCCATTCGTTCTGGATCCTGGTGGTAGCCTGTGTACGGTGTTGTAGCAACATGGCGCGTTACGAGAGCTTCCAGAGGATCATCGTCGATCGCATCTTGGGCCACGGCTCTATAGCCGGTAACGATTTCGTCTTCCACGACGAGCAGGCCCAGGTTGTCTAAGAGATCCAGAATGTGAGGTGGATCCCATACCTTGCCACGAACGTAAATTGGAATTCTCGATTCTGTTTCCTCCACTGGATCATCCCAAGGCAAATCGTCCATCCACGCGAGATGTTCTTCTCTCGGCATCCTGAGGGAAGCGGAAAACACCGTTTGAACGCGCTCTGACGTCCAGACTGCTGGATGTTCCAGCTTCATCCTATATGCTCTGCGAAGGGCTTGGCGGCTCTGGTTATACAACTCCACACTCGCAGCAAGCTTTTCAGTGTCGTTGTCCGACCCGGTGAGTTTGGTCATTGATTGGAAAAAGCGTGAAAATTCGGCACGCAGGTATTCTCTTGCTTTCGGATGGTCTATGCGTTTGGGAAGACGCAAGAATTCACTGGTCATCCACGGAAGGGAGTGAGTCCATATGTGAAACAGATTTCTCGTGGTATCACAGACATAGGGAATGACCATCCCGTCGAAATCGTCCAGCTCGCCGCTGAGAGCGAGCTCCAGGGCTCCCATGGAATGACTGCAACTGTAGCCCGGAATCTGGCTTTGAGAAAGCCGGACCGGTACACCGGCACCTTCAATGGCTACTGGTAAAGCTCCTGCTGCGTGAATGATTTCTTCCGGGACATCCGGGAGAAGGTGACCCACGATTTTTCGTCTTGTATTCTTCTTCCACGCGCGGACAAACGGCCACGGAGATTCTGCGACATCCTGAAACCGTCTCCACGGGTCATTTGTCTTCATCAAGTCCTCCAATTCGAGATTTAACCGGCGCAAGAAGGTTCATGACGCGGCCAGGGCTCCTCCGTCCACATAGATCGTTTGTCCTGTGATAAATCTAGCCTCCTCGGAGCAAAGGAACAGCACGGCTCCTACTATGTCGTCCGGTTCTGCCAGCCTCGCTAACGGAATACGTGAGATGAGTTGTCTTTCCATTTCGGGATTTGCCCATATGGGTTGGCTGAAATGCGTTCTCGTCATTCCGGGCCCCACCGCATTCACAAGAACGTTCATGAAAGCCCATTCGGTTGCCATGCACATGGTCAGCATGCGAACAGCAGCTTTGCTGGCATTGTAAATTCCCATCATGGGCCCTCCTCTTTCGGCAGCTACACTGGTGATGTTTACGATCCTGCCGCCGCCTTGCCGCATCATGATTTTTGCTGCGGCTCTACTGAGAAGGAACATGCCTTTCACGTTCGTGTCAAAGATCTTGTCGAATCCGTCCTCACGCAAATCTATGAGCGGTCTGAAAAAACTTCTCGCCGCGTTGTTGACAAGGATATCCACGGCATCGAATGACGCAACGGTTGCGTCGACCAAGGCTTCAATTTGATCGCTTTGCATCAGATCAGTGGTGACGGCCTTGCCTCGACCGTTCCGGGCTTCTATCTCCCTGACCACCGATTCAATCTCCGAAGCCGTGCGGGCTGCCACCACAACCGCGGCGCCGGCTTCTGCCAGCCCCAGAGCAATAGCTCTTCCGATTCCCTTTCCTCCGCCTGTTACGATCGCGACCTTGCCTGTAAGATCGGGTCTGCAGTGCATGGTGAACACCTCCTTCTGCGGCGTCCAAATGGAACCTCTATTCTTAATACGAGACGCGTCTCAGTAGCAATCGGAAAGAATAGGTCTCTCTCTCCGAAAGGATTTGACGATTCACGATTTCTCATATAACCTCTTATGTCGCGGTTATTTTTTACTCTTTCTAACAAGTACCGAGTATTTCGCGGGCTGAGTGTTTCGAGTCCGAGAAAGATCGATCACGATTGGGATTCAGTCTCAGCTTCAAGATTGCTTTTGGTGTCATTTTCGCGTCAGTGCTTGTTTCTCTGGTCATTGGTCTTTCTACCACCTTCGGAATCCCCTTCACTGATTACATGGGTACTTACGGTCACGAAAAAGTCCAGGTGCTCAAGTATCTGAATCTGGTAGCGGATCTTAAGAAGGAGCGCTTGGAAATCTGGCTTAATGAAGTCAAAAGCGATGTCCGGACCCTGGCCAGAAACGAGACTTTGGTAAACGTTTTTCAACAGGAGACCATGGGATCGGAAAGATCCTCTGAGGCGACCCACGAAGAAAGACAGAAACGTGTTTCTGTCGTCAAGCTTTTCCGAGAAGCCCTGAGAGCTTATCCGCGCTATTCGAAAATCCTGCTGGCCGATTCGGCCACCGGGCAGATACTGGTCTCGACCAAAGAGGACGAGAGGAGCACAACCGTATCCGATTTCGAATCGTTCAAGAAGGCTGCCTCTCAATCCGGGACATTTGCTGTGGAAGTGGAGCGCGACCCGGCGGATGATACAACATACCTGATTGCGGCAAAATCCGTACGTTGGTCGGCAGACATTTCCAACCGAGAGAAAGCTCCAATCCTCCTTGTGTACGTATACATGGAGAGCTTCGTCAGGCCAATGCTCTATGTGGGCGAGGGATTGGGAGAAACCGGTGAAATCCTGTTGGTTTCTCAGGAAAGAGCCGTGCTCATGTCCCTGAAGTACCCACTGGCAGACGGGAGCAGGGCAAGAGTGCTCGAGCATAAGATCGACGCGCTGCCCGCAGCGCTTGCTGCACAGGGTGGAACAGGTATAATCGAGGCTCACGATTATCGGGGTGTCCCTGTCTTGGCTGCATACCGTTTTCTCCCTATTGTGCACAATCAGGGTTGGGGAATTGTAGTTAAGCAGGATGCGGGCGAAGTTTTCGCTCCTCTCTGGAAACAGATCGAGAGTGCAATAGTAGTAGGGATCGGGGCAATCGTTTTCGTCACCATGGCCGGTCTTTGGACCGGAACGCGAATTTCTCGCCCCATTCGTTTACTGAGCCAAACAGCAGAGGAAGTCAGCAAAGGAAATTTGGCAGCTCGATCCGAAGTCAAGGGACCTCCGGAAATAGAAGCGCTTTCAAGGACCTTCAATTCTCTCATTGATCATGTTCAGAACTGGCACGACGAGCTGGCTCGTCAGGTTGAGGTCAGAACCAAGGAGCTCAAGGCTGCCAATGAGCAATTGGCTCAGGAAATAGTTGAGCGAAAACGGATCGAGGCAGAATTGCGGGAGAACGAGCAGCGCTTTCGGTACCTCTTCGAGAAGGCTCCCGTGCCTCTTCATTCTGTCGATGCCTCCTTCAACATCATCCATGTGAGCGACAATTGGTTGGAGCTCCTCGGTTACAAGCGAGCAGAAGTAATCGGAAAACGGCCGACTGACTTTCTCACGGAGGAATCTCGGCGCGAAGCCGAGGATCATTTCATACCGCTTTTCCTCGAGAGTGGAAAGGTGAGAGATATTCCCTACAAGATGGTAAAGCGCAGCGGGGAAGTAATTGACGTGCTTCTGTCGTCTTCTGCCCGGCGGGACGCAGGAGGTAACTATCTCCAGTCTCTTACGGCGTTTTATGATGTAACGGAGCTGAGACGAACCGAACGAGCTCTTCAGCAAGCTCACGACGAACTAGAAATGCGCGTAAGTGAGCGCACCGCGGACTTGGCTCGCGCAAACGCCGAGTTGGCGCTTCGTATCCAGAAACAAAAGGAGACAGAGAGGGAATTGCGGGAAGCTCTGGCCGGTTTGTCTGCCTCGAATGAAGAGCTTTCCCAGTTTGCGTACGTGTCCTCCCACGATCTCCAGGAACCTCTCCGCAACATAATAACCACCGTTCAGATTCTTGAGAAAAAATATTGTGCAAAGCTCGATCCGGATGCGGATCAGCTTATTCATTACACGGTCCAAGCAGCAGACAGAGCTATCAAATTAATCCGTGATCTCCTTGTCTATTCTCGAATAGGGGGATCCAAGCCTTGCTTCGAGCCGGTTCACATGGAGGCTGTCCTCCATTCATGTGTAGAGGACTTGCGCTCGTCAATACAAGAGAGCAGTGCCAGCATAACTCATGAGTCACTGCCCACGGTCATTGCGGACAGAATCCAGGTGGAACAGGTCCTTCGGAACTTGTTGTCAAATGCCCTGAAATTTAAGGGGAAAAAGCCTCCACGTATTCACGTCTCTTGTGAAGAAAAGGAGCGGATGTGGCATTTCAGCGTTGTGGATAATGGCATTGGAATAGAAAAGGAATACTTTGACAGAATATTCCTTATTTTCAAGAGGTTGCACCCTGCTTCTCAATATGGGGGAACGGGAATCGGTTTGACGATTGCCAAAAAGATTGTCGAAAGCCATGGCGGCAAGATTTGGCTCGAATCGGAGCCCAACAAGGGAACGACCTTCTATTTCTCTTTGCCCAAGGGTTGAGCAATGAAGATGTTTGTGGTGCGCCCGAGACGATTCGAACGTCCGACCTCAACATCCGGAGTGTTGCGCTCTATCCTACTGAGCTACGGGCGCCTCGGCTAGTACAACTGGTGGGACGTGAGGAGCGACACGTTGCCCCACTTGTTCGGTCCCACGACGGGCTCAATGTACCGCATGAGCCCTGTACTGTCAATGGTGGAATCCGCCGGTGAACTTGGGTGAGTGCACCAGAAGAATTCCGTCACCATATCAAGTGTCACGGCTCTATTTTGCAGAGTCCTTCTCGTGTCTTTCCAGGAGCTCCTCCCATCTCCGATCGGTGAAGTCCTGGAGACGCTGAATTTGTTCTTCTGACATTTTTTTGAAGCGAGCTTGCCCCCTGACATAATCCCGCACGGTCTTTTTGCGACCCTTTTCTGCCATGCGGAGAGACTGTGATGTGAGTTGAAATTTCCCGTCACATATCTCATATAACACGTGGATTCCCGAGTCCACAGCCAGTTTTCCCATTTTAATCAAATCCTTATTGGGAAAACCCCAGCCTGGAGGACAAGGGGCGTGGACCTCGATGTATCGCGAGCCGGTAATCTCTTTGGCTGTGACGAATTTGTCGAACAAATCCAATGGAAAGGCTGGAGACGCTGTGGCTATGTATGGAACCCTGTGAGCCTCCACGATTCGAGCCATATCCTTCTTGTGTTGCAGCTTGGTAAGGATAGGGGTAGTAGTGGTGATGGCACCTGCAGGGCTTGCGCTGGATCGCTGGGTTCCCGTATTCATATAGCCTTCGTTATCGTAACAAACGTAGATGAAATCGGTACCCCGTTCCAAGGCTCCTGACAGTGCTTGGATCCCGATATCGTATGTTCCCCCGTCTCCTGCAAAGGCCACTACCGTGTAGCCCGTCTTTCCCGTAGCCTTCAACCCGGCGACGATTCCGGAAACGGATGCTCCTGTTGCCGCGAAGGGATTGTTCACACACAGAACCTTGACCGGGGTGAGGGGATAAACGCCATGAAGCACCGTCATGCAGCTTGCAGGAACCGCTACGATCGCTTTGTCTTCAAGTGCCTTCAATGCATGTCTATAGGTAAGCATGAGACCACAGGCCGCGCATGAGCGCGTGCCGGGTAGGATATACTCTTCCGACGGTAGTTGTCTCGCTGATTTCGTGGCCATTTCTGTCTTGTCCTAAATTCCTTTTAAGCTTCTGGTCGTCAAACCGCTCTATTTGAAAGGAGTCGCCATGTTGCAAGGGGGGTTGCCGTACAGGCTATACCGATCCTGCAACCCCTTCTATTCCCCGCGTATTTCCATCCAGCCGAAGGCTGTTTTTCCCGTAATGGCTTCCATGGTCGTCTGTTCTATCTGTTCAGGCGTGACGTCGCGACCTCCGAGACCGGCCACGAAAGAAGAGACCTTGGGTCTCCGCTCTGAGTCAAAAAGGACGGCTCTGAGGTCGCAGGAAAGGGCGCCAGCATATCCGTAACTTATGTCCTTCTCGAACACGGTTACCGTCTCCACGTTGGCAAGTGCCTCCTGGAGCGCTGCGGCAGGAAACGGCCTATATGCCCGCACTCCTAGCACTCCGACTCTCAGC
>CAYZET010000320.1:0-6788 GCA_964477215.1 uncultured Syntrophaceae bacterium | reverse complement strand
AGGAACATGAACGGGGTCGTCTCCCCGCAGCCGCCCCAGTGTTTCCTCGGGAATCTCTCGTTTCCGACCGCCCTCGGAGCTGAACAGGGCGAATCTCGCCGCGCCCCAGGACATTATGGAGACTATGGATGCGCCCACCGCCAGCAATAAAAATCTCAAGAATGAACGCGTACTCAACTTCGTCCTTGCCGGAACGCGATTTCGGGAAATGACTCGCGCGCTGGCCGGGCCACCGCTGCCAGGTCTTTCGAGCGAAAGAGGATCGGCGGCACCTCCCTCAGAGAAGTTCGCCGCCGACCTTCACAATCTTTCGTTGCCTAGCACCCCTCGTCCGGTGGCTTAATCGGCTTCTTAGCCGGTGCGGCTGCAGCCCCGGCTTCCTTGAGAGCCTTTTCGGCATCTGCCTTTGATGCGAACGGGCCCTTGACTACGGATTTCGCGTCTGCCGGCTTCTTGTCAACGACAGCAAGCGCTCCGGCAGCATCTTTGACCACGAAGAATTCCGCAGCAATGGCGATGGTCGCGAATCCAAACGCCGTGAGCGCAATTACGGCCACCGAAATCCTTAAGATCTTGCTCATTCTCCCACCTCCTTTTATCACTTTCTTCCAAGATACCATGGGCATCCGTCCTTATCGAGTCATTTGTCGTACGGCGCCCACCTCTCGGCCAAACCTGCTAGCCAGAAAGCCCCAAGCGCCATTACTACTACAAGCGCGGCCATAACTGGCATGGGAATACCGAACACGTGCCAGAGGGTCACCCTGCCGAGGTCAAAGCTCTTGTAGAACCATCCCCAGGCCGGAAAGCCCGCTGCGAAAATCCATATACCTGTTATCATCCCCAACAGGAATACCACAGCGTCAGTCTTCCAGATACCACCCCGACAGCCGAGGTCCCCGGACAGTATCCTCCAACGGCGAACCCTATTCCGAACAGAATCCCGCCGACCAACTGGGGCAAGAGGTACGTCTTGAGCAACGCGTACTGCAAAAAGAGGGTGTAATCGAACAGCCCCACGAAACTGAGTACTGTCAGTCCGACCATGGCCGTGCACAGGGCCGAAAACATGACTCTCAGCACGCGCATGTCTCGGAAGTAAAAGATGCTGGTGAGATTGCGCGCATCTCCGAACCCTGCGCGCTCCAAGACAAATCCGAAAAAGAACCCGATCGCCATGGAAAGCATCAGGTTCGTCCAATAGCCGAAGGCTCCCATCATATACAGAGGTCCGGTCATGACCATTCCCTCCTTACAAAGTAGGCTGTGACGAACGCGGCTCCGAACACGGCCATCATGAATACCCAGCTCCCCAGGGCCATCGTTGCTCCGCCACTGAGAGCCTGGCCGCTGGTGCAACCCATGGCCAAGCGCGTTCCCACGCCGCCCAAGGCTCCTCCGACGAACGCAAGACTCAGGCGGAACCCGACCCCCGCGTTAGGTCCTCTGGCAACCATGGGAACAAAGCGTCTCGCGGTGATCACAGCCACCAGACCACCGAGAAAGACCCCGATCACCATAAATACCACCTGGTTTACAAAGGGATGCTTTCCTGACTGCTTGTAGAATTCCTGGAAATATCCGTTATGCTCCACCCACTCTGGTGACACCACATGTGCCGTAACGGCAGCGGTTCTTGCCACAGCGCCTGAAGCCCCCAGCCCGCTGCCGGTCAAGTAAAAGCAGAGCAGCAGCACCAGTCCCAGCGCCACGCCCGCGACGTAAGGATTCCAATATCCTTTGGCATACTGAGGTTCTTCCATTGCTTTCATCCTTTCGCTTTCTCTTCGATCCTTTCAGGTAACGCCAACGGTCGTTACTTGCTTGTCTCAGGGGCTTTCCAGCTTGCCTCCTTCATTAAGTTTTTCGACACCCCCAGGGGAGCGGACTTATCCGGGCCCGTAGCAAGATCTTTCCAGAGTAACGGTGCCGGATCGTTAACAGGCAAGTCCGAGGGGCATGCTGCCCCCCACCGGGAAGAAAGCTGAAATAGTGCTGAAACTCCCAGAGCGATAACCGACAGGATTACAGTTGCAATGAGACCTGCAGCGACCATCCGCCCTCGTTTCTCGGCTATGTGGTTTACGGCTCGGAGCTCAGGTGTGGGCTCCGGTGCAGGCTCCGGCTGTGCCTCGGCTTGAACGGCCTGCGGATTGGTCTCCGCCTGTTCGTCGACTGGCTCCCGGGTTTCCTCATTCAGTTTCTCGTGCTCTTCTCCCATGGTCTTCTCCCGTGAAACTACGTGATAATACGATTTGTCAATTCCTGTGCTGCGAGCGTCAGTCCCTGAAACACTCCCTGAACCCCTCGTTCTGAAGCTTCAGTCCCGAGCTCGGTCAGCCAATCGAGATGATCTTTGCAGAAGGATTCAGCCTCCTCAAGCGGTCGATTCTCCAGAAGAAACGCGAGGAACTCCAGGAGCACCGCTATGTGATCCGGAGGGCGGGGATCTTCGGGGTTTGGGGCCATGCCGAACCTGTTGAGCACCTCGATCATGTGCGCGGCAGGATCACCCCATGCAAGGCCTTTTCGACCAGCGAGGGGGTGGGATGAATCGGTCGTCCATTCCTTGTACACCGACTCTTCCAGAGAAATGCTGTCAGGAAGATTCGCGTACAGATCCCGCTGAAGATTCCACTGCTCTGCAAGCTCGGCCGAATCTTCCGGTAGGCCTTCGGGGAGTGTTTCGAAGACTGCTTTCATGGCGTGCACAGCCTCTTCGGCTTCCTCCGCAGAGAGAGGCTCGGCAGAGCCCAACAGTCTCGCGAGGACTACTGCCGCACGAGCCATACGAGTCCGGCCATTGCTGTCACTGCGTTTGCCGTGCCTGCTCCCTTCGGTCGAGGCCCAATCTGCGCAGTCCAACTGACCTGTCATGGTAAGCTCCAGTCCTAAAATCACGTGGCCGCTCCCGGAGGAATAGGCCGGGCATGAGGCTTTCTCCCCTACACAATGTGGGGCGGCGTACCTGAGAAGATAATCACTGCACGGAGACTCATGCCTCCTATGAGGACGAGCAAGTCCGCTCCGACAACGAGAATCTTGGGCATCTCCCCGTACTCGTGGTATTCCACGATGCTCATCACAAAGGGCACAAGGAGGCCCACGATGACTACGAGAATCCAGAAGTAGGGACTCAGCGGACCGGAGATCAACATCTTGGCCGAATCCGCGGCCTCCACCGACTTGGTGAGTGACATGAAGATCAACAGTCCCAGCACGAGACCCTCCACGGCCAGGAAGATCACGTGCCCAAGCGCGAAGTTTGATAAAGTGCGAATGGTGTTAATGTCGATGATCGCAGCTCCGATCATAGCCACAGCTAAACCGGTGGACATGGCTGAAGCCATGAACAGTACGGGCATGAGGGGAGTATTCCAGAAAGGAACCCCGTTGACGACAGCAATGAGGACCCCTGTGTACCCGGCAGTGGCAACGGCGAGAGCCGCACCGACTATTTCAAGATAAATCAGGTACTTCTTAGCAGTTTTTCCGACAATGGTGATCTCATTCAGGGCTGCCGCGTAGAGGAACGCGATCGGTATGAATCCCGAGAGGATCACAACGCCCCAGGTGATCATGCTCGAAGAGTTGGCAACCAGGTAGATTTGACGCCAGGGCTCCCACAAGCCAGCCTCGAGATCCAGCACAAGACACGCGGTCCCGATTGCCACGAGAGGTCCCGAAGCCAGGGAGCCAGCGCGAGCGAGGCTCTTGGACCAGTCTGGAGCCAGGAGATCGCAGGCGACAGCCGAGATGAACGCCCCAGCGCCTGCACCGGCAAGAAACAGATACGCGATGATGTACCAGCCCCACGCGCTCTCAAGCATGGTCAACTCCTTTTGTAGAAAATCTTCGGCTTGGTATTGAGGTCCGGCCTCAAGGGCTGGGCCCTGTGCTCAGCGATAAACCTCGATATCTCGCTCTTCGGATCGTCGAGGTCCCCGAAGATCCGCACTTGAGTGGGGCACGTAGAAACACATGCGGGTGTGCCTCCATCGCGCACGAGCTCCACGCACAGCCGGCACTTTTCTACGATCCCCTTCCCATGATCCATCACACGCATCCGGTAAGGACACGCTTGAACGCAATACTTGCACCCGACGCAGGTCTTGGGATTCACGAGAACCACTCCCTCCTCGGTCGTGTACGTCGCGCCCGTGGGACAAACCCTCTGGCACGGCGCGTTCTCGCAGTGGTTGCACTGGAGCGGAACAAATTCCTTGCCGAACGCCGGGTAAGTGCCCCGTTCCCGTTCCACGATTCTGTTGAACTCCTCCGTCACCGGCAGGTTGTTCTGGTTCTGGCATGCAACCCTGCACGCCTGGCAGCCTATGCACTTCGTAGTGTCAATTGCTATTCCGTAGCGAGGCATTTCAAGCTCCTGGGGAACTGCTCATCGATTGTTAGCCGGTCATCCGTCCCGAATACGGATCCTGCGATCCGCAAGGCACTTACGCGTAGGTCTTCTCTACTCTGACAACGATTTCGTTCGACATAATGTGACCGAGCACTGGGTCGAAGTACGTGGGAAGGAAGTCGTTGTACGAAATCCCGTACCCGAATCCTCCCTGCCCTCCGTTCTTCTTGGCGTACTGAAAATGCTTGGAATACATGCCGTACGGGCTTGGGACGAAGATGCAATCAGGATGTATACCCTCAGTGATTCGGCAGCGGGCTCGCCCCTTGCCAACGGGTGAGCTGATGGTCATGCATTCACCGTCTTTCAGACCGAGGGCCTTTGCCCGAGAGGGATGGATCCATACCCGCGCCGAGTCGTTGAGGGTCGTAATGCGCATCAAGTATGGCTGATTGCACGTCCGGGTGTGGGTGTGATAGGCCTGCTTGCCGTGGATCATCCTGAATGAATGGGGATCCTTCGGATCGGGCATGACGAGAGGATCCTCCCAAGCCGGAACCGCGGGGAGGCCGTACTCTTTCATGATTGAGGACGCGAGCTCGAGCTTGCCGCTAGGGGTCTTGAATTTGGGCTCTCCCGGCTTCCATTCGCCTCCCAGATCTACCACCCCGTCTTTTTTCAATTGCTCGAGACTCACATTGAGCGGAGCCAGTAGGGCTCGATTCCAATCATCGAGGGTGAAATTGAAATAATCGCCGATATCCAAATGCTTTGCCAATTCGATCAAGATTTGTACAAGAGGCTTCGTGTCATACAGGGGCTTGATAACAGGTTGCCGGACCGAGACCTGCTTGGTCTTGACGGACTGATTGGTGTGGAGCACGTCGTCACGTTCCAGATAGAAAGATTCCGGCAAGATGTAATGACAGAGGCACGCCGTCTCGGACAAGACGTAGTCAAACCCCACCAGAAGCTCGAGCTTCCTGTATCCCTCGATCACGCGGGCAGGGTTGGGAACTGTCCTGAGGGGGTTGGAATGGTATACGAACCCCGCTTTGAGCACGCCCTTGATGGCCAGTTCCGGGATAGCCTGGGTCATGCCCTGCCCTCTTGGGACAAGAGGATATCGAGCCGGATCTCCGGAGCCGTCTACCATGGGGCCGTCAACCCGCGGCGGTGAGGGATGCGCGGATTTGTCCAGCTTGCCGAGCTTTGGCTTAGGAGAGAAGTACATCCCACCGAGCTGGTTAAAGTTCCCCAGTAGTCCGCACAGACATCCGACTCCCCTAACCAACTGCAGGCTGTTCTTGTACTGCGTGCCCATGGCGCCGTGATAACCGCGATGGAGAACCACACGGGGCGCGGCAACGGCCAGCTCCCTCGCTAAGGTCACTATGGTTTCCTTGGGAACGTCTGTCTTGGTCTCAGCCCATTCTGGAGTGTACTTTTTGACTTCCTCGGAAAGCTCGTCGAATCCGTCCGTGTATTTCTCGATGAAGTCTCTCTGGTACAGGTCTTCCGAGATAAGCACGTTCGCCAATGCCAACACAAACGCAAGGTCAGTTCCCGGTCTGATACGAATCCACTGGTGTGCGATAGCCGCAGCCTCGCTGTACCGTGGGTCTATCACAACGATCTTGGCACCACGATCTCGTCCCTTAGCTATTTCCCGGAGCTGTCCGAGGTCAAGTCCAGCCGCGGGATTGCGTCCTACCAGGACAATCATGCGGGCATTCTCGAAGTCCATGGACGGCTTGGAGGATCCCACGGTAAGCCACCAGCCGATGTTGCGCGGCATGAAGCATGTGCTGCCATGTGAAAAGAGGTTGGGAGATCCAAGAGCGGTGAGGAATCGACGGTTGAGATCGATGTTTGCCTGGGGATGGGTCAGCCAGAATAGAGACTGCGGCCCGTGCTTAGCCGAGATGTCTTTGATCTTTTCGGCGATTTCCTTGTACGCTTGCTCCCAGGAAATGGGCTCGAATTTGTTCGGTCCGACCCTCTTCAAAGGTGATTTGATTCTGTCCGGGTTGTACGGTTCGTGAAGGAAACCGTGGCCCTTGGCGCACATTCTTCCCCGGTTGTTTCCAGCCAGGGGATTTCCTTCAGCCTTCCAGATACGGCCTCCTCGTGTGTACACGTTTATCGCGCACCAGTTGCCGCAGGCGTCGCAGAGCGTGGGGGTAACTTTGACCTCACCGTTGGTATGGTCTTTAGCGGCCCATGCGCCGAAGTTGAGATAAGAAGCTGCGACAAGAGAGGCAGTACCGGCAGTCGAACCGATGAGGAAATTTCTCCGGGTAATACCGCGCTGTTGCATGTTGCCTCCGTTCAGGCTCCAGGATTAGTATAAGAATATATGTATACTCATATGTTGTCAAGCGCTTTTGCTCACACCCCGCAAAAAAATCCTCATCGAGTCAACTGC
>CAYZET010000319.1:0-6792 GCA_964477215.1 uncultured Syntrophaceae bacterium | reverse complement strand
GCCGGGGTCTGGCTCGTCAAGAGGGGCAGCGGCTCTGAAGTCCTCGCGCTCGATGATCGATGTACCCACCTTGGATGCCGGTATAAATGGAATGCCAGTCCAGGGCAATTTGACTGCCCTTGTCACGGCAGTAGCTTTTCGATAGAGGGGGACGTAACACGAGGGCCTGCATCCCAACCTCTACGGCGCCTCTCCATTCTGAGGAAGCCCGGCGAGAATGCGCGTCTGGTGGATGCTCCCCGCCGGTAGACCTTCCCCCGGTAGTGACGGATTTCGACAGGTTCCAGGCGCTCACATGTCGTCAGCATCATTTTCCGAATTTCTTCTCCATCTTCATCCTCGATCCATCCCCGAACCTTCCGCAACAGTCAGGTTTACCTGGTGTCTTGGGGGGCTTACGTTCTGGATGTTCGTGATCGAGATAGTCACAGGGGGTCTTCTCATGCTCCAGTACGTTCCAACTCCTGCGGGAGCGTACTACTCGGTCCAGAGAATTACCCATGTGGCGCCTTACGGTTTTTTCGTCCGGAATCTGCATTACTGGTGCGGACAGATCATGGTCGTCCTCGCTGTCCTCCACATGGTACGGGTCTTCGTTACGGGCTCCTATGCTGCCCCGAGAAGGCTTAATTGGGTGATTGGCGCGGCGCTGCTTGTGGCCACGTTCATAGTGGATTTTACGGGTTACCTCCTCATTTGGGACGACAGGTCTCTCTGGGCCTGGACAATAGCGCGTAACCTCGCGGGCAACGTGCCCGTCGCGGGAGCGCAGATGGCGTCACTGCTTTTCGGCCCGGAACAGGTGGGTGACGAGGTCCTTGTCAAGCTCTATGCCTGGCACGTGATCGTTTTGCCAGCCGCGCTCACCATCCTGACAGCCTGGCACTTCTGGCGGATCCGCAAGAATGGGGGGATCTCGATCCCGCTGTAAGTTGGCGATCAGAGGCAAGGGGCGACCGGCCGGGGTGAAAGCCCTTGACTGTTGTCCCTATTATTCGGTACGATTACTCTCGATTTCGTTATTTTGAGAAAGAAACAGCAACGAGGAAGCCGGTGAAAGGCCGGCGCTGCCCCGCAGCTGTAACCGCGGACGAAATCCCCATGATGAGCCACTGGAGGTCACTCTGGGAAGGCGGGGAAAGTAGGATGAAGCGGAAGCCAGAACACCCGACTGTTTCGTGAATCCCAGGTAATCCTGCGAGGGCGGGTTTGAGGGAGCTGGTAAGTGCCCTTTCGCACCTATGCAGAAGGGGTTTTGTTCTTTTGTGGCTCGGCTTGTTAAAGCCACGTCCGTACCGCTCTTCGTCTTTGAGCCGGAGACCGGGTGAATGTGATTTTCTCGCGGTGACCTCATTGGGTACCGCGTTCCCCAGCCTTCCTGGCCTCTCGGATCGATGCTTTTCACTGATTCCCGGGGTTCGCAAGAAAAACGTTTGCTCGGAATCGTGGTGGGTACGAGCCCTGACTGCCGCACGTGCAAACGTGACGTGCTAACGGACCGCGTTCGCATGATTTAGCACGCATCGCCAGGGCACTCATCGAGTGAGGAGATCGGCCAATGCGAAAAGGCTTGCTCATGGTTTTTACGGGAAACGGGAAGGGAAAAACGACCGCTGCGTTGGGACAGGCTTTTAGAGCCCTCGGTCACGGCATGCGGGTCTGTTTTATCCAATTCGTCAAGGGCTCCCGAAAATGCGGAGAGCTCGATGCGGCTGCACGATTCTCCGATTTGTTGGAGATTCACGTGTTCGGTCGGGGATTTCTCTGGGAGTCCGATGACTTGGCCAAGGATGAGGAAGTAGCGAGGCAAGGATGGGAATTTGCCAAGCAACAGATGATCTCTGGGAGATTCCAGATGGTTATTCTGGACGAAATCACCTACGTGCTCAACTTCATGAATGTGAAAGAGGCCGAAATTGTTGAGTTTCTGAAGAATCGGCCGCCTGGATTGCACATTGTCACCACCGGCCGAGATGCACCGACATCTCTCTGTAACGCTGCTGACTTGGTCACAGTGATGGGGGAAGAAAAGCATCCCTATAATCGAGGGATCGCGGCGCAACGAGGTGTCGAGTTCTAGGGTCCGTCGGCAGTGCTCACATGCGCTCATCAAGCACGAAGATCCCCATCCACCGTAATTGGCGTGTGGCCGGACATTTCCAAGTTGAGAACAAGATTGCAGTACCCAGAACAATACTTATGCTCGCTGTATGGTAGAGTATCGCGAGGAGGTGCTCATGTTCGATTCTCTCCCTTCGGATGCAGGCATTGTGAAGGATTGGACCTGGTCTCAATTCGAGGCGTACTATCACGATCTGCTCAATTACCCGCTCTATGATGACACGCTCTCGGAATTCCTGACCAATTGGACCCGCTTAAGCGAGCTGATCGAGGAGACGTTTTCACGGCTCCATGTGGCAATCACGGTGAATACCGCGGATGCGGAGGCTGAGAAGCGGTACCACAACTTCCTCGAAACCACGTATCCCCCGGCCGAAGAAGCAGAGCAAAAGCTCAAGACTAAGTTGCTCGACACGGGACTGGTCGCGGAAGGCTTTGAGATTCCGCTTCTCGGGATGAGGACGGACGCGGAGATCTTTCGGGAAGAAAACATCCCCCTTTTCGTGGAAGAGCACAAGCTCTCCAACGAATATGACAAGGTTATAGGCGCTCAAACCGTGATGTGGGACGGACAGGAAGTGACGGTCGTCCAGTTGAGGCCCCAATATCAGAGCACGGATCGGCAGGTCCGAGAAAACGCGTGGCGGGCCGCCTCGGAACGACAGCTCGAGGATAGGGATGCAATAAACAAGCTTTGGAGGGATTTCCTCGGGCTGAGGCGTGAGCAGTCCTTGAACGCGGGATTCAGAGATTATCGCTCCTTCAGGTGGAAGCAACTACACAGGTTTGATTACACCCCTGAGGACTGCACTCGATTTCATGAGGCCATCGAGGCCGCTGTAGTCCCGGCAGCGATGCGTATAGCCGAGAAACGCAGGCACGTGCTCGGACTCGCTCGTTTGAGACCGTGGGACATGGAGGTAGACCCCTTGGGACGGGAGCCCCTGAAGCCGTTTACCGAGGTAGGCGAGCTCAAGGCGGGTGTTTCACGGATGTTCCATCGGCTGGACCCGACTCTTGGCGGATACTTCGACATCATGGTCCAGGAAGGATACCTGGATTTGGACAACCGCAAGCACAAAGCACCGGGAGGGTACTGCACGGAATTCCCCGCAACGAAACGACCGTTCATTTTTATGAATGCGGTAGGTATTCACAGTGATGTTCAAACTCTTTTGCATGAAGCCGGTCACTCGTTTCACGCGTTCGAGCGGAACGCTCTTCCTTACATCCAACAACGACAAGTGGGAATGGAATTCTCTGAAGTAGCCTCCATGGGAATGGAGTTGCTCGCATCTCCCTATCTCAGTCGTGAGGAAGGAGGCTTCTATTCACAACAGGATGCCGACCGGGCGCTGGTGGAGCATTTGGAAGGAGCGATCCTCTTCTGGCCGTACATGGCGGTGGTGGACGCGTTTCAGCACTGGGTCTACGAACATGTCACAGAAGCGGAAGACCCCAGCCGCTGTGACACGGTATGGGCCGCGTTGACGCGGCGATTCACCCCATGGATCGACTGGTCGGGACTCGAAGACTCATTAGCAACAGGATGGCATAGAAAGTTGCACATCCACGTGGCGCCGCTTTACTACGTGGAATACGGGCTGGCTCAGTTAGGGGCGGTTCAAGTCTGGAAAAACTCGCTGGAACATCGTGAGAAAGCGCTCCGGGCTTATCGGCAGGCGCTCTCGCTCGGCGGAACCGTCTCCCTGCCGGATTTGTTCAGCGCTGCTGGCGCTAGATTCGCGTTTGATTCAGCCACGCTTGGAGCGGCCGTAGAACTGATGGAGCACACCATAGCGCAGAAATCGAGATAGGGAACTGACTCCGAGGCGGGACCACGCATCGGCGTTCATTGTCGAGAGGGTCATGAGATTTGCGGCCAAGAATCAGAAGATGAGAATCGCTGCCTTGTGCCTATGCCTTGGGACTTTTGTGGCAGGAGCAATAGCATGGTACTCTTTGCCCGATTATAGACGGGCTCTTCAAGAGCAAAGAGAGGGGTCGAGCTCCGTGGTAACGGATAGAAGGGGAGAAATTCTGCGCATTTTCCCGGATTCGCGGGAGCGCTATACGCTCTGGAGCGACATATCCACATTTCCCCCCTTCCTTAAGGACGCGGTGGTTGCGGCAGAAGACAAAAGGTTTTTCTATCACCCTGGCTTCGATCCCATCGCCATCCTGCGCGCCTTAATATCCAATATGGCGCGCTGGCGAATCGTCTCAGGCGCGTCCACCATAACCCAGCAGGTAGTTCGGCTTATAGATCCTCGGCCGAGAACGTACACGTCCAAGATCATCGAGCTGGCTGCGGCGATCAAGATGGAAGCGCAGATCAGCAAGGAAGAGATCCTGGAGCTTCACCTGAACCTTTCTCCCATGGGAAGCGGGATCCGCGGGGCAGGGCTTGCTTCCAGACTGTACTTTGGCAAGGACGTGCGCAAGATAACTTTGCCTGAGGCAGCAGTGCTGGCTGCTCTGCCGCGTTCGCCAACGAGATACTCTCCGAGAAAAGAATCAGGCCGAAAGAGCCTCCGCATTGAACGTGATCGGATCCTCAGGCACATGGCCTCCCTCGGGTTCATCAGTTCCGAGCAACTGGAGCGTAGTGTCAGTTCCGGCCTTAAGTTCACCAAATTCCGTTTTCCTTTGGAAGCTCCCCACCTGGTTGACCTAGTGCTATCAGATCCTGCCGCGGATCGCGGTACGATTCGGACCACAGTAGACTTACAGGTGCAGAAGGCTCTGGAGAATGTGCTTCGATCTCACCGAACGAGGCTTCGAGCCGTGGGGATCGAGCAAGCAGGGGCGATAATCGCGTCGGTGCCGGATGCTGAGGTCCTGGCTACGGTGGGATCATTCTCGTACGGGCCGCAGGACGGGGGATACAACAACGCGGTTCTGGCCCGACGGAGCGCTGGTTCGACGCTCAAGCCGTTTCTGTATGCCCTGGCCATAGAGAACGGCTATCATCCGTTTTCGCAGATCCCGGACACGGAGAGGAGCTACCCCACGCCTCACGGTGATTACCTTCCGTACAACGCGGACCGGCGTTCGTACGGGCCGGTGACGATCCGATCTGCTCTAGGAAACTCCCTAAACCTTTCCGCTGTCAAGATAGCGCGAGCTCTCGGCACGGGCCAATTTTATCGGCTCCTTACTAGCTTGAGCGTGGTGGGTGACGAATCTCTCTCGGAGGATCACTTTGGACTGGGTATGGCCATCGGGAACATAGAGACGAGCCTGTACGATCTGGTGCAGGCGTACGGCGCTCTCGCGGACTGGGGTAGGTTCAGACGCTTGACAACCATTGCGGGCCGGGCTTTCAACGCCGGCGAGGTGTTCTCGCCGGAGACAGCGTACATCATTACACACATTCTGTCCGATCCGACGGCGCGGATATTAACCTTCGGAAATCCACACTATTTTGATTTCGGATTTCCCGTCGCTGTGAAGACTGGAACGAGCAACAATTTCAGAGACGCCTGGGCCGTAGCGTATACGAGCCGACACGTGATTGGCATCTGGGCCGGTAATTTCACGGGCAGGCCCGGAAGTAGCTTGCCTGGCGCGACAATATGCGGACCCATTTTAAAAGATATTGTGTCTACCTTGTACGGTGGAAATCCCCCTGCGGCATTTTCCAGGCCGCGAGGGGTGAGAGAAGCACGGATATGTCCCGAGTCAGGCAAGCTGGCAGGACCCGGGTGTCCTCGCGTGGTCACAGAGCTTGTAGCCCATGCGGGTAAGATGGAGACATGCACGCTTTCCCATGAAACGGAGTATCGCTACCTGGGGGGCTCGTACGCCAGGTGGATACATCGCAGAGAATCCAGACTAGGACCGGGGAGGTTTCGCCTCGAACGCCCCAACGATAGGCCCTTGGGCCGATTGGGCACAGGGGAGCTATCTGTTCTCGATGCGGGGGTGGAAAGGGGAAACATCGAAATCGTCAGCCCCCACAGTGCGGACCATTTTCTGATCAACCGCCACGGTCCCACGCGGATCGTGCTAAGGGCCGTTCCTCAGCCGGTGGTGAGCCACGTGATATGGCTCATCGATGGAGTTGAGCTGGCACGGACACCAGCGCCGTACGAGTTTTTCTGGACGCCGACGCGCGGAAGACACGTCATTCATGCGGTTACGCCACAGCGAAGAGCGGCCACGGCCACGATCTATGTCGATTGACGGGTGAGTCATGGAGAAGGAGCAATTGAGTAAGCGCGTCGCCGGATATGAAGAGATCCTCGACATATTGGATAGAAGGGGACTCCTCAAGGAGCGCCTCCCTTTCACTCCAGCACTGTTGGAAGAGGCCGTCTTTTTCGCATACAAGCTACGACTCATCACGCAGGGAGGTGTCAAAAAGTACCTGGACCTGGACAAGGCGCAGCTCAAGCAGATAATCAATCAATGGAACAGCGGAGACGAAGGCAACTGCACGTGCCGTCTCGCCAGAAATCCCTTTGCGGAAGGGGAGTAACATGAGGTGGTGGCAGCGGCACAATGGCGGCCACAGGCCGCGCTACTCCCGTCTTTGTAGCGGCGGCGTCTCGCCGGCAATCAGGGGACTTTCACGCAAACATCCATGAGCTCGCAGTCTCAACGGACCGTGAAAGTCGGCAGCATTCCCGTCTTCGTAGCGCCGTCGTCTCGCCGGTAATCAGGGGA
>CAYZET010000318.1:0-6796 GCA_964477215.1 uncultured Syntrophaceae bacterium | reverse complement strand
CGCGTGGTGTACCATCTTGTGAACAAGCAGCAATTCTCCATGACCGTAACCATGCTCGGGGTGGTGTGGCCGCTCAGAGAAGGCGATCGAGCCTTCGGCGAATCCTTTCCGACAGAAGTGGGAGATGTCCTCATCACGGAAGTACACGGAATCGGTTACAAGCTCCTATCAAGCACACCGATTGTCTTCATAGTGTATGTATTCCGACAACAGTTGAACGTGGTAATGGCAGCGGCGGGAAGCCTGTTTACGTACGAGGAAGCGGAACGCTTTATGGATGCGTTCGCATCCGTCTTGAGGGACCTCAGTGAGGGACCGCTTGCCAGGTAACTGGAAGTGCAGAGCTCGGGGAACGCCACGGACTCTGCACGAATGTTTCTCCGGGCAGCCCTTTTTCCGCGGCAAGTCAGATGAAAATGTGTGAGTACCAGTGCCCGGAGCAGGAAGGAGACATTCGCCTACAGGCTATCTCTTGTCAAGCCACGCGTTGGCATCCTCGTGGCTAAAGAAGGACTGGACGGGAAATTTGGTCTTTTCGCTGAGATTGTCCATCTGGATCTTGAGAAATCTCTCGGAGGCATAAACTCGCGCAGCCTTGCGCATTCCGGCCTGCATCGCGAGATCCTGAGCTGCTGCGATGTAGTCCGTGAGGGCAATAGCGCCAACAGCGGTCCAGTCAACCAACTCGGTGAAACCGGGTCGCACCATTTGCAGCGCTTTCTTGACATCTTCCAGCCAGTTGGGCACAGCCTTGGTGCTCGTCCAGGTTCCCTTCATGGCGAAAAATATCCGATTCTTCTGCTCTTCTACCTCGATCACATAGTGATCCGTGCTCGCAACGGTTTTCATGCCGCTCCCTCTCTTGATTGACAGAAGTCTTGCCGCGGGTAACACAACCTGTTTACCAGATCAGGTGTCGCTCATCAATCATTGTTATTGAGAGGCAGCGCCATTGGTGACTTTTCCACAAACCCGCCCTCTGTTGAGGCACGCTTCGAGCCTGCACCTCCCGAAAGGGAGCTGTTTGCCAAATACGTAACGGTACTTCTGAAATCTTGTACTAAGACAGTTTCTAGTATTCCGATAGCTCATCGGAGCGTTTATCGGGAATTGCGGGCAGGCAATTGAATGACTGCAGAAGAACAATCTTTCTCTTGCGATTTTGGCATGATAGTATTACTATTTAAGCTGTTTTGTACGTATAATAGGCCGGGAGGCTCTTCATGAACAGTACGTCCATTACGTTTGCCGTTGCGCTGGTACTGTGCGGGTGCGGAATCGTCTTTGGGGAGGAACAGGTCACAGACGCGTCGGGACGCGTCATCGAGATACGGCAGGAATATGGCGACACCACGTACGCATATGATGGAAGTAGAAATCCGATCTACACTGCAACGCGAATTCCCGGCGGCGGCGGTCCCCTCGATTACAGGGATAAGCACGGCGTGCACGTCGGCGTAGGGGGACCGGGAACGCTCCCCGGGTCTGTTCCCGGAAAATGGTGAACCGGTCCACAGAAGTGGTTGCGAGACCTCAATGGCCTGTACAACGTCCGAGGCGAAGCGTACCTCCGCACCGTTCGACGCAGCGAAATCCCTTCGCTTCGCCCGGTGTGCTCATTCGAGGGCTGCCAGACGCGATGCAGGATCTGTGGTTCAGCCGTTCGACGCGGGGCCAGTGCTTCAGAATCCCACCCGTACCCGGTAACACTGGACATCGTACGCCCGAAGCTCTTTGGCCACTCTTTCTTCACAGGATTCAACGACAGTTTCTCGAATTTTGGGAGGTTTTGTCGCGAGCCGAGGTTTGCGCGGCCGGGACGTCACTTGTCTTGGAACATCCCGGCCGCTCGGGGTACGAGGAATAACGAGGAGTCGAAGGATCGGCGTGGGGTATCAGCGTTCGTCGATAACGCGTCTGGCCTTACCGATGGAACGTTCGATGGAATCTTGAGGAAGCACGGTCACCGGGACATTTATTCCGATAACCTGCTGAATGCGAGCTGAAACGCGCTTGGACAGCTCGTCGACCTTTTCCGGCCCTGCCGCGTACACGCCGGGCTTGACTTCCGTTTCGACCGCAATGGTGTCTATATAGCCCTTTTTCTTTAGTCGGATCTGATACTGCGGCTCGACTTCAGTGAATTCCATGAGGACAGACTCTATCTGGGAAGGGAAAACGTTCACACCACTGATGATCATCATGTCATCGGTCCTGCCCAGGATCTTGTCCATCGTGATCAGGGTGCGGCCGCACTCGCACTTCTCCCGGCGCAAGGCACATATGTCTCTGGTCCGGTATCGGATCATGGGCATTGCCTTTCGCTGTAAGGAGGTGAAGACCAACTCACCCTCCTGCCCCAAATCCACCGGCTCGAGGGTACCGGGATCCACGATCTCCGGGTACACATGGTCCTCGTTGACATGGATCTTGTAGTACTCACAGGTGAACGACACACCCGGGCCCATCAATTCGGTGAGTCCATAATGTTCGTATGCGTGAATGCCCCCTCTGGTCTCAATGTCGCTTCTCATTTCTACAGTCCAGGGCTCAGCCCCGAAGTGACCGGTCCTGAGGGATGAATTCTTGATGTCGATACCCATCTTTTCGGCCCGCTCGATAATGGTCATGCAGTAAGATGGGGTGCAACAAAGGGCTTGGGTGCCGAAGTCCTGAATCAGCATGATCTGGCGTTCTGTCATTCCCGCGCCGGAAGGGACCACGGGGCATCCGATTCTCATTGCACCTTGGAGAAATCCGAGACCACCCGTGAACAGCCCCATACCATAGGCATTTTGGAGAACAGTGTCAGGGCGAACCTCCTGAGCCCACAACCCACGGGCCATGCATTCGGTCCACTGATCGAGATCCGCGGCAGTATAGGGTCCTGTTATCGGTTTACCCGTGGTTCCGGAGGACGCATGGATCCGAACCACATCGGACATGGGAACCGCACACAAGCCAAAAGGATAGTTGTCTCTGAGGTCCGTCTTCACGGTGAATGGAAATTTCGCCAGATCTTCCAGCGTCTGGAGATCGGAAGGCTTGATTCCCTTCTCGTCAAAAGCCTTCTTGTAAAAGGGGACCTTGTCGTACACCCATGAGACAGTGTCACGAAGCTTTTCCAGTTGGAATTTCTTCATGGCACTCTCGTTCAGGGTTTCGAACTTTTCGTCCCAGTACTTCTTTGGCATGCGGCTCCTCCTCGGCTATGATTCGTCTCTAGATCGAAAAGGTGTGAATCGTGGAAAGGACTAACGAAACTACAAATACGGAACTGGATCGGTGCTGTCAAGACAAAAGCTTCGTCGCTTTCTCCGGCACGCGGTTCATTGGAAAAAGGACAAGACTTCAGGTGAATGAATGTTCTACAGTGGAGCGCTGTGCGAATGACGGCCCCGCTGACAACGTTGAGGTCGGGGCTGATCTGGAGGGCGGGTATGAAGAAAGTGTCCCAAAAGCCGGCAGTCCGTGATAATCGTGGCACACCCCCTCACCCTGACCCTCTCCCCCGAAGCGGGGGAGAGGGGATTCTTCCGGCTCCCTCTCCCTCTGGGAGAGGGTTGGGGTGAGGGTGCCTTTCCACGCATCGACGCTCAATCGTGCTACGATTTTTGGTGTGTCCCGAGTTTTGAGACATTTTCTGAACCCCGCCCCGCAGGATTTTTGCACGATCCCCCGTAGCGCCGGCGTCTCGCCGGTACTCTTGCCTTAAACTGGCTTAGTAAACGATTTCACCAATACGGTGGCGTATTCGAGGCAACGCGGTGGCTCGATTGCGGGGGCACGTGTCGAGAATGACGGCGAGGGCGGGTTTGAAACCCTACAACTACTGCTACGGTACTTCTGCCCCACAGATCAATACACTACATCACAGGGGTAGGGGCAGGTTTCAGAAGCCGTCTCAAAATCGTGCAACCGGCCTGAATCTACGGGCATTTCGGTAGGGGCGGTTAGCGTACCGCACCGGCTGCTCTATCGCAGTCCGCGCGTGCTGCTGATCGGCTTATCTTGTAGCGCCGGCATCTTGCCGGTGATCCTTAACCCTTGCGAAGATACCGGCGAGACGCCGGCGCCACGGAAAACAGCGCATTCTGATGCTGATTCTCGATTTGAATTCGAGAGGGGTCACGAACCGCCCCTACGGCAATTCTGCCGTAAAACTTCGTGCGCCGGACTACAGCCACGGCGGAGCAATTACCGTGAATTCGCACCAGGGAATTCCTGAGGATGCGCCTGGCAACAAAGTGGCCCCCTGCAGGGCCACTCGGCAGTCCAGGTAAGAAAGGGGGGCTAAGAGGAGCAGGTCCACGATTAGCGCTTTGAGAACTGGAAGCTGGCCCGCGCTCCGCGCTTGCCGTATTTCTTGCGCTCTTTGACGCGGGAATCTCTGGTAAGAAATCCTGCCTTTTTCAAGGGGGCTCGCATGGCAGGGTCAACTTCGAGAAGAGCTTTGCTGATCCCGTGCTTGACTGCTCCAGCCTGTCCCGAGAGGCCGCCTCCATGGACGTTAACCATTACGTCGAATCGTCCCAAGGTCTGGGTGATTTCAAATGGTTGGGTGATGATCATCCGCGAGGTCTTGCGCCCGAAATAATCATTTACCGCCCGGTCATTCACCACGATGGTGCCGGTGCCTGGTTTCAGCCAGACCCGTGCTACCGCGTTCTTTCTCTTTCCCGTCGCATAGTAGCGATCCTCGTTCATCGTCGATCTCCCGAATTAGAAATCATGAGTCTGCGGCTTTTGGGCGGCATGGGGATGACCTTCTCCACCGTAAACCTTCAATTTAGTGAGCTGGGATCTGCCGAGGGAGTTCTTGGGTAGCATGCCCCTCACCGAGAGCCAGAAGAGGCGCTCGGGCTTTTCCTTGATCATTTTCCCCGCGAGTGTTTCCTTGAGTCCGCCGGGATATCCGCTGTGGCGGTAATACACCTTTTGGGTAAGCTTCTTACCCGTGAGCCGGACTTTGGAGGCATTGACGACGATGACGAAGTCACCGGTATCGTGGTGCGGGGTGAACTGAGGCTTGTGCTTTCCGCGCAGGATTCGCGCGCACTCCGCCGCGGCCCTTCCGAGGACCTTATCCTTGACGTCGATAACGATCCATTGTCTTTCAACTTCCCCTTGCTTCGGGGTCCAAGTTTTCATGGCACACCTCTAGCGACACGTGAATTGCATTTCTTATCATACAGCTCCCGGGGTGTCAATGAGAAAGAATGCGACCCGTCAGAGAGAGATCTTGAAAGGTTGATCGCTCATCGATGCGCATTTGAGCTTGACTTCCGGAGCCGAGAATCGCACACTTACACTTTTGCCCCTGATTCCGGGGCCTGAAAGGACATCGAGGTAACCAGGTCAGCAAGAAATTCGCGATTAGGGCTCTTGCCATCTTATCCTCAAAGAGGGAATGGTACCTGCAGGAGGGCCGACAACAATTCCCGCATTCCATTCGTGGTATAACGGGGGGCGGCCAAAGGCTCTAACATGATGGTCGTGAAATCGAAAGTGTCACTGACGAACGTTTCCCACGAAGTGTCTGGCGCTCAGCAAGCAGCCACTCTTGGCGAGTGGTTTTGGTCCTTGACCCCAGCAAGACATGTGGTTTGGATTGCGTTCATATTCGCGTGCTTCCAGGCCACCCTCCAGACGCCTTATTCTGTCATCAGCACCAGCACCTCCGCCAACGTCTTTACCGCTCTGATTTGTGGCACGGTGCTGGTGATGGCCCTCCTTTTCCTCAGGAGCAGCGCTATTCGCGTGAGGAAGGCCGAGATTCTCGTGTCCGCGGCCGTGACATGTCTCGGCGGACTTAGCGCCTGGTTCAGTGACACGCCAGGTCCATCTTTGATCAGGGTCTTGGTCATGATAGTCCCTGGACTGGCAGGATACTGGACCGCTCGTCTTCTCATCGATTGCTCTCACAGCCGCAAAGTCCTGCAGTGGTGGTTCCTCGGCCTGCTCATTATTACCCTTGTGTGTGCTGCAGCGGGCGTTGCTTACAGCGGGAAGATTTACCAGTTCATCGATTCGCACTGGCATCCGGTGGGCAGCAGAATCCTCCTGTTTCAGTACGCTCCTCTGTCAATGCTCGGCTCCGGATCCAGTTCCGTGGTGGGCTTCGCAATCGCTGTGCTGGGGTTGAGCTACGGAGCGCTCCTGATCGCCGGCAGGTACGCTGGAATGGAATCGGTTGTCTTGATTCCTGTGGTCCTCTGCCTGCTGGTCTTGTGCCTTTCCAAACGGCGGAGCTTGAGAACCGCCGGCCTGGTATTTCTCCTGGTTGCCGTCTTGGCCCTTGGGTACATCGTGCGTCAGAATGCTCGCAACCTGGCGAAAGAGCACCAATCAGTCGCTTACCGGGTAGAAAACGTGTTTTTTTCCTTGCATATCGCTGCGGGCCATCCCTGGTTGGGAATAGGTCCGCTGGGACCCCGCGGCCCCCACCTGAAAGATTATGAAGTTCGATATCCGTACGTAACCAAGAAGGTCTTTTCCCAGTGGACCGGCCAGCTCAGGACATCAGAGAACACGCCCCTCACCCTGCTGGTGGACTTCGGGCTCCCGTTTTCCATCCTCTATCTTTTTTCGGTGCTGTATCTGGGCTGGCAGCTCATCCGGCTGAGCATGCTGCCGGCTGTACGCCTGAAGCCCCATCCCATGGCGGTGCTTCTCCCGCTGGCTGGGGCCTTTCTGCACTTCAATGTCACCGAAGGCCTGTACCAGCCCCATATCTCGTGGTTCTTCCACATAATGTTGGGGCTTGTGCTAACCCTCAAGGACGAGGCAGCAGCTC
>CAYZET010000317.1:0-6807 GCA_964477215.1 uncultured Syntrophaceae bacterium | reverse complement strand
GCAACCACTTTGCCTCCCAGTCCTGGTATCCTCATTTTGAGGCCTTTCCAGTCGTCCATGGTCTTCATTTCTTTGCGAAACCAGCCGCCCATCTGGACACCGGTGTTCCCCTGCGGCCTGGGAACCACATTGAACGGCGCATAGGCCTCTTCCCACAACTTGAGTCCGCCACCGGAATAGAACCACGTATTGATTCCCTGTGGATTCAATCCGAAGGGCACAGCAGAGAACCACTGCCCTGCCGGGCATTTTCCCGCCCAGTAGTAGGACGCGCCGCTTCCGACCTCGACCGTGCCTCCGGACACCGCGTCAAATACCCCCAGAGGAGGAACGAGCTCGCCACCGGCGAAAACCTGTATCTTGATTCTTCCCTCGGTAACCTCATTGAGGCGCTTTGCAAACCTCTCAGAGCCCGTCTGTAAGACCGGAAAGTTGGGGGGCCACGTGGTGACCATCTTCCACTGATACTTTTTGCCTTGTGCCCAAATCGTGGGCGCGGCAACGGTGGAAGCCGCGGCTGTGGCTCCTGCAACTACCCCGGCCTTCTTCATGAAATCTCTTCGCTTCATCAATAACCTCCTGTCTAGTTCAATGGAATGAGCTTCAAGGCCACTGCCCCTCTTCGCGGCGGGCGCGCGATGGGCCCCGTCCACAGGCATATTGGCCGCCTACCCCCCGACCGCTACCCGGCAGCCGGTCATCCGCCCCCAAAGACTGCCTTGGGAAGCCATGTGGCTAATGTGGGAAAAGCCACGACCGCGATCAGACCTATGATCTGCAGCAGGACAAACGGAATGATCCCTTTATAGATGTTGCCCGTTGTTATTTGAGGCGGAGTGACCGCTTTGAGGTAGAACAGTGAGAACCCGAACGGCGGTGTCAGGAACGATGTCTGCAAGTTTACCGCAATGAGGATGCACAGCCAGAGCGGGTCGAATCCAAATTCGATCATGATCGGCGCCAAGACCGGCACGTGGATGAAGGTAATTTCGATAAAATCCAGAAAAAATCCGATCACAAAGATCAGACCCATTACCATAGCCAACACGGCCTACTTGCTATATGCGTGAGCTATGGACCCCAAGAACTCACGAACCAGCCCGTCTCCACCCAGCCCGCGAAATACCAATCCAAACGCCGCGGCTCCAACGAGAATGATAAACACCATGCACGTGAGCTTCATGGTCGACATCATGACTTCCCTCAGGACCGCCATGTTGAGCTTGCGATTTGCCGAAGTGAGCAGGATTGAGCCCACTGCTCCCACGGCCGCAGCCTCAGTCGGAGAAGCAACACCAGCGAAAATCGAGCCAAGCACCGCCATAATGAGAAACATAGGTGGGACAAGGGCCACCCCCACCTTTCTCCCCAAGTTTCCTCCTGTCAACTCCTGCACTTCCTCCCAGGGAATACGAGGGGCCACGTGAGGGCGAACATATGCGATGGCCACAATGTACAAGATGAAGAGAGCCACGAGGATCAGCCCCGGAAGGACCGCTGCTATGAAAAGGTCCCCAACAGGCACGCCAACGATGTCCCCCACGAGAACCAGCACAATGCTAGGAGGAATGATCTGACCGAGCGTCCCTGAAGCGCAGACCGTCCCGGTTGCCAGCTCTTTACTGTAGTTGCGCCTGAGCATGGTCGGTACCGAAAGCAATCCCATCGTAACCACTGTGGCGCCCACGATACCGGTCGAAGCCCCCAGCAACGCCCCCACCACCACGACAGAGGCCGCCAATCCTCCCCTGATCCGAGCAAATAGTAGCCCCATGGTGTCCAACAGGTCTTCAGCAAGGCCGGAGCGCTCCAGCATGACGCCCATGAATACGAAGAGCGGCACCGCCATAAGAGTGACATTCCCCATCACGCCCCAGATTCTCAAGGGCAGAAGATTGAAGAAACTGTAACCGAACCCTATCATACCGAAGACAAAGGCTGTCCCCAGCAATGTGAACGTAACCGGGAAGCCAGCCATGAGAAGAACTGTCAGGGCGAGAAACATCCAACCAGCCAGATATTCCATCAGGATTTGCTCTCCTCCATCTGCTGACCGATCAACACAAAAAAGCTCTTAATCCCCAATGAGATACCTTGCAGCAGCAACAGTAGGAATCCGACCGGGATCGCAGCCTTGATCAAGAACCTGTAAGGGATTCCGCCGGGGTCAGGAGATCCCTCGCCCACCTGCCACGCCGTGTACGCAAACGCGATGGAAGTGTCCATTACCAGAAGACACCCTGGGATGAGGAAAAAGACGACCCCGATGAGATTGACCCACGCGCGACCCTTGGGACTCAGCCCTTGATAGATGATGTCGACTCTGACGTGGCCGTCCTGAAGCAAGGTGCATCCTGCGCCGATCAGAAATATGAAGGAAAACAGGTGCCATTCCAGCTCCTGCGTGAAGACGAAGCTCGTCTTCATTGCATACCGCATGATCACGTCTGTAAACACGACCAAGACCAGCAGCAACGTCACCCAAGATACCGCACGGCCCACATGCTCGTTGAGCGTATCAATCCACCCGCAAATTGCCCTTAGCACACGCATGTTCTCTCCGGCTGGATGGGGGAGTGACTTTCCGAGTTGGAAAATTCACTATAAAAAAATCACGGCAATGTGTCAACGTAAAGGCCGAGGAGGCACTCTTCTAATATGTTTGTCTCGTTATTAGTAACACCAACAGCCCCCAATGCACGTGCGAACATCTTGATCACGGAATCACGACATCCGCTCCTCGGCACTCGGGCATCAGGCTTCATGCTCGCCCGCTCCCTTGTTGTCCGGAAACTCCTCTCGCAGCATGGCCTCGTATTCCACCTGCCATCTGTCTCCGAACATCTCCTTGCACATATGTTCCATGTCTTTCTTGTACCCCTCGGGATCCGCTGCCTTCCACTGGAAATCCCGAATCTTGCGCTCCTCCTGCTCAACCCGGATCTTGGAGCCTGCTGCCAACAGTTGGAAACTCTTGTCAATGTCGGCGCTTTCCCAATCTTCGTCTTTTCCCATGATTCGGCCTCCAGTGTGAAATGTCCCCGCACTCGGGAGTGCGCTGATTTCCCATCTCCCCAGTTACCGTTGCCAGCTCCTGCTACTTATTCAACAAGGTCATCTGCGCCCCGCACTGTGGGCAGTTTTCGGACTTCGTGTAGAGAATTTCGTTGCAGTGAGGGCACTTGAAGATTGGGAAGTAGACGGTCTTAGCCAACGATCTGCGGGACGCCAATTGCTCCGGAGTAATATGGCCCTGAGAAACAAGCTTGCCCATGAGCTGGAGAATCCCCTTGGCAGAAAAACCGTATTTTTTCATCAAGCCTGCGTCGTCCATTCCCGTACGAATGTCTGCCAGGAGCTGCTTGCCGTCAATTTTCCTCCTGGTCATGCTCCCCCTCCGATGCTCGCTCACTAACAGGGACGCTCATTGAGCCTCGCGGCACAAGTAGGGGCGGTCTTCAGACCCGCCCTTGCCTCAGGTCTGTTTCGAACCCGTCCTTACCTCAACATCGTCGGCCGGGCCACCATTTTCTCAGTATGTCACCATTACAGTACAATCACAATTCCGTTCCCTGAATCAAGGCAAAAATTCCTCACAAGCGGTTGTCGCAGAGGCTGTTGAGGTTATGCAACAACTTCTAATCGAGCTCCCTGGTTTCTCGAAGGATTTCTCTTAGCGTTTCCAGCAGTGCAGACTTCTCCGCATCGGAGTATCTCATCAAGTATCGCCGCACGCTCCTCTCTTTGTGGTCGGAGATGGCCTTCACCACCTGAGTTCCCTCCGGCGTAATTTGAAGTCTCTTGGATCGATCGTCGTTGGGATCGTTTGTCCGGACGATGAACCCGCTCTTCTCCAGTCTCTTGGCAATACCGGTCATGTTTGCGCTCGAAACCAACATGATTCTGTTCACGTTTTTCATGGTGTTTTCACCGTTTTCGGACGCGTCCAGGACCCTGAGTAGGTTGTATTGAGAGAACGTGAGGCCCCAATTCTTGAACAAAGCTGACGAGTTCTTCTTGAACCCTTCAGCGACCCGCACGATCGCCATCATGACTCGCTCGTCAATGCTCATATCGCTCTTGTAAGCGGATTCAGACACGGTGCTACACCTTTTCGGGAATGTGGGAGTTTATTGTCATGAAATTAAAGGCAAGAGAGGAAATTGTCAATCATGAAGGGATGGTAGGGATCCGCCCCTTTCACGCCCCTTCACTGGTGGAGACGCGCACGGCTCCCTGGCCCCTGCCGTGCAGAAGAAGAGCCCACGTGAAACGGATCGACTCGGTCGTGGTGCAATGAGTATCCCACCATTCCGTTTCAAGAAGTCGGCGGGAGCACTCCGTCCTGAGTCAGATTTTTTTGCGCCATGCTCTGACGAAAGAACTTGACAGCACTGGTGGCGGTGGGTACTCTTGGGCAGATAGTTAATACGTTAACTACTAAGACGTAAGAAACTTACTCGTTAATATCTCTTAGGGCTTCTTTCTTCTAAGTAGACGTTCGACGTAAGAAAATCGGCGATCTGGAACGAGGCCTCCCCATGATCAAGCGCCCCCTTTCTGCACTTACGGATAGGCTTGCAAAGCGAAGAGCCGTCATGCAGTCGGGGGATTCACGGAATTCGGACCGGAAACGCCGAAAGCCACGACACCAAAGTCTAGCGCGGACCCCGATCTCGGGGGCTCACTTTCATGCAACCCGGAACTTCGGGTTAGATCTGACCAGCAGGAATAATTTGGGGCAATCCTAAAGAAATGGAGGGTACCAGTGGACGTCAAATCGAGATTGTCCGAAATCGTTGGAGCTGAAAACTTCACGGATGACCCCGGCCAGCTCAAAATCTATGAGACTGACTTCAGCTACTCCCCCCCGGGGGCACCAAATTACGTTGTTAAACCATCCAGTGCCGAAGAAATTGCGAAGGTCCTAAAACTCTGTAACGAAACCCGAACCCCGGTCGTGCCCTGCAGCTCGAAGGTGCATTTCTACGGCGCCAGCATTCCGAAGGAAGGCGGGGTGGTACTGGACTTATCAAGAATGGACAAGATCCTGGAGATCGACCCCGATAATCGGCGGGTTAGGTTCGAGGCGGGCGTTTCCTGGGATAAGCTTACTAAGGAATTAGAGAAGCAAGGCTTCAGGGTGATCATGCCATTGACACCACCTGCCGAACGATCGGTACTCACTGACTACTTGGAAAGGGAGGAGCCCACCAATCAGGTTTACGATTATGGAGAGCCGCTCCAAGCCATGGAGGTGGTGTGGCCGACCGGCGAGATATTCAGGATGGGGTCGGCGAGCGTCAATGGGTATCCCGACTCTCCTTCAAAAGGAGGAAATCCCTCGGGGCCGGGCCTCGACTTCTATCGATTTTTTCAGTGCGCGCAGGGCACCATGGGAGTGGTTACCTGGACGAATCTAAAGATCGAGTCGATCCCGAAGATGGATAAAGTGCTTTTTGCTCCAATTGAGGATCTCGATTATGCGATCGATTTTCTCTATCGCATCCTTCCACGTAGAATCGGCCAAGAGGTCCTTCTCTTGAACAACGTGAACCTGGCGGCGATCCTCGCGCAAGAATGGCCTGGCGATTTTGAGAAATTGAAGGAGACCCTTCCCTCTTGGACTCTGATTCTCGTAGTCAGTGGCCTGTTAAGGCGTCCTGAAGAAAAGATCCAGTACGAAGAACGATTTCTGGCTGAGGTGATCAAGAACGAGTTCACAGAGCTCAGGCTGGCAGACACTCTCCCAGGATTCCCAGGGTTGAGAAACCGGATTGTGCCGATACTTCGGAACCCGTGGCCAGCCGATGCCGTCCACTGGAAGTGTCGGGTGAAAGGGGCCTGCAAGAGCCTCTTCTTCCACACAAGGCCACTCAAGGCAAAGCAATTTGTTAACAAGACGACAGAAATCGCTTCTCGATACGGGTATCCGGCCAGCGATATCGGTGCATACATCCAACCGATCGAGCATAACCGAGCATGTCGACCCGAGCTGAGCTTTTTCTACGACCCTGCAAACGAAGCCGAAAAAGAAACCGTAAACGCTCTCTACAAGACAGCAGCGTCAGAGCTTCTCAAGGAGGGGGCTGTGTTTACCCGGCCATACGGCGATCTGGCGCCTATCGTGTACGAGAGGGCTGCCTCTTATGTTAGTCAGCTCAAGCGGCTGAAGAAGGTATTTGATCCGAACAACATCATGAATCCTTCGAGCCTGTGCTTCTGAGGAGGAGGACACCAATGGCCAATGAAGAGCTCGTAAGATATTACAAACCTCAATCGGACTTCAAATTCGATGTCACGGATATACAGAATTTCGTCTACGACATGAGCCGTTGCATCAAGTGCAAGGGGTGCACGTGGGTAGATCATACGTACATGCCTGGGCCGAAATTCATGACACGGTGCCCGAGCGCGGCGAAGTACGAGTTTGACGCGTACGGAGCCTACGGCAAGATGCGGATCGGGCATGCCATGGCCGAAGGCCGGCTTGACTGGAACGAAAAGGCTCTCGAAGTCATGTATGCCTGCACCTTGTGCGGAGCCTGCGACGTTGGGTGTAAGCGAAACCTTGACTTGGAAATCGAGCTATCTCTGGAATCACTCAGGGTCAAGGCGGTTAAAGACGGGGCTGGCCCTATGCCGGCACATAAGACCCTCGCCGCGAACATTGCCAAGAGCCACAACATGTACGGCGCTCCTCACGAGAAGCGCACCGGTTGGATGCCCACGGAGATCGCCCCCACGCAAAAGGCCGATGTGCTGTACTTTGTAGGATGCACGGCGTCATACGTGAACAAAGAAATT
>CAYZET010000316.1:0-6817 GCA_964477215.1 uncultured Syntrophaceae bacterium | reverse complement strand
GGGTCCCCGAAAGCCAACCCGGGAACCTCGACTAACTAGACCGTGGATTCTGGTCTCCGGCGGGGGGTTGCACAGCCCGCCCCATGGAGTGTAGAGTGACTGGTCGTTCCGGTAAATCTGCACAAGTCGCTCAAAATCCGCCCGATGCCTGCGAAAATGAGCGATCATCGCTTCGTCACTGGGAAGGGGCCGGACGTATCGGGCATTCGCCTCATAGGCTGCCCGTATTCCACACTTTAACTTACTAAAACCCTCCCTCTCGTCCTGACAGATCGGTGACTCGAAGGCAAAGTATTTTATATCGAACGCACACATTGCCAGAAACAGCACCACAATCGGGGCACTGAAACCGATGAAAATCTTCATCCAGAACGGTTTGCGCTTTCTTGCTTTCTTTGGGGTCACGATAATTAGTCCTCATAGGTTCATGAACTGAAATGCCCTTCCATGAGCTTCTGCTACAGCGAAACGGCACCGACGGGAACGTGATGATAAGCAACATCGCCTACGGCCATCAAGAAACCTAGCCAGCATCTAGAATCGGCCGCCACCACGGCGTTTTGGTCGCCCGATCCTCGACCGCGATGGCCAATGAGCCCCTTTGACTATGCGTTTCTGCGCATTTACTGCCTTTGGTGGCATCAACGGCCCCACCCCGTACTGTTCGTCGGGGGAAGCCCCTCGCGTGAGGCAAACAACCTGGTTTCAAGCCATGTGCCGTTATCCATTCAATCTTGAGGCCCTCTGGCCATCTGTCGTCCTGTCACCGTTGGCTTCCAGGAGATTGAGAAACTCTCTCAACTTCTTCCGGTTACGGCTTCCGGTTCACGGACCTGGCGAATTCCGGGCTCTTGCTCAGGTGGTAAGGCACTCTTCTGGTCCTGGAGCCACCGTATGTACATCTCGATCGCGACGTTCACATGGGCGCTGAGGTCTCCGCCCAACTCCTTCAAGAGCCCGAAGTTCTCCTCGCTCACCACAAACTTCCCTGCCTTCACGCGGGCAACAGACGAGCCTTTTCTGCTGTTGTCCTTGCCCTGCTCCATGTCGCGGATCAGCTTGTACGCTCTGTTGATGCTCAGCTTGTCGTTTCGCACAGCCCTCTGGATGTCAGGTGTGCCGTCCTTGCGGATCTTCCGTATCTTTTCCACCTTCTTGTAGTTGCAGCCTATGAGGCTTGCAGTCCTCTGAGCAGAAGCGGAACGCCCCACATAATTGCCGACAATTGTCGGCAATTCGCTAGTCTCTTCACTTCGCCGGCCTCGTTCCATGAGCCTGTCGTACCGGTCGCATAGTCGATACAACGCACCATCGGTGGTAGTCCTTCGTTTGGTTTGCAGGCTCATCGCATGCTGCAAGGCTGCCGCTTCATCCTCAAACTCCATCACCACCGCAGGCACGTGACTGATGCACGCATCTCCGGCAGCTCGAACACGCGCGTGGCCGTCAATGAGCACAGACTTTTGGAGTCCGGGCCAGATACCCAAAGTGATTGGCTTTGACTCGTAGTATCCGTGCTCGCGCATATCCTGCGTGATATGGGCGAGCAGCTTCTCGTCAATCGGAAGTAAATCCACGAACGTGGGATGCATTCTGATTTGCTTCAGTTCCATGGTCATGAATTGGATATTGCCATGTCTACTCCTACCGGCCGTGTTGATGTCTTTACGCTTCATTGCCTACTGTCCCGCGAACCCCGATAGAAGGGCTTGCTCCAAACTGGCAAAGGCACCGCCTACGTTTATTGCGACCTGGGGCCGAGCTACCTGTCCTTTGCAGAGCGCCTTTACCATCCGATTTTCCTGTCACCTAGTGCGGCACCTGACACGCGTGCTCCTAAACTGTTATCACCAATGAGGTCCGTTATCAGTACGGTTCCGCAAGTTCACTTCAATTCCAGTCAGCATACGCCCGGGCGAGCGCAAAACCTTGGCTGACAGCCACCTGTGTAGACAAACAGACATTCTCGAGAATGATGCCACGGCCACCAAGGGTGTCAAGATATTTTTTCGTCAGGACCTGATCCACCCAGGGGAAACCGCACAACGTTGGATGCCCCGACTACATTGGAATCACAACTCGTTACATTTATCGCTGTTACGGGTGCCAAAGTATGCTCCTATCGTTCATCCGCGAAAACACAGCCAAAAGAGCCACGATTTGACAAGAGTGTCACAAAAGAGACAGACTGGGGAAACTCTTCGGGACAAGCTACAGCGAGGGGCGCTGAGAATTGGGTGAGAGGCGGATTACGGTTTGGGTTGATGCGATGTCCACTATACTGTTACGCATTGACTGTGCATTGGGTTCAACCGGTCGGGTGCCGCGAATTTCAGTAAGCGGTACTATAGCAATCGCCACAGGAGACGGGAGCGTGCCTACTGCTTGTCGGCATGCAGGCCACGCGGGGAATTGTCATCGAACCCCATCTCCGACACGGCCCGTCGTGGCGGACGGTCTGTCGCACCAGAGCGGGGTTCGGTGTCCGCTACAATTGCACTCCGAGCCTCTCCCAAACGGATTCCCCTTCCCGTATTTGCATTGGCTTGAGATGGCGATAGGTCTTGAACAGGAAATAGAACATTGGGACCACCCCGACCAAAATGATAGTGAGATCGGGCACCATCCGAATCGTGCCGAGGAAGATTACGGGAGCTCGTGTGAAGAATTCAGCGCTTCTCGCGACCCATAGACCTTCCTGAAAGCTGGTCCAGGCCTGCATTACTCCGACTGGGAACAATGTGCCGAACGTCAGAAGGGCGAGCCCAATGTTGAACCCCCAGAACGACACCTTCAGAGGGGTATCGCTCCAGTACCCTTTGTCTACCAACCCTCGCCACGAGAATAGCAGGAGTGCAATACTGAGCATTCCATACGTGCCGAACAAGGCTGCGTGGCCGTGATTCATGGTCAGATACGTTCCGTGCTCGTAATAGTTGACCAGGGGCAAGTTGATGAGGAACCCGAAGACGCCGGCTCCCAGGAAGTTCCAAAACGATGAGGCCACAAGGAAAAAGAGGGGCCAACGGTAGGGAAATTCCTTGCCCTCCTTTCGGATCGACCTGTATTCCATGAGACCCCTTACCACGAGTCCGAACAAGGGTACCGGTTCCATGGACGAAAATACGGATCCGAGGGCAAGCCAGTAGCTGGGGCCGCCATACCAGAAGTAATGGTGTGCCGTGCCAATAATGCCCGAAAGGAACACGATCGCAGCGGTAAAATAGGCAACTATGAGCGCGCCGCGTGCCGAGGCAAGCCCCATGACCACTAGGAGCAGGGAGATTACCGCAACTCCGAAAAATTCGAAGATGCTTTCGACCCAAATGTGGACAACGAACCATCGCCAGTAGTCGGCTACGGTAAGATGCGTTCCCTTTCCGAACAGCAGCCCGAACCCGAAGAACAGGACGACCAGAACAGCGCTCAACACATAATACATCATCAATCCGCTGAATTCATCTTTGTGCCCAAGCCTGAGATGATGTGAAATGGGGCGATAGACTATCACCAGCCAGGCTATGAGTCCGACAAAGAGCAGGATTTGCCAGATCCTCCCCAGTTCAAGGAATTCCCACCCTTGGTGACCCAGCCAGAACCACCAATCGCCAAGCCATCCGTAAATGCCGGCCACCTCACCCACCAGGCTCCCCAAGGCCACAATCAATACCGCCACAAACAAGAGCTGCACGAGAAATCCCTGACCTTTCGGTTCTACGCCACCAAGGATCGGCGCAAGGTAGATCGCAGACGCGATCCACGTTGTCGCAATCCAGAAGATGGCAAGTTGGAGATGCCAAGATTTGGCCCAACTGTAGGGAATCAGGTCGGCAACCAGTTGCACATAGAAGTGTGCCGGATAAATCGTGTAGTGGGCCAACAGTCCGCCGAAACTGGTTTGGAGGAGGAAAAGCAGTATGACCACAAGGAAGAACTTGGCTGCCTTGAACTGACTAGGAGTGAGCGGCATGCCAATGAGCTTCTCGGCAAGCGGAACCCCTTTTGCCGGACCGTACCAGATTCCGTAGTAATGAACATAAAAGATGAATGCTCCCAAGACTATCAAGAGAGCGAGGACTCCTCCAAGCGTCCAGATGTATGTGTCTGTAGTAGGCACGTTACCAACAGTCCGGTCTGCTGGCCAATTGTTTGTGTAGGTTACGTCCGCATCGGGACGCTTCGTGGAGGCTACCCACGCTGTCCAGAAAAAAAACCTGGCTATCTCCAGCCGCTCTTCGCTAGTTTTCACTGTGTTGGGAAGAAATCCGTGACCTTTTTCGCCTTCCCTGAAGGTCTTCTCCCAAAATTCCTCAACTTTCTTCAATCCTTGTACTTGCGCTTCGGTCAGCTTGAGAGTATCGGTAGCGCTATCGTACCGGTTCTCTTTGATCTCTTTTGTCACTTTGATTGTGACGACTGACTGCTGAGTCTCGTCCAGGTCATCGAAAGCCTTGCCGTAGTCCTGTCTTGCCACGTAATCTCTGGCTGCCAGGCTGATGAGATGGAGCGACTGTGCAGAGAATTCCATTCCGCGCTGAGACCCGTGACCCCACACACTGCCATGGTCCATCAGGCCATATTTCTGAAAGATGTCTTGACCCTTGAGAATGTCAGACTTGGTGAAAAGGACCTTCCCATCCGGTCCGACAACCTTCCCAGGGTAGGGTGGTACCTTGTCCATGGCAAAGTACCCGCCGCCCAACAAGACGACCATCGCAACAACGAAAGAAATGATCGCAGCCCATTTGACCGTGTTCACTGACATAGTAAGCCTCCCTTTCTTGGTTGAGGGTTGATGAACCCGATCCTGATTCGCCCGTGATCATAATTGATTGTTTGTCGAGAAATCTCAGCCCGTCATCCACGCTCCAGTCCAAGCCTGATTGGCGCCTGCAGGGAGCTCTCTCTATGCTTTGCGGCAATGGTCTGGGCCAGTTTGTCGAGAGACTCGAAGTCCCCGTCTTTCGGAATCCCTTTGCAGAGGACCGGTTCCAGCGCTTCCACCCGGAGGTTCGGGATCAACCCGGCGATCCTAGTGGATTGCGCCTATCCAGTGCACATTATCTCTTATTCTTCTGGCCTTCATGATGCTTCCTCCTGCTTTTCTCATGAGCCTTGCCAGTCTGATCATGTGAACCTCTTAACTCATGGATATCGCCTACACGTCCTCAAACGATGCTACCCTCAATTCTGCCCCCACTTCCTGGAGTCTCTGGCTGAATTCGTCCAAAAGTCGATCCATCTGAGGCGCTTGCTCCTTTTCGAACAACATATAGAGGCTCCTCATCGTGCGTTTCTTTCGGGAATTCACAATTTGTTCCCCCTCAGAAATTGTGGCCATGGAATTGAGAGCGTTCAAGACCTCTGACATGTCATGGTATCTCAACTCGGGCCTTTTCTCGGTAGCTTTTTTCACGAAGTTGGAGAATTCCTCCGGCAAGTCGGGATTAAGGGCACGGGGATCCGGCGTGGACTTGGTAATGTGGTATTCCAGAACTTGACAGATATCATCGGGGTAGGGGCGTGAGCCCGTAGCCATTTCGTACGCTGTTATGCCAAGAGAGTAAATGTCCGTCCGCGCGTCCACCGGTTCTCCTTCGATCTGTTCCGGAGCCATGTAGTGTGGGCTTCCCTGCATGTCATCCGAACAGCCCCCGATTGGAGTCGCGAGGCCGAAATCCACGATTTTGACCCTCTCATCCTCCTGGATGAAGATGTTTCCAGGTTTCACATCCTGGTGGACAACACCCTGTTGGTGCGCATAGTTGAGGCCTGCGCAGACTTGTGTCAGTATTCTGAGAATCCGGGAGAGCGGCAACCTGAAGCCGGTATCAATGATGTGTCTCAACGTGATTCCTGAAAGATATTCCATGATAATGAACACGGTCTTGTACGATTGCTCGATGTCATAGACTCTCACGATGTTGTCGTGTGTGAGGCCCGCGATGGTCTCAGCTTCTCTCTGAAATGTGTCGAAAAAGTCCGAGTCCAGTGCCATGCTGTGCTTAAGCATTTTCACGGCCACCGGAAGCCTGAGCACCGAATGAAACCCCTTGTAAACGATGCTCCATCCACCTTCAGCAACAATGTCCGTGATTCGGTACCGCCCTATGGTTCGTTCAGCAGTAATCCTTCGACTGCACAGCCGTTCTGTTGCCAGGTTTGTGAGAAATTCAACAAGGTCGTGACACCGGTCGCATATCCGATCAAAGGCTCCCCTGTGTAAAGACCAGGCGGTAACATCGGTCTCTGCGTCAACGTGAGCACTTCGGCAATCGCCCGTGATCAGGGACATCTCTCCGAAGATATCCCCGGGCTTGAGACGAGCTATGGGATGGAGCTCTTCGTTCTTCTCCAGATTTACGACACAGGATCCCTTCTGGAGTATAAACAGTCTGTCGCCATTTGCGCCCTGATCGATTATCCTCTGGCCGGCCGAGAATGTGACTCGAGTCAATGCTTTTAACATGCTGAGCTTGAGGTGCTCGGGCGTAACCCGAAGCAGCTCCGTGCGCATGAGAAATTCCCTCTCAGTGGTGGAGACGCTGGCATTCATTTCAAGCTCTCTTGGACTCGACATTGGTTGTGTATGGAAATCGAGGAACCGAGTAACAACGCATTCGCGTCGCTCTGGTGGGCTGTGCGAGAGTGAGGATTCCCCATTAACCGAACAGAATGCTTCTCCATGCATGCGACCATCTCCCGGGCTGATCCCCCCTGAAGGGTTTTTGGTTGTACCTTTCTTCTTGGCACTGCAGCATGTCGGCATCAGGCAACCCTTCCTCCGGTGCGAGTGACGGACCAAGGGATGTGCTCA
>CAYZET010000315.1:0-6818 GCA_964477215.1 uncultured Syntrophaceae bacterium | reverse complement strand
GGGCATTGAGCTGGCTGAAATCAGAACGCTCATGCTCATCAAGGAAGTCCGTCCGCAGCAGTTGCAGCGTATTCTGGATGCGTGCGAAGTCGAGACGCTGGAACAACTTGATGGCCTTACCGTGAGAAATTTCCTCTATTACCTCCGCTCGCTATGAGCGGGGTCTTTCGTATGAGAGCCGCAATCCTATATTTGCGGTTTCTTTTTCGTCGTTCGATGCCTGCAATTCTGACTCTTATACTGCACTGACCCACTACAACGCCGTCTCCGCAATTGCGACGCATGCCAAGCGGCATTAAATAAATCAAATAGTTGCGGTTGCAGGATCCCATCCTTAGCGCTCCAGAATGCCGCATTTGATTTTGCCGGAATCCAAAGGAATCGTGCCGTGCTGCGGTCCTATACGATTGTCGCTCTCCAGGACCAATCCGGCTCAACCTGAGGCGATTTCTGTCGGACAAATCGGTGCGAATATCGGAATGGTAATCGGCAAGTTATCGAGGCGAAGAAAGAAATGGGGCATGAGATCCGACAGTTGATGCCGGTGCGGAGCTGGAGCGATCAAGACGCTTGCTGTAAGAAAGATCCTGCCTGAGCGGGAGATGGCCAACTCATAAATGTCCATATCAGGGGACTATTTTTGAAGCTTGCGCATTTGGGAAATCCCTCGTTGCTGAGCCGAGAGACGGGGGGTACGTTCTTCGAAATCCTCTCTTGAGAACCATAAACCGACTCTCAATCATTTCCCGTCCAGTGCAGTCCTGATACAAGATCCTTGACGAACGAATGTGCAGGGTTGGCGCTCATTGCATCCCAAGTGCCGATTTGGATGACTTGACCTTCCATGAGGACAGCGACACGGTCTCCAAGGCTAACTGCTTCGCGCACATCGTGTGTCACGTAAAGTGCAGGCAATGACCGTTCCTTCAGAAGCTCTCGAAACATGGCCAATAATTCCCTCTTGAGGACGAGATCGAGGTTGGACAGCGGTTCGTCAAAGAGGACGACCAGGGGGTCAAGCACAAGGGCACGAGCTATGGCAACTCGTTGTCTTTGGCCACCGGAAAGCTCGGCCGGATAAAGCTCTCTGTATGCCTGAAGATCAACCCGCTTCAGCATCTCAGAGATGAGCTCTTCTCTTTGCTCCCGGGCAACCTTACGAGCTTTCAAACCAAAATTAAGATTCCCGTGAACAGTCAGGTGAGGCCACAGAGCGAGATCCTGAAAGACCATGGCAAGGTTTCGATCTTCAGGTGGTTTGAGAATCCTCGCATCCCTGCTGACCATTTGGTCGGACAGCTTTACGATGCCGCGTTCAGGTACTAAGAGGCCCAGAATCAGCCTTAACAAGCTGCTCTTCCCGCACCCAGACGGCCCGAGGATAACGAGAATCTCATTTTCGTGAACCGCGAGGGAAAGTTCAGAGAGAACAGAGGTGTTCCCATACCGCACCGAAACGTTTTCGAGTTCGACGACAGGGTTCATCGAGAATTCCTCCATGCGAGAAAGGCAAGCCCCGCCATGAGAACAATTGCGGTCATAGTCACATGAACCAAGGCTAGGGCAGCAACTACCCCCTCAGGTCCGTTCGCTTCCAGTGTGAAGATTCGCACCGTCAGAGGTTCTCTACCTGCTGGGTACACCAAAATGGCGGTCTCAAGGTCACGCAGACAAAAGATCATAGCCAGCAACCATGCTGCGATTATCCCTCGCACATGCATCGGAACCACTATACCCAAGAGGCGACGCAGATATCCTGCTCCGAATGCCGCTCCTGCATCCTCGAACGCTGCCGAAGTCTGGGAAACCGTCCCGGCAATTGTGCGAACACCGAGGATAAGATAGCGCCCCAGGAATCCCAGAACTATGATCGCCATGCTGCTGTATAGAAACTGGGTTGAGGGACGATTCCATGCCGCAATCAGTCCAACACCGATGACAGCCGCCGGTGTTACAAAGGCAAGAACCGACAGGCCGTCCAGAGCGACGGACCCTTGCCTACCCCGTGCATACGCATGGCCCACGACCACACCTACCGCCGCTATGGCTGTTGCGGCGATAGATGACTGCAGAAGGCTGTTCCAGAGGCTATTACCAATCCAATTGGGCACTTCGGAGAATCCGTCGGCAACATAAGCCCTGATCATGAGTGATGCCAGAGGCAGCACGGAAAGGACTGCGAGGAGCCAACACCAGATAGTAGCAAAGATCTTCCATCCGCCGGAGAGAATTGCCGGTCCTTGCTGCTTACGATAGCCCAAGGTTGCTACCGACCGATTACCCAGAATCCAACGTTCGACCCCAAGGATTCCGAGAGCGAGTAGAAATAGGGGGGCGACCAACGTGAGTGCCTCTCCAGGCGAGTAGGTGAATCCGCCGAGACGAGAGAACACCACAGCTGGATACACCCTCACCCGGAGAAACATGGGGACCCCGAGTTCAGACACTGCGAGTGCAAAAATGATGAGACTCGGTAGGACTATGGCAGGCCATGCGGCAGGCAACAGGATCTGAAGAATGACTCGCCACGGACGCGCAACCAAACGAGCGGCTTCCTCGATGGCGGGGTCGATATTCCGAAGCCCGAGGGTAACCAAGGATGTGACGATGGGAGCGCATGCAATTGTCAAAACCAGAAAGACCCCGATCTCGCCAAACAGGATTCTTGCCGTGAAATCAGACCCCAGGACACCCTGTCTGCCCAGGAGATGAAACCACCCGAGCCCAAGAAGGAATGGCGGTAAGAACATCGGGAAGGCGTGCAACAGAAAGGCGAATTTTGCACCGGTCACCTCCGCTTTGGCAAAGAAGATCGCGGTCACGACCCCCACCAACATGGAGAGAGTCGTTATCAGGATCGAAATGCGTAAAGAAGTGAGCAGCAAATCCCATATCTGAGGGGATGACAAGGTTTTCAGCGCTCTGCCAAATTCGGACACGCCCGATTGGCCTACATTCAGCCCGAGACCGGCCAGTGGAACAACGACTGCTGCGATTACGACAATCACCGAAACAACAAGAACAAAGCTTTCCGAATGTCTCTTAAAAAATGAGATCATAATCCCACCCAGTCTCTGAGCCAAGGCTGAATCCGCTCTATTTCCGACGCAACCTTCGCATAATCGACTTCCATCGCCCGTATGTCTTGAACTCGTGGCACGTTTTCCGGTACTGCGACGCCGGGAGCAAGCGGCATGTGAGCTGCGGACTGAGCCAGCTTCTCTTCGACCTCGGCAGAAAGAAGAAAGTCAACAAGCTTGCGACCGTTCACAGGATTTGGTCCACCTCGAACGAGTACAACCGTGGTGGGCATCACAAGGGCCCCGAACGTGTCCTGGTCGGGGTACACAATCTCTACCGGAGCCCCTTGTTTGATAGCCTCGAACGCGTCGTCGATGTCGGTCAGACCAAAACTCACTTCACCTGCCACCACTAATCTTTTCACCTCTCCATTGGAGCTGGCAATCCGAACCCCATTGGCCTTGAGATCGTTCATAAACCGCTGTGCTCGCTCTTCACCCCATGCTGTGAAGAGGGTAGCAACGTGAAAGGTGGTAGTCCCGTAGAGCGGATTCGCTATCGCTGCTCGACCTTTCCATTTCGGATTGGTGAGGTCGAGAAGGGACACCGGCGTTTCATCAGGTTTTACGAGTGATTTGTTGATCAGAAGTACACGGGCACGAGCCGCAAAACCGGTCCACGTTCCTTCGGGAGACTTGAATTGAGTGGAAACAGCAGATGCGTTCGGCGAAATGTAGTTTTCCAGGAGGCCACGTTTCGAAAGCAGAAATTGTCGCACCGGATCGCCTGACCAGAACACGTCTGCCTGCGGATTGGCGCTCTCGGCTATCATGCGGTTGACGACGCCGGTGCTCTTGGTCTCCTCCGTATCGAATGCGGCTCGCACTTTAATACCCGTCTGTCCTTCAAAGTCACGGAAGATAGGCTCAGAGAAAACCTGGTCCACGGACGTGTAGACAACAACTTGGCCGAGCCCCCCTTCTCCGGTTTGGGAACCACAGCCAATCAATAGAGAAGAAGCGGCCATAAACGCAGCGATGCTGAAAAGACGGAATTTGTGCAACTCGTTAACAATCATAGTAATCACCTTTCTTGACAACTCGAACAAACCATGCTCTCGCGGCAACGGCCCAAGAACGCAAACCCTGTGGGAGAATGAACCATTCATCTCTATCTTTCACTTGTCCCTCAAGCCGATTCAGGGCTTGAACATTCCATTCAGGTTGTGCCGCCGAGCCCTCTCAGGTCTCAAAGATCCCAAGCTCGACGGCACATGTTGCGCTGAGAACAAACGCCTATTTGGCAACCGGCCGGACGACAAAATCATCGAAAGAAGATGCTGCATCGGCTTTGGTCCATACTCCCACACCTCCGGCTCCGGGGAGGGTCTTGTCCGTCGCCTCCAAGAGTTTCTTACCGTTCAGCCATCCCTCGATCTTGTCTCCCTTCTGTACGATCTTGATGGTAAACCATTCGCCGGTCTTTATCGGGATGTTCCCGGCGTCGGCAATCATCTTCCGGTCCCCATTTTTCACGGAATAAAGCCGGAAGTTATTCTCCAAAGGGTTGTAACGAGCCACGTAATAGTTTGAGGCGTCTTTCACTCTCCAGATGGGACCACCGCCTTGGTCAGCTTCGCCGGAATCCCCCCGAACTTTCACCTCAATTTCTCCATCTTGAAAAACCGGCTGAGCGGCCCAACAGATATTGAAAACAGACCCTGGATTGTCTTTGACCTTGCCGGGCACCAGAATATTCACTCCACTGGGTGCCTCGTAATCTTCGATCACGGCCCACGCGGAGGGCGCTCCTTGCTTGTTGGTTGCGTCCGATTTCCACCCGGCGGGAAGGCTGTTGTGCACAATGTCCTCGAAGGTGAAACGAGTTTCCGATGTCTGCTGTGCAGAGGCCGGTTCACCTTGGATGCCCAAACAAAGCAGAGTGAAAGCGACCATTGAAAACCGAAAGAGGTTTTTGAAAATCATGTCATTGTCTCCTATTCGTTTGAATGCAGTCACACTGCGGTGAATGATAGACATCATCCATTTCGTAACTTCTGTGCGTTCACCTCAGCATTCACGCCTGCTCGGAAGACTATAGCTGCGATAACCAACAGCGATGCCACAATTGCAAACGGAATACGGTAATCGGTGCTCGAACCGACAATACCAATGAGAAATCCGGCAAGAAGCGGACCCGATGCGTGCCCCACATCGAAGATCGTGCCAAAGGTCCCCGTGGCGCACCCCAGTTGGTCTTCTCTGCAGAAGTCAGCCACGAGGGCCGCAGCCGAGGAAGTCACTACCGCTTCGCCCAAGCCGAAGACCGCAGCGAGAAGGAGAAGTACGCTGAAGCTGTTGAACCACGGTATCAGGGCGAAAGGAATCGCGCAGACGAACATGCCCCAGAAGAGCAGGCTCTGGCGACCATGCCTGTCCGAGATTCTTCCCATTATTGGCTTGGAGATTACCGTAGCGGCCATCTGGACGCCCCAGAGGAGTCCGGCTTGAAAGGCACTGAATCCGCAAACCATGACCGCATAAATGGGGAGGAACGCCTCCAAAGCCCCTACCGAGAGATTTTGGATTCCTTCCATATTACTGGTCAGCAAGACCCGCCTATCCATGAGGATCTCCTTCACACCACAGCGGAATTTCGTCCATACGGCCCTCAGCGTTCGGCCGTCTTCGTGGGTAGGGGAGTCCCGCCGTCCCCGCATGACCCACAAGGCTACCAGAAGAGATCCCATGCCCATTGCGGCCACCACTCCGTAGATGATGTGGAAATCGCGAAGGGCAGGCTCCTGAGCATCGGGAAGCCATGACAAGAGGAAGCCTCCAAGCGGAGCTCCTATCAAAGTTCCCAGAATGGTCACGGAAGAAAACCAGGAAAGCATCTCTCCTCGCTTGTCTCCCGCCACACTGACCACTACCGCCATGATCACCGGGCCGTAGATCGCTGTTGCGAAACCATGGATGAAGCGCACAACCACCAATGCCTCGTAGGATGAAACGAACAGATACGCGAAGGGAACAAACGCGAACACAGCCAGCCCCATGAAGAGCGTCCGGGTCCGGCCGATAACATCCGACAGGACACCGGCAGGCATCTTGAAGAAGATACCCGTCACCGTGGAGATTGCCACGGCAAATCCCACAGCCTCCGGCCCTGCGCCCAACGACGCGGCGAATAGAGCCAAAACCGGCGTACGTGCAAGACCGTAGGAAGCGCGTGCTAGAAACCCCACAGTACAAAGCCCGTTGAAGGTAGCAAGAAAGTTGTGTGCCCCTCTCACACCATTGTTTGGCGAGGCCAATACTTTTGAATCAGACATGCTCATTGCACGTACCTCTGTCGGGTGTTACGCTTTACCGTAAGCGTTCACCGTGATCCCCCCAGTGAGAGTTGATTTCAGGTGTCCGCCCCGTTTTCGGCGATTTCTAGTCGCGAGATATCGCGCATGTTTCTCGAACCCTATTGACAATCTCTGATAAATGAGTTGTGGCTCTTTTCCATGACGAGGGAAGAAGCCACTGCCATTGCTCATAGCGCCCCGGAGGTCATTGTCGAGGTCCTGTTGGAGATGAGTGTGCGGATCGAAGAGCTGGAACGTAAGGTAGCTTTGCTCACTCGGGACTCCTCCAATTCCTCGAAGCCTCCTTCCTCGGACGGGCCTGCGGCGAAAGCCAGGCCGAGGCCACCCATCAAGTCCAAGAAACGCAGACCGGGAGGGCAGCCAGGGCACAAGGGGAAGACGAGAGAGATCTTGCCGGTGGAGCAGGTTGACGAAGTGATCG
>CAYZET010000314.1:0-6837 GCA_964477215.1 uncultured Syntrophaceae bacterium | reverse complement strand
ATATCTCTGAGAACCCGAAGCTGCATGTCCTCCGCGGAGACTTTTTGGTCACCTTGCTTAGCGATGAGCGGGACAACGTCCGGATCGACGCTTCCATCAAGCAGGAAGAATCCCTTGCCTGACTTCTTCACCCCAAGCCTGCCTGCAGAAACCAGGTTCTTCAGCGTCTCCTGCGCTTGACCTCTTCCCACCATGACCTTGTAGCACACGTCTATGCCTACCTCGTCTGTGAGTCGAATCGGTCCGATGGGCATGCCGAACTTCACAAAGGCCTTGTCCACTTCCTCAATCGTGTTCCCGTTCTCCAGGAATTCGATTGCGCTTTGGAAATAGGGGAAAAGGACGGCGTTCACGACAAAGCCGGGGTTGTCTCTACAGACTACCGGACGCTTGCGGATATCCGCGACAAAACCCAACAAATTGTCGACCGCGTCCTGACTGGTGGCCTCGCCCCGTACGATTTCCACGAGCTGCATCATCCACACAGGCGAAAAGAAGTGAAGGCCGGCGAACCGTCCCGGATTGGTCACGAACGGGGACATTTTGTCCAGAGGGATAGAGGAGGTATTGCTCGCTATAATGCAGTCGTCTCTGACCGTATTGCACAGCGCCTCGTACACTTCCTTTTTCACGGCAATGTCCTCAAAGACGGCCTCGATGACTAGATCTGCATCTTTCAAATCCTGATACTCGGTTACCATGGTCAACCGTGCCATCATGTCGTCCACTGAGCCTTTAAGCTTATTCTTCTCCGCCATTCCATCAAGGATCTTCTTTACGAAGGTCTTCCCCGGCTCCAGTGCCTCGGCAAGATCCTTAACCACAACGTTCTTGTTCGTGTTGCGGAGGATGTCGATGGCTATGCCGCGGCCCATGGTCCCGAAGCCCAGAATGGCAACCGTATTCATGGGCTTTGGATTGAAGCCCTTGGTCACTAGTGCCCGCGGCTTGTCGCTCATGGTCTTGAGAAAGAAAGTGTGAATGCTCCCCTTTGCCTCAGGCGAGAGAACGGCCTTCACGAAATTGCGCTTCTCAATGTCCAGCCCCTCTTCTAGAGATGTCTTGAGACCGTCGCGAATGCTGTCCACAGCAAGCATAGGCCCAGGTATCTCTCGTCCTTTCGTAGCTTTCAAAACCTCTTTGCGGGCTACTTCCGCAATCAAGTCTATTTGGGAGAAGTCGTGCTGCGGCCTCTTGAGAATGCCCGGTTGAGCGCTGATCCCATTTGCGAATGAAACCGACTCCTGGAGCAGGTCGCCTTGTGCGGGGACTAGTTTGTCGACCATGCCTAGCTCCAGAGCTTTGGCCGCGGGCACGACGGTTCCCCGCAGTATGAGCTCTATGGCCGGTATTCCGATGAGTCTCGGGAGCCGTTGCGTGCCGCCGCCGCCGGGAAAAATGCCCAGAGAGCACTCCGGCAGTCCGAGTCTGGTATCCCTGGAGTCTTTGGCTACACGGGCGGTACATGCCAAGGCAAACTCCATTCCTCCCCCGAGACAATGTCCTTCTATTGCGGCAACCGTCGGAAAGGCTAATGAGCTCAGGCGGTTGAATGCAGCATGAAAGAGGTCCAGCGCCTTTGCAGTCTGCTCCTCGTCAGTCATAGTGTTGAGCATGTTCAGGTCTGCTCCCGCATGAAAGTTTCCCTTCTTTGCGGAAACAAAGACGACGCGTTTTAGATCAGAGCTCTTCTCCAGTTCTTCCAACAGAGCGAGGAAGTCCTCGATGGCTGTTTCAGTCCACGTGTTCATGGGCTGACCCGGCACATCAATGGTAATGATTCCCAGGTCCCCTTCCCTTTTCATCACAAAGCTCTTGTTAACACTCATGGTAAATCTCCCAACTTACCTCTTTTCTGTACGATTGGTCTCGCGGATAATGAGACGTGCCACGGGTTCTCCATATTCACGAGCAGTGAGAAGACATTCGTCAGCGATCCGGCACTGTGGGATTTGGGGCAATGTGTCCCGAGCCTCCCGATCGAGTCACGGATTTCCTTCAGGCACCATGAACGCGGGAAGATGGCTTATCCTGACCTGTCCCAGGATCTCCTGTATGAAGCTCCTACCTTCCCGGGTTATGTGCACCACTGCCTCAAGGTCGACCAGGACATGCATGCCGGAGCCCAGATGTCGATCGCAGACATCCTTGAGGATAGGTATTGCGGCCTGATCCAACACCCCACTTACATAAACTGAAATAGTACCGTTATCCAAGATTTTCTCTCTGACAAGAATCACGGATCGGCCTCCTCGGCTTCTTGGACCTTCAACAGGGTCGCGAGAAACTGCTCTCGGACACCTGTGCTGACATGCACCCCTGCGGATCGCCACGAGCGTGCAGCCTGCAGCCATCCGGGGAAAGGCCCGCTCTCCCGCGCACGGAATGCGAAGGGACATACGGGTATTCCAGCAACCATTTGGTAGCAAGGAGCGTGCCGCGCCAGGACCGAAGCTATTGACCTAAGATCAGTATCCTTTTCCTACTGAACCTCCTGGTGAGAAGACGGCTGTGCACAACATGTTGTTCAGGTCCATCCGATACCCCGCACTCTGTCTCTGGATCATGGTCTGGTTTCCAGCGGATCGCAGTAAGCTTGGGGGCCAGACACTTCTGTGGAGGCGCATCATCCGTTGAGAGGCTTGCACCACATGTTGTCCCGGGAGAAATACCGGTGCAAAACCGGAGACTGGCATCCATGTGATTTAAGTTACTTATAACGATGGAGAGCGCGGCACATTAATTGCTTGACGATTTCTCCGAGGAAAAGCATTATCCATGCGAGACACCCCTGGACCGACAGTGCTGACTGCCCGGCCATCTTTCAAGGAACGTATCAGGAAAAACTCTTTTTTGAGCCCAGGGTACCGTTAGCTATTACAGGTGCTGCCATGGACATGAAGAGGGATTATTACGAGGATGTCGAGCTGTTCAGGTCAAAGACCGTCCTGGCAGCTACCATCCTGTTTCTTGGAGCTCTCGTCGCGTTTCCTTTTTTCGTTGGCGGCTATACCCTCTACGTTGCTAACCTCATAGCTATTCACGCTATTGTAGCAATCGGGCTCAATATTCTCGTCGGATACACAGGACAGATATCCCTCGGCCACGCCGGTTTCTTTGCGATTGGCGCGTACTCGTGCGTACTCCTCATGGTAAAGGCTGGCTTCCCTTTCGTGCTCGCGTTGCCTTCGGCCGGCTTCATATCTGCCTTGTTCGGGTTTCTCCTCGGCCTCCCCTCCCTTCGCCTCGAAGGGCCTTATCTGGCGATAGCAACTCTCGGATTCGGCATGGCAGTTACCCAGATCATCAGCCATTCCGAGTTCACCGGCGGACATATGGGGCTGGAGGCCCCCCCTTTGGCCATCGGCTCGTACGTCGTCGATACAGACATTGGTCGATATGCGGTTATCATCCTCACAGCCATCTTGTTGACGATTGCAGCCATCAACCTCTTGAAGACCCGCGTCGGCAGAGCGTTTGTGGCGATTAGGGACAGTGAAATAGCGGCTGAGGCTATGGGGATCAACCTGAGCTGGTATAAGACGCTGTCTTTTGCAGTGAGCGCCTTTTACACCGGCATTGCGGGGGGACTCATGGCTTTTGCTCTCCAGCACGTGAGCGCTGGCTCGTTTAACCTGATCCTTTCCATCACCTTTCTCGCGATGGTAATCGTTGGAGGACTCGGCTCAGTCATGGGGTCGATTCTCGGCGCTGCACTGCTCACATATCTGCAGATCAAGCTTCAGGTGATCCAGGAGATCCCTGTGGTTGGGGCTCTTCTCATGGAGGTGTCCAAGCGATACTTCTCACCCGAGGGCCTCCCGAACATCCAGAGCATTGTTTTCGGAGCGATCATGATCGCCATCGTCATTTTCGAGCCCTTGGGGATGAACGGCATTTACTTGAGAATGAAGAGATATTGGAAGAGTTGGCCATTTTGAGGGGAGCAGGATGAGTCTCGTCGGCGATCTCATTATAGGGGGCCTTTCTATAGGAGCCTGTTATGCGCTCGTGGCTCTGGCCATGGTCATCATTTACAAGACATCCGAGGTTCCCAATTTTGCCCAAGGGGAAATGGCCATGATCTCAACGTTCGTGGCCTACACGATGATGGAGAGCTACGGCCTGGGGTTTTGGACGTCCGGGGCTCTGACGTTGCTTTTTGCCCTCGGCCTGGGGGCACTGCTGGAGATTTCCTTTCTCAGGCCAGCCAAGAATCCCACGATATTGAGCTTGATTGTCATCACTCTTGGGGCGGAGATGATCCTGTACGGATTGGCAGGCTGGCGTTGGGGAGCCATGCAGCTCCCGTTTGCCGTGCCATTTTCCGAATACAGCGGGATCTCCCCGGGCGGCGTCATGATTACAGAGATGAACATGTGGACCTTTGCGGTCAGCATCGTGCTCATGGCCTTTCTCTTCCTCTTTTTCCGATTTACAACTTTGGGAACGGCCATGAAAGCGGTTCAGCAGAATCCGTTTGCCGCCAAGGCCATGGGTATCCCTACTCGGAGAATCCTGACACTCACATGGGCCCTGAGCTCAGTAACCGGCGCTGTGGCCGGAATGCTCATCGCTCCCGTGTCCACACTCGATCCGAACATGATGCTCGACCCCATGCTCAAGGGATTTGCCGCAGCGGTGCTCGGTGGGATGACGAGCCTGCCTGGTGCGGCAATCGGCGGGTATCTCCTCGGTCTCATAGAGAATTTCTTCGGCGGATACGTTTCGCTCGAGTTCAAGTCGGTCGTGGCCTTTGGAGTCATCGTAGTGATTCTCTGCGTCAGACCGTCTGGTCTCTTCGTGAGGCATTACGTGAAAAAGGTGTGACGGCGTCCGTTTCATCGTTCGCAACAATTTGACCGGAACAAGGAGGAGAAGGATGAAGAAGGGATCGTTGTGGGTAGTCACGATGCTCTGCGTACTGGCTGTACTGGCTATGGCCTCGGTAACCATGGCTGCGGACCAGGTTCGAGGAGTCACCGACACTGAGATTCTCATCGGACAGTGGGGACCGCAGACCGGACCGGCGGCTCTCTGGGGAGCAGTCGGAAGGGCTACCGGTGTTTACTTTCAGATGATAAACGACCAGGGAGGAATCCACGGCAGGAAGATCAAGTACTTCCTGCGAGACGACGCGTATCAACCTGCAAAGACAAAGGCGATTGCCAAGGAGCTCGTTGAAGACATCGGCGTATTCGCCCTGGTGGGAGGCGTCGGCACATCCTGCGGAATGGCCGTACGGGACTACCTGACAAAGGAGAACAACGTTCCGTGGGTCAGCCCTGCCAGCGGTTCGTCTCATTGGACTCAGCCCTTCAACACCTTCATCTTCTCAACCTTCCCCCAGTACTTCGAAGAATCGTACGTTCTGACGCAATACGCTGTAGAGAAGATGGGGAAGAAGAAAATCGCCTTCTTCTATCAGAACGATGATTATGGCAAAGAGGGTCTTGATGGGGCCAAAAAGTACATGAGCGACGCTGGAATGCAACTGGTGGCGGAAGTCCCTGTAGAGGTGACAGACACGGATCTCAAGACCCACGCGCTGAAACTTAAAGAGTCGGGCGCGGAAGTGGTCATCCTGTGGGTCCTGCCCAAGCACGGAGCGATGATTCTGGGAGTCAGCAAAGCGATTGGGTTCGATCCTCAGTTCATTGCAGCTTCCACACTCTCAGATCCGGATCTTATGTTCACGGTGACGAAGGGCCTCTGGAAGGGAGTCATGTATGGAAACTTCGTCAACATGGACAGCCCGCTGGTTAAGAAGTATCTCGAAGCACAGAAGAAATATGCTCCCAACGAAAAGTACACCGGCTTGTTCTACCTGGCAGGATTCTATTTTGCTGAGCCTCTCGTCAAAGGGCTGGAATTGGCCGGAAAGGATTTGACGCCGGAGAAGTTCGTCAAAGCGATGGAGCAGATAAAGGACTGGAACGACTGGCTGGGATATGGGTGCACTTTCACCCCGACCGATCATCAAGGCGTCAAGTCCGTGTACATAGAGCAATGCGGGGACAACGGGGCACGAATCAAGGTGTCCGATTGGCTTGTCTATAAGCCTAAGAAATAGATCCGAAGCAGACAGAGGCAGACCACCTCTTGATGTGCGGTGTGCGGAACAGGACATTCCGGGGCACCGCACCTGCTGCTCGGCAAGCCAAGAGTTTCGCGGAGCTCGGGTAGGTTCCGAGAGTGAACAACGGTACCGGCCCCGTTCGTCCAGCGCCGTAGATGGTCAAAGAAGCTTGCGGACTGAGGCATCCGCTCCATTCCATATGGGGTCTGGAGGAGACGGAGGACAACCGGTACACGCGGATGAGCGGTCAGTGGTCGTCCTTGTCGGGGCTCCCCTTTTGCGGTCTGCTCAAGGAGATCCCGCGCTTGAGTTGTCATGGCATTACTTTCCGTTAAGGACATGAAGATTTCATTCGGCGGCCTGAGGGCTCTCAACAGGGTCTCATTCGACGTGGAAGAGGGCTGCATCTTTTCTATAATCGGCCCCAACGGCGCCGGGAAGACGACAATATTCAACTGCATCACCGGAATCTATCGCCCCACGGGCGGGACCATTCTATTCAAAGGCCAGGAGATGGTTGGGAAAAGGCCGCACCAGGCCGCCCGCATGGGAATAGCTCGCACCTTTCAGAACATCGAGCTTTTTGCCCACCTCACCACCATGGACAATCTATTGCTCGGCCGTCATATCCATATGACCACCGGGGTTTTTTCCGGAGCGCTTCTCCTGGGAAAGCGCTTTCGTGCGGCCAGGGAAGAGTGTGCCCACCGGGAGCGAGTCGAGAAGATTATCGACTTTCTGGAGCTGGAAGCGGTGAG
>CAYZET010000313.1:0-6848 GCA_964477215.1 uncultured Syntrophaceae bacterium | reverse complement strand
CCAGTTGGCCAACGATCTGTCGCGTCAACACCGGTATATCTGCAAGCCTTTCACGCAAAGGCGGTACCCGGATGCCGAACACATTCAGGCGAAAGAAAAGATCTCGCCGAAACTCGCCTCTGGACACGGCTTGACTCAAATCTCTGTTGGTGGCGGCCATAATTCTCACGTTGACTGTCACACTTCTCTCCCCACCAACGCGAGTGAAAGAGAATGTGTCCAGGAACGTAAGCAATTTGGCCTGTATCGGCAACGACAGCTCCCCGATTTCGTTCAAGAGCAGAGTCCCACCTTCCGCCAACTCCACGAGTCCTCGTTTGCGCCTCATTGCCCCGGTGTATGCCCCGGCTTCATGCCCGAACAGCTCGGATTCCGCCAGGTCTTCGGTAATAGCGGCACAATTGATGGCGTAAAACGGGCCACCGCTACGCTTCGAGTTATTGTGAATGTAGCGCGCCAGGTAGTCTTTCCCGCTGCCACTTTCTCCTTCGATGAGCACTATGAGATCGGAATTTGCGGCAACGCTGGCTCTGGCCAGTGCCGCACGCATGGCAGGGGAATGGTATTCTTCCGGCGTACCCTCATTGAGGGAAAAGATCCTGCTTCGGTCCGTTATATTTCGTGATATCCCACATATACCAATGATCTGTCCCTTGCTGTTTCGAATAGGTGAGCGTACGTCTAAGAAGGTTGTGGGCAATCCTTTCACTGGGCGGGTATGCTCTTCTTCGATCGTTTCCCCTGCAAGCACTCGCTGGTCCACCTGTCTGAGGTGCTGTCCCGCTTCCTGGCCGAAGAGCTCTTCATCGACCCGGCCGGCTATCTCGCTTGCGGGCAGTTCTAACAGATTTGCCATATAGGGGTTCACCAGCGTATACTTTAGTGATCGATTCTTAATGAATATGCATTCTGTGGCCGCCTCGAAGATCGCTCTCATCCGCTCTTCGCTGAGGATTAGGGCCTCTTGGGCACGAGCCCGCTCAAGGATTTCAGCTCTCAGGCGGGCATTTGCTTCCGCCAGTTCTGCGGTGCGTTCGCGCACGCGTACCTGGAGCTCGTCGCGGGCCTCTTGCAGTGCCTTCCGGGCCAGCTTCTGTTCCGTAATATCCCGCATGATCCCCTGATATCCGCTGACTCGGCCCTCCCTGTCCAACCGAACATTGATGGTATGGAGAGTATCGACCTCGCTCCCATCGATCCGCCGAAGCTTGAGCTCAAAGTTTGTTGCGACTCCGGACCTATCCACTTTTCGCCGCATTCGGAGACGTTGGCTTGGATCTGCATAGAAATCCTGGATTCTTCTGGCAAGAACCTCCTCTTTGGTTTTACAGCCGACCAAGCGGACAAAACCCTGATTCACGGCCAGGAAATTCCCTCCCCTCGTGGTTATCACTATTCCATCGTCGGAATTCTCAAAGACAGCTTCGTGGAGAGCGCCCTTTGCTTGCAGCATCTCATTCGTGAGTCTCAGCTCCTTGATTTCCCCTTCAAAGACTGCAGCGATCCTTGTCCACTCTCCTTCGCAATCCGTCGCAAGGTGGCGGATTTCAGCCACCATTTCCCGTATTTCCTCAGGCATCTGCTGTACGGCCGTACTGGCAGCAAGCTGCTCCACTTTCTCACCAAGCCTTCTTAGCTGTTCCTTGAATGTCATGTAAAGCCTGGGGTCAGGTCTTGTTTCTTGCTCTCCTTGCTGCGGGGTATGCGATGCAGATCAAGAAACTAGACCTGAGAAAGATGGCGATTTCGCTCAAGCTTTCTCGGACGCTTCGCGCAGCGGAACCGTCTCTTTCAACGCGCGATCCACGGGGTCGGTCAAGACATTGTGGTTGTCCTGCGAGCGCAGGTGCAGATGCCTGCTGAATAAAGACCAAACTTCCCCCTCTTGATCCCGGAACACTCATCCGCACTGACGACTGCCCCGGTTATCGGCTCATGCCATCGCCGGGCAATCCCCGCTGCGATGCCTAGACTATTTCCGCCCACACTGGGAGATCCGCGCCTATGAGGAAGATCTCCACGTGTTCGGGGCCCTCCAACAACTCTTCCATCCGACGTATGAACTCTTGCCGTCTCGGATCGGCATGCCACTCTTCCCAGCGTTCTCGAGTAGCCCAGTGGCTGATGACCAGTACCTTCCTCGGGTCTTCCGAGCTGACCAGGGTTTCTCCGGAAACATATCCCCTACGAAGCGTTACCACCGCCCTGAGCTCCATGAGTGGCTGATATGCCTTCTCGAGGTGGTCTTTCTTGAATATCCTTGTGATGAGGACCTTGACCGCCATAATATTCCCCCTTTCGTAGACCAATCGGTGTAACGATGGCGTACTCGGTCAGGCATCCCTTCAAGAGTCCGGGGAAATTTCCCCGCGAGCCCTCTCCGGAGCGCCGCGAACGTCCCCGAACCACAAAAGGCCCTTATTCCGGAATCATGGGGCGGTCGTGCCATTCCGGTTACGTGTGCCCATGAATCCGGCCTTGGCAGTGTCCGTCTGAGACAGATGAGGCCCCAAGATTGCCCCCAGACATAGCGCGGGCGAGATCTGCTTCATGTGACCCCAAAGGTTCCTCCTATCCCGTTTATGAGCGTACTTTACCGCCCGCCCCTGGGTCAATCAAAATTGTTTCCCACCTTGCCGGGTGCGGCGCGTACAAAAGCGCTGGAGCGAATCAGTGTGCGCTTTACGATAGAATCTCTTTCATGAGATCTTCCACCGTAGCGGGCTGACGCTGACCTTGCGCAAACTCCTCCATGTTCCGCCAATGCTGTTGCCGATCGAACACCTGGTATGGGTGCCCCAGGCATTATCGGAATCGGCGTGACTTCCACTTCGAGGAGGAAAGGGGAGGCCATTAACAGTGTCCAGGAAATTGCGTCGGCCCGCCATTGTCCGCCTCGTCCTGATCCTCAACCAACTTCCCTTTGCTCACAACTGACTCGATTCTGACAGAGTCAAGTTCCACTTGACTCTCATGGCACTCAAGATAACAATGGTTACATGGGAAGGCTGTTTTGTTCATAAACGCTGCCGTCACGTCCCTCAGGGGCAGGGGTGTACGTTTGGAGGCAGGTGAAGAAGCTAGGATCGGTGAATTATCAATCGGTCTGGGTAATTCCTGAGGTTGAAAGAAGGGACCTCATGGATGTTCCCCTATGCCAAAACCGCTGGTGAAAGAGTAAAGGCTGGTAAAATGTTGTTTCAGGATTTTGCCTAGAAAGTTTACGAGCAGCGCCGACTCAAAGACTGGTAAAGGAGGAAACGCGACAAAGAAGACCAACCTGAACCAGAAGAGTGAGAAGGAAGAGGAATCTTTTGGAATTCAACCCGAATGCGCTAGCGTCTTCCAACGAAAGGACAATCCTATGATTATCCAGGAAGCACACCTGTTCAAGGATATGAGCCCTGAGACGGCGAACGAGATCTCCAAGATCACGGTCGAAGAGTCTTACGAACCAGGCACATTCGTTTTTGAGACTGGCGCTCCTGCCCGACACTTCTACATCCTCATTGAGGGGAGGGTTCGGCTCTCTATCGGAACGCAATCTGAAATAACCTATACGGTCAGCATCCCAGGCGAGGCTTTCGGATGGACTGGGTTAGTGGACCGACCTACTTACACAGCTACCGCGCAGTGTGTCTTCCACAGCAAGGTAGTGAAAATTGATAATGAAAAACTGATCAAGATACTCGAGAAAGATACCGCAAGCGGCATGATATTCTTCAGACGGCTGGCTGGAGCAGTCGTCCAAAGACTGATCTACAACTATGAAACTTTTCTCTCTGAGAGAACTCTCAAAGACGTGGCTCCTTCGTACGGGTGATTAGGAATAACGGCAAGCAACAACGAAGACGTCCTGTTAGCAGCCGGCGCCGGATCGAGGGTAATGCAAGGGGACTCCGTCGCCACCTGGCTGCGCCGCGCGTTGATCGACTTCGGTCATGATGCTATTCCGATATGCAGGCAGTGTGAGTGTCTGGGCTTGCGCGTATTTAGTCGGCATTAGCAACATGAGGGGACCAAAGCGGCTCATGATCGACAGTACAACATTCTCGCGCGAACAAGGGATACTTTTCCACCTTTAAAGAGATCATTTCTCGTCTGGACAGAGGGGCACACCTCACTAAACCGGGTACGAAAGGGCTACGAAACGATCGATTTGGCATGCGCAAAGGAGAGTAGAACTGTTCCGGCCTATGTGAATGAGATGTCAGATTAAAGCAGGAGGTTATATTATGGCCAAGTATGACCCCACCAAGCAGGAAGACTGGCAGATTGGGGAGCTCGCGGAAGAAGAACTGGATTTTAACCTGCAGTGCGAGAAGATTGGGATCTTGCCCGAAGAGCGCATCCCCTCCGGCCGAAAAATCGGCAAAGTGGATTACCAGGCCATCCTGGAGCGCCTGAAAGATAGGCCCGACGGCTATTACATCGACATCACCGCCATCACCCCTACTCCCCTGGGGGAAGGCAAGACCGTCACCACCATGGGCCTGATTGAAGGCCTGGGCAAGCGAGGCTTGAACGTGGGTGGGGCCATCCGCCAACCCTCCGGCGGTCCCACCATGAACATTAAGGGCACAGCGGCCGGCAGCGGCGTCGCCCTCTTGATTCCCATGACCGATTTTTCCCTGGGCCTCACGGGGGACATCAACGCGATCATGATCGCTAACAACCTGGCCATGGTTGCGCTCACCTCGCGGCTGCAGCACGAGTTCAACTACGACGACGAGCAACTAGCCAAGATCCCTCTCAAACGGTTGGACATCGACCCAAGAAGAGTGGAGATGAAATGGTGCTTTGACCTGTGCGCCCAGGCGCTGCGCAACATCACCATCGGCCGGGGCACCAAGATGGACGGGTTCCAGATGGACTCCAGTTTCACAATCGCCGTGGCCTCGGAAGTGATGGCTATCCTTTCCATGTTTAGCGACCTGCCGGACCTGCGCAAACGCCTGGGAGAGATCACCGTGGCCTATGACAAGAAGGGCAACCCCGTCACAACCGAGGACCTGGAGTGCGCCGGGGCCATGACCGCCTGGATGTATAAGACCATCAACCCCACCCTGTGCGCTACCGTGGAAATGCAGCCCGTCCTCGTGCACGCCGGGCCCTTCGGCAACATCGCAGTGGCCCAGTCCTCCATCGTGGCGTGCAAGCTCGGCCTGAAGCTCTTCGACTATCACGTCACCGAGTCTGGCTTCGGCTGCGACCTGGGCTTTGAGAAATTCTGGAACATCAAATGCCGGGAGAGCGGACTCAAACCAAATGTGGCGGTGCTGACCTCCAGCATCCGGGCCCTCAAGCACCACGGGGTCAACGCCTTGCCCGTCCGGCCGGGTAGACCCATCCCTGACGAATACTACACGTCTACCCCCGAGACTCTGGCTTGGCTCGAGAGCGGCATGGAGAACCTGATCCATAATATCAACATCGTCAAGAAGTCCGGGATCAAACCGGTGGTCTGCATCAACCGCTTCCCCACCGACACCGATGAGGAGGTCAAGATGGTCAAACGGGCAGCCGAAGCCGAAGGGGTCCGGGCTGCGGAGGGCAATCACTGGCGCTACGGCGGTGATGGCGCCTTGGAGCTGGCGGACGCGGTGGTGGAAGCCTGCAAGGAGAAGGTGGACTTCAAGTTCCTTTATCCCAAGGAGATGCCGCTACGTGAAAAGATCGAAGTCATCGCACGGGAAGTCTACGGCGCCGACGGGGTGGTCTATACGCCCGAGGCGGAGGCCAAGGCGAAAGAGTTTGAAGCCGATCCCAAGTTCCGGGATTATCATGTGATGATGGTGAAGACCCACCTGTCGCTGAGCCACGATCCTACCAAAAAGGGTGTGCCCAAGAACTGGAGCCTCGCAGTCCGGGACTTCCTCCTCTACAGCGGCGCCAAGTACATCTGCCCATGTACTGGCACCATTAGCCTGATGCCTGGTACCAGCTCCAATCCTGCCTTCCGGAGAGTGGACGTGAATCTGAAGACCGGAAAACCTTACGGCTTGTTCTAGATGGAGACTGTTACTAAGGTCCCTTCAGGAAATTCACCTGTGATGTAACATTGTTGTGGGCGGGGTCACCCCGCCCTTTCCTGTTTGATGGCAACTTGAGTGAAAGGATACTCCTCTCTTTCCGCGCGCTTCATTTCTTAAGAACAGAAGAGAGGAATGTCCCCCTCTCACAATATACCCACTACAACAACTTCGCGATTTCTGTGAGAGATTTGTGCTCGGGGCGACTGGATTTGAACCAGCTACCACCTGACCCCCCGTTCAAAGGAGAGGTTAATTAGCCAATATTCTCACGAGCGTCTGTCGGTAGCCCGTTGCACAGAAGCAGGCACTGTCTGTAGCAGTCGCCAACGGATTCCCGCGAAAGTCCCACACACCAGAAAAGCTCCGAGAGCGACAATCATTGACCCAATAGGTTAACGCGAACACTCTTGCTATCTTGCGATGCGCGCACGGTGTCCCCACCCACCCGGGTCATGCAATCACCGAGCCCTGACCAATTAGTCAACCATCAACCGGATATCCTTTTGACGGAGCGCCTCCAAGAATGTCTCCTGGACGGCGTCCTCCGCCAAGTCTGTGCGTTGAAGTCGTTTCCATGCAAACCGAAAGAGGGCATCACCGTATCGGTCAACCCAGGCTTCTGGAGACAACAATCTTTGCCCGTTTTGGGTCACGGACAACCGCTGAATCCATAACACATGAGTTTCATCCAGATTTCGGAAATAACCGGAGATCTCTGCAAGTATAGGTCATCGGACGCTCTGAATCGTCTCGATTGCCTATAGTAAGTGACAAAATTTTTGTCCGAAATAGGGCGGTCTGCCAAGACCTCCC
>CAYZET010000312.1:0-6867 GCA_964477215.1 uncultured Syntrophaceae bacterium | reverse complement strand
GGCGGACTTTGTGGGGCACACCATGGTGCGGGATCTTGCCCTCCCCCTCGAGCGAGAAGTTGCCAAGAGTGCCCTGGGTATCAACCCACAAAGCACTGCGATAGCCATTCTTCCGGGAAGCAGGCCAGCGGAAATTCAGCGCATGCTCCCTGTGATGTGCGAAGCAGCTCGCATGCACCGTTCCAACCACGCTGACGCGGTCTTTCTCCTCCCCGTAGCCGGAGATCATCTGCTCCCGATGATTCGGGATATTTTGGCGTCATTCGGCGTGCCCGTCACCCTGATCTCTTCCGACGCGGCGGGAGTCATGGCCGCGTGCGATTATGGGCTGGTCACGTCCGGTACTGCGACGCTTCAAGCTGCTCTCGTGGGTATGCCTCACGCTGTGGCGTACAAGCTCGATCCCCTGACCTGGCTTCTTGCGCTCAAAATCCTCAAACCCCTTGTCATGGACAAGGACGTTCACGTGGCGATAGCCAACGTGCTCTCCATTAGCAGAGAGAAGGATTCCGAAGGTCCGATTCAGATCATGCTCGACGCCGGGTACAGGATCTCGTGTCAAGAATGCGGCCGCCCTCTGTTCGTGCCTGAGCTCCTCCAGGATCAGGCCTCAGCAAGGAATATGGCGGCATGGCTCGAGAAATTCAGTTCCGACATCCGCTTGCGCCAGGCCATGGAGCGAGGATTCTCTCTCGTGCGCCGAATGCTCTCGCCGCCAGACGACGGTCGTACGCCAGCACGGATAGTCCTGGATTGTCTTTCAGCAGTCGAGAACCAGAGGGCTCGCGAGCACTAGCTGGTCGCTCGACAGCACAGAAGGTATCTGTCAAGGTATGCCCACAAAAACGAAAGCCCCACATGCATGGTAGGAGCAAAGGGGCCTTCCAACTGAAACATATAGTAATGTAGGTAGGTAGGTTACTTCGTCAGACACCCGGATTCGTGACCCGGTTCCGAAAAAAGTTCATCAGAGGCTAGACTATGGCTCCAAGGGTTTTGGGGAGCTCAGCGATATTTGCGAGCACGCGACGGGGACCGTGGAGAGCGAGCTCTTCAGCCGAAAAGATCGAGCTGGCCACTACGAACGCGTCGATACCCGCGTTACGGGCAGCATGCACATCTATGGGAGAATCACCCACGTATATGGTTTCGTCTCGTTGCAGGCCTTCCGACCGCATGAATTCATCGAACATCTCCGAAGAGGGTTTGGCTTTGTATCCGTCTTCAGCCCCTATGATTCGTGCCATGCTTCTCGCAATTCCAAAGTGCTCCGCTAAGCGTCTGGCATAGATGCCCCTCTTGTTGGTGACGATTCCCTGAGTCACCGTTCCGTCCAGTGCAGCAAGTGTCTTTTTTACTCCGGGAATGACTTTGGTTTTTTCGAGGCATACGGTGTCGTAATAATCGGTGAAGATCTTGATGCCGATTTCTCGATGTTCGGGCTTGAGAAAAGAGTCGATAAAATCCTTCAGCGAGATGCAGGTCTTCCTCGCCACATCTTCTACTGTCATGGGGGGGTATCCGAGGGCAGCAAACATGCTGTTGAACGATGCTGCAATGGACTCTATGGAATCGAGAAGGGTCCCGTCGAGGTCGAAGGTGACCCCTTTGAGGCGCCTGGAGAGCAGCTTCGGAATCTCGTGAAATCCATCCGCGCGGATGGCCGGAATACCTTCCCGTGCACAGTAAATGAAGAGATCCTTAAGCGCTATCACCTCATCCGCTTCCCGAGCGGCGTGACGGTCCGACTCCCCATCCCCTATGAGAATGATCTTATCGTATTTCTTTCGTGCAGCGCGGATTACTTCACGCTTGCACGTGCCGCACATGCCGCACTCCGGGTTGCAATGGGGACTGGAGAGCCTGACATTGCCTGCTTCGTCCATCTCGAGCTTGTTCGCCAACACCTCCACCCCATGGATACCGTGGTTATCCAACAGGGTATGAATAGTGGCGTCGAAGCCGTCAGACACGATCTTTACGTCTATGTTGCGCTCTCCGGCCCACTGGAGAAAAGCCGGAAAACCGGCATCGAGTTGCGCGTAGGAACGCACGAACCGTTCAAGCTGCATTCGTGTCATACGCATCAACGGACCTGCTGATTCATACACCCCCTTTGAACCCACTTCCCCGCGCATGTACCTCTTTACGAGAAAACGCCACTGAGGGTCGCTAACGTGGCTCCTCACCAGCCGGTTCACAGTGTCGGTCTGCGACACCGTTCCGTCAAAATCGCAGAGAATCAGAATCGAGAGGGGCAGCGAGTCTGCGGTGTCCATTTCGATGCAATTCCGTGTTCGGACCGCCCGATTGCTCCTCCGGGGATCCCTCGGCCCCAAAACCGGGACCGATTAAGAGATAGCGATTATCTCGTATTCCCTGATTCCGTTCGGGGTCTTCACTTCTACGACATCCTGTACTTCTTTCCCGATAAGAGCCCTCCCGAGCGGAGACGTCACTGAAATAATCCCTTGACTAATATCTGTTTCATCCTGACCGAGCAGGCGGTAGACTTTCCTTTCGTTGCTGTCTAGGTCTTCCAGCGTCACCGAGCATCCGAAGACCACTCGGTCCGTTTCAGGCCTGTTGGATAGATCGATAATCTCGCTCCATTCTATCCGTTCCTGCAGGTCTCGAATTCGAGTCTCAAGCAGGCCCTGCTTCTCTTTTGCATAGGTGTATTCCGCATTCTCCGAGAGATCGCCGTGGCCAAGAGCAACTTCTATTTCCTTGATCACTGAGGGCCTCTCGATCCTGACGAGGCGGTCGAGCTCTTCGGTCAACTTCCTGTGACCTTCCGGCGATATAGGACGTCTCTGCATAGCGATACACTCTCCCTTCCCAGCCATCGAAATCCGCGGGGCCGTTGAATTCCTTCACGTGCCGGAGAAAATCACCCGACTGTCGGAATCCTTTTCTCCCGACGTCAGGCAATGAATAAGCCGGCTGCTTTCCACACCGGCTCTTTCAACTTTGTACAAGACTTCTCATGATGGGTCAAGGCCCGGGAGGATGTTTCCAAATCTGGTAGGGGGCATGTATCGTGGCACAGGCGTGGCCCCCTGAGAGTGCCGGGGCACGGGCATGCTGCACTTAAGCACCGGCCGACAAGGCAATCTCTTAGAGGAAACGGCTCACTGCAGACAGATGCGTAGGTGCGGCGACTCAGGGAAGAGGGGGCTCGGCGCTCTCCTCACCCGTGCGCTCCGTCCCGTATCCTCCGAGAGCTTGCACTCGTTCCTTAAATCGGGGGCTGCGCATGACTTCCAGTAGCTTTAAGATCTTGCCGTCTCCGAGAAACTTTGTCGGAATGACCAGATCGTATTGCTCCGTGGCAACGGGGACAAAATCTAGCCCAAGCGCTTTTGCTGCAGCGAGCACTCCCATGCCGACGTCAGCCACCCCGGAGAGGACCGCCACCGCCACAGCGGTATGGGTGTATTCTTCGAGCTCGTACCCCTTGATCCGTGTCGGGTCGATGCCTGCCAGCCTAAGGTGATGATCCAGGAGCACCCGGGTTCCCGCTCCAGCCTGTCGGTTTATGAACGTCACATCGTCCCGGACCAGATCGTGAAAAGTGAGAATGGACTTGGGGTTCCCTTTGGGAACCATGAATCCCTGCTCTCGCATCACTCCGTGAAAGAGGCGGACAGGAATGTCCGGAATGTACTTCTTGATATACGACCAGTTGTACATCCCCGTGTCTTCATCTAAGAGGTGGGAAGTGGCAATGTGGGCGGTGTCGCCTTTGAGCGCAAACAATCCGCCGAGGCTTCCAACGTGGCTCGAGGAGACGAACACATTGTGCGGAATGAGCTCGTCGGCCAGGAGATCCAGCGTGAGATCGTGGCTGCCGATGATGACCACTGTCCTCTCGATATGGGAGTACGGTCTCAACAGATCCACGGTCACCCGGGCACCTTGCTCGATGCCCTCGCTGTGCGAGGGTATGCGAAGGACGCCATCGGCCCGCGTGAGCGTTGTAATAGACCCAGCCCCCCGTGGCAACGGCGCGGCAATCTCCCGGTCGCCGACCTTTCCAAGCTTCACGCGGAGGAGCTCCTCCCGACCAAGCTTGGAAGGGATCTTTCTCGCAGATATCGCGCTAATGGTGGACCTGCGACGATGAGGCAGTCCCTGCATCCTTTCGATAACCGGCACTCCGAATACCTCGAACGAGAAGATTGCCGAAACCGGATAGCCAGGATTGCCCATGACCGGCCGATCGTCAACAATACCCAGGATGGTCGGCTTACCAGGCATCATGGATACACCATGTACCAAGAGCTCACCCAGCTCCCGTATAGCGGCAGCAGTGTAGTCTTCACTCCCGGCCGACGATCCCGCGTTTACCACGACCATGTGGGCCCCGGATCTGACACCTTCTCGGATGGCCGCCTTCACATTCTCAAATTCATCCACGACAATGGGATGCCTGGTCGCTACCCCTCCGGCCTGCTCTACAATGCCGGCAAGGACGACCGAGTTGAATTCGATAGCCTTGCCGAACGGCACCCCCTGGTCAGATAACTCGTCGACCGAGATGAGCTCGGATCCTGTAGGAATAATGAGAACATGAGGTTTTCGGCAAACCTCGATGGTCGTAACGCCCGCTGCCAAGAGGGCCCCCAGCTCATACGGCGTGACCACGTGCCTGCCCGGAAGTATCATTTCGGACGCGACAAAGTCCTCCCCCACCCTCCGGACATGCTGCCACGGGACTACAGCCTGTTCGACCTCGAAGCGCGTGTCGTCCAGGAACATGGCATTTTCGATCATGATCACGGCGTTGGTATCCGGTGGCAAGGGTTGGCCAGTGTTAATAGGCCGCGCATTCTCCCCGACCGTCAGATTTCGAGGCCGATCCGGTCCCGCTCCGAAGGTATCCTCGGCACGAACGGCAAAGCCGTCCATAGCAGCCATGTGAAAGCCGGGCGAGGAGAGCCGAGCATACACGGGCGCAGCGGTGACCCTCCCTGCAGCAGAGATGACCGATACCGCTTCAGACCCGGGAAAGCTTTTCTTGGGCAGACGCTCCAAGAAGATCGCCAGAGCCTCCTCCGGGGCCTTCATGTCCAGATAAATGTTCCGTCTCAAGATAATCCTCCCCCCAGTTGGAGAAAAGGTGGACCTTCACGCGATCGCCCTTGTACAAGCCTTCGCAATCCTGTGCGACGCATATGTACCCGTGCGCCCGCACCATGGCAGAAATCATCCCCGATTTTCCCGGCACCGGGGTAGCCGTCAGCCTCCCGTTGGAGTAATCAAGCCTGACACGCACAAAATCCAACCTGCCCTCCCGGGAAGGGATATTTCGGGACAAAAAGGCGAATGTGGCGGGCCTGAGGTACGGAGTGGTCACGTCTTCACCACTGAGCCGCCGAATGATGGGGACAGCGAACTGCTCGAAACACACCATGGCACTGGCAGGATGTCCGGGGAGGCCCATCACGGGCTTGTCTCCCACCCGGGCCAGGATGAGCGGCTTGCCGGGCGACACGGATACGCCGTGGAGAAGGATTTCCGAATCCGGATACGACTCGATCGCCTCGATAACGAAATCTCGACTCCCCATTGAGCTCCCACCGGAGATGACAACCATGTCAGCAGCAGAGAGCCCCTTGTCCAGCGAGGCAGCGAGCTCGGCAAGTCTGTCGGCAGCGATGCCAACCCATACGGGCATCGCGTGTGCTTCCATCACGGACGCAGTTATCGTGTGCCGATTGACGTCCCGCATGCATCCTGGAGGCGGTTCCTGATCTATGGGAACTATCTCGTCTCCCGAGCTGAGAATAGCTACCGAGGGCTTTCGGTACACAGTTACCCGTGACCTCCCCATAGCGGCCAAGAGTCCCAGGTCCTGGGCGCGAAGCCGGTGTCCCACGTTGAGAAGGACTTCGCCTGCCTTGAAATCCTCTCCGCGACGAACCACGTTTTCGAAGGGAGCAACAGGCCGGGAAATTTCTATCGTCCGGTCGTCCAGCTCATGGGTGTGCTCCACCATGACCACCGCATCAGCGTCGGCCGGGAGAGCCCCGCCGGTCCAGATCCTGGCAGCCTTTCCCGGTCCGAGGCTCAGATCGTGGATCTGCCCCATCGTTATCTCGCCCACCACCTCGAACAGTGCAGGAGACGACTCGCTTGCTCCGAACGTGGAGGCTGACCGGACCGCAAATCCGTCCATGGTTGAACGATTGAAGCCGGGAGTATCTTCCAAAGCGATTACTGCTTCCGCCACCACCCTGAACAACGCATCGTCGATCCCCGCTGCTTCTTTATTGAGCGGAGCAAACTGTGCCAGAACATTTCTGGCCTCAAGAGGCGAAAGAACGCGAAGAAATGGCTTTGACATCGTTGCTTCTCTTCGTACCACACGGAATGAGAGATAGTGGAGTATACCACTGCAGGCAGTGTTATGTCAAAAATGCGCGAACTTCTCTAGGGGACGATTCTGGCTTTGGCTCTATAGGATCGATATGGTAACCTGATCTGCCCACCTTTCTGACCCGAAAGGACAGTCTTATGCAATCGGACACCCCGGCATCGGCTGCTCGAAAAGTTCTCACGTACCGCTGGACCATTTTCTGTATCATGGCAGTGGCCTATGTGTTTGTGTACTTCCACCGGCTTTGCCCTGCGGTGGTAGCCACTGACCTGCAGAGGAGCCTCAGTGCCAGTGCCGGGTTCATGGGATTGCTCGCGTCCGCGTATTTCTACCCGTACGCCATCATGCAGTTGCCGGCAGGGCTGCTCTCGGACTCCCTCGGCCCCCGTAGTACGGTAACCGCATTCCTTGTCCTGGCTGGCGTGGGTGGACTCCTTTTCGGTCTGGCACCCAACGTATGGGTGGCCCTGTTAGCTCGAGTT
>CAYZET010000311.1:0-6884 GCA_964477215.1 uncultured Syntrophaceae bacterium | reverse complement strand
CGACATCCACGACAAGCGAATCAAGACGGTGGACCTTGCAGGTTCTGTCGCAACGATACTGGAACTGCCGTTCATCCCGAACGCATTCGGGCTCACTTCCGAGGGGACTGTTGTGGTCGGTGATGCATTTCAACGCCGGATTCACCGCATGGAGGGAACCGCCCTGAAACAGGTGGCCGACATCAGCGAATTGACCGAGTTCTGCTTGAGCGATGGAATCGTGGACGGCCAAGGCCGTCTGTACGTGGGGGACATCGGCTATAACTTCGTGGACCCTGCGGCTAAGCCTGTCGAAACCTGCGTGATCGTCCTCGTGGGGCCTGACGGTGGAGCGTCCGTCGTCGCCGACAAGCTCTACTTCCCGAATGGCATGGTGATCACGCCGGACGGTCGAACGCTCATCGTTGGCGAGACGCTCGGCCATCGCTTGACCGCCTTCGACATCCAAGCGGACGGCTTTCTCAACAACCGGCGCGTCTGGGCGCAGCTGCCGTCGTCCGTTAGCCCTGATGGCATCTGCCTCGATGTCCAATGAGGAGTATGGTGCGCCAATCCCGAGGGGACGGACAGCGTGGTACGAATCCGCGAAGGCGGGGACATCACGGATCGGATCAAGGTGGAAAACCATGCTTATGCGGTGATGTTGGGCGGGCCGGAGCTCAGGCACCTCTTCATCAGTGTGTCCGGTTCACACGACCCGGCGGAAATCCAGCGAAATCCGACCGCGAGCATCGAAGTTGTCGAGGTGGATGTTCCCGGTGCAGGGATACCATGACGCAGCGAGCGCTTCTATGCCATCTACCAGGATGCAAATGCGAAAGGCATCGGAGTTGAATACTGGCCCAGTCCAGAAACAGGAGGAAAACACCACAATGAAACTGATCCGCTTCACCATCGCCGACTCGTCGACCCCTTGTTTCGGCGTTGTCGTCGGAGCCCAGGCTGTCTCGTTTACCGTGCTGCAAAGCAAAGCAGGGAAGTCCTCCCCCCACCTGGCCGACAGCCGATCCTACCTTGCCAATCTTCCCGACAGCGAGCGTACAGCAAAGGAGATGTTGGCTTGGGCGGAACAGCATCTCGGAGAGTTCGGCAACGGCGAATCCTTCCCCCTCGACGACGTTCGCCTGCTTGAGCCAGTGGAGGTCGCCGCACTGTACGATTTTGGCCTGACGCCTCGGCATCTCAAGAACTCTGCAGAAACCCTCATGAAGTATGAAAAAGATAACCCGCAGACCGCTCCGCTGTTGCAGGCGTTCGCTAAAGCCATTTTGGCCCCGAAACCCAAGCCCTCTGCCGGTCAACCCGAACCGCTGTCCTATTACAAGTGCAACATGAACGCCATCGTGGGCGACGGCGAAACCGTTCCCTGGCCGGCTTACACGTCGCGGCTGGACATAGAGCCTGAGCTGGCCGTTGTGTATGGAAACGAAGAGCAGCCAGTTGCGGGGTTCTGCATCTTCAACGATGTCTCGGCCCGCGACGTACAGGCCACAGAGTTCGTCGGCGGATTCTGCTTGACCAAGGACATGGCGAAGGGCAACCAACTCGGGCCTTACCTTGTCACGCCCGATGACGTTGGCGATCCGTACAACCTCAAGGTAACCGTTTTGGTGAATGGGCAAGTCAAGTACCAAGGATCAACATCGGAAATCAGCCACAAGGCCGAAGACGTGTTCGCCTGGTTGGGGTTCATCGCTCCTCTCAAGACCGGATCCGTGATGGGCTTCGGCACCATCCCCGATTGCACCGGCTGTGACCACGACGACTTCATCGACCCTGGTGCCGAGATTCAAATCACTTTCGAGCAGCTCGGAACGCTCCGCTGCCGGTTCGCCAAACCGACGGGCAAGCTGCTGCCGAGCCGCTGGCCGTTGCGAGAGCCGTTGCGGAAATATCACGAGTAAGGCCCAAAGACACTCTGGTTATGGCTCGCGAATGGAAGGCACCAAGGGAATGGCAGCCTATGCGGAAAAGATGGAGGAGATGAAGTGAAAAGGAAACTCGGAGCATCGATGAGGAATCTCGTGCCAATCGTATTGGCATTGTTCGTCTTTCCATGCTCGTTGCCGGCCCAGGTCGTAGCTCCCGAGTCAAAACCGATACAGCAAGCGGCATCGTCGGAAAACCAAGGGCAGAGTCCAATTACGGAGATCAATGAATTCACAAAGCTCGCGTACGAAGGAGGGACTCAGCCGCTGACGACCACGCCAGTGGTTGGAACACCTCATCGGAAATACAAAGCCACCTTTGAGCCGGGGACCGAACCACTGGATCCAGACGAGATCAGGGTTACAATTCTCGGCAGCGGCGATCCATTCGTCAAGTCAGGCCAGGCGTCGGCATCCGTGCTTATCGAGGTGGGAAATGAGGAGCGCGACTTCTTTTTCTTTGATCTTGGTTCGGGCGCCTTGGCACATTTCAATGGACTGAAACTTCCGGTGACCTCAACGACGAAGGTGTTCCTGACTCACCTTCATGCCGATCATGTTGGCGACATGCCAGCCCTAGTATGGAGCCTCGCCAAGAGCGGGCGACAGGCTCCTGTCGAAGTGTGGGGACCTGCAGGCGAGACCAAAGAGCTTGGGACTCTTGCCTATACTCAGCATCTGGAGGCAGCGCATGCCTGGGACACGGCATCCATGAAAGGACATCCTGGACAACCTGGTGCGCGTACAATAACAACCGAAGTGCCGTATGATAAACCAGCAACAGTCTACGAGCGCAACGGCGTAAAAATCTCATCGTTCCCAGTGACCCACGACATTATGAAGGGTGCCGTCGGTTATCGTATTGAGTACAAAGGGAACTCTGTTGTGTTTTCGGGTGATACTCGCCCATGTGAGACCCTGTTGGAAGCATGTAGAGGCGGCGTGGATCTCCTGATTCATGAGACCTTCCCAACTGCCTCGGTCTTCGCGAAAAAGGCAGGTGTCCCACAGGAACATGCCGAGCTAATTGTAAACCAAACGCATACCAGTCCCGTCATGGTTGGAAAAGTCTTCAAAAGCGCTATGGCGCGCATGTCGGTAATGTGGCACCTCGCTGTTGATCATGACACGGTGGGACCAGCGTACCAAGAGATGCGCAGCCAATATGACGGCCCTGTAACCATCGCTCAGGACCTCACCGTTTTCAACATTACGAAGAATGCCGTCGTGGTTCGCCAGGCGATAATAGACCCCGTCGCGTGGCCCGTTATAAAGGGTTCCGTAAGTTCGACGCACAACGAGAAATAACATGCTGGAGGTAACCTATTATGCAGCCAGAAGAATCTCGATACGACCGTGGGCTTGGCAGTATGCGAGCCATTTTCGGACCAGGTATTGAATCCGCGTTGCGGGCCGTCGCTGCAACTAGTCCCGATCTGGCACGTTGCCTCGTTGAGTTCCCGTTTGCAGACATCTATACTCGCCCTGGTCTGGATTTGAAGACAAGGGAGATGCTCACGGTTGCAGCCCTTACCGTCCTCGGCTACCCGCAGGCTGAGTTGAAGGAACATATCCGAGGCGCTCTGAACGTCGGCTGTACCCGTGACGAAATTTTAGAGATTATTCTGCAAATGGCCGTGTACGCGGGTTTTCCTGCCGCTCTGGAAGCCGTCAAGACAGCGGCGTCAGTAGTCGGCGAGAAGCAGTAGTCGGCCGAACAGCCGGATTGTTGAAAAAGGCTTGGCATTTTATCGCTCTGCGCAGCCATATCAACCCAACTCCACCCTGAGAGGAACAGAAAGTCTCACGGAATTCTCCATGATTTTCTGAATCATTGCTTCAACCCGCGCGACAGTCGCGCGGTCATTCGGGCAAGTGAACCATATGCCGTCATGGAGGAGCAGCACCATCTTAGCGGGGAGATCCTCGGCCAGAAAGGCACGATGAAGTGCCAATAGGGTGATCTTGAACACGTCGGCCTCCAACATCTGCACCACAGCATTTTTTGCCTGCCGTCTTTCCCGTTCGGTTAATGTACCCTCTTTATGGAAACATCGCCTGCGGCCCCAAAGAGATTTGACGTGTCGTTCGGCGAATGGAGTATTTAGTAGGGCCTCTGCAACACTGTCGAGGTACCGGGCAATCCCAGGATAGATGGACGAAAGCTCCCGTGTAATACGGTGCGCTAAAGATAAATCGCAGGCTAACGTACTCTGGACGGCCCAGGCCGTTCCGCCATAGCAGATGGCAAAATTGACCGCCTTCGCTTGCGTTCGTGTGATGTTTATCCCTTTGGATGCGAGTCTCGTTCTCGTCTCGTCATGAGGGTCCCTGCCGGTCTGGAACATTTCCATCAAGGTCTCATCTTGTGATAGGTGTGCGAGAAGCCTGAGCTGAAAAGCAGAGTAGTCGGCCTTGATCAAGACTCGACGTTGGCCCGGCAAAAGGTACCGTCGGAAGGGCCTGGGTAGCGCCTGCAGGGCAGGATCAGTACAAACGATGCGGCCGGTGGATGTGCGGGTCTGCCACCACCTCGGATAGCACCGGTCATCAGGTCCGATGCTCTTGAAGAACCTGATCACCCGATGCAACCTGCGCCAGACAAGCAGCTTGCGGATGAGGGGATAACGTGCACAAAGTCCTTTCAAGAGGTCATCATTAACTGAGTCGCTGTGCTTCAGTCGTATCCCGCAGGCCGATTGCAGGAAATCCCTTACCTGAGTAGCCGAGAAGGGATTGAGCGATTGCCCGTATGTCTCGGAGAGCTGTCCGCAAAGCAGCATGCACGCTGCCTCCATTCGGGGCCATGCCCGTAGGATCTTAGGCCGGTCCACTTCTATCCCCTCCCGTTCCATCTCAGCCAGCAGAGAAACGAGAGGCATCTCTACGTCGGTGTACAGGCGATAGAGCTGAGGATCGCTCCGCAGTTGAGGAATCAGCTTCTCCCCGATGGCCCAAACGGAGCAGGCGTCTTCCGCCAGCTGATTATAAAGAACTTCTGGATATCCCGCTCTTTCGACCTGCCTGGGAAGGTACGGGTATTCCCTGCCGAGGTGGTCCCGTACCATCGAACTCAGGAGGAACTCCCGCCAATCCTCGCCTTTGTCACTCTCTGGAGGTTTCAACACGTAGGCAGCTATGGAGACGTCTCGGAATCGATCTATGGCAACAATGAGATTTCTTCTGTAGAACCAATTAATAAGCTGTTTAAGCGAGTGCACGTAAACGGGCGTCTCTCTGTCCTTGGTAGTAAACAGGAGCGTAGGCACCTCCGAGAGAGCCGACAAAGGAATATGGATACACAGACCTTCGGGAACATCTTCGCTGGCCAAGCCCATCATGAACGAGTCATCGACCTCTATGGGAGGACTCACGGCGAATGGCTTTGCTGCGATAGAAGAGAGCAACACTCGGAAATCTAGATCCCGAGCTAATATTACTCTACTCTTTATTCCAGGACGGGAATTCATAACTCTATGACCATCTATTTCATAAAGATTAGACCTAGGCACCGCCCACGCCTCCGGCATGGCCGGGTCCGCCCGACCAGAGTCGGGGGCTAATATATATAGGTGGAGTTCGGGAAAACGGCTTCATGGGTACGAGAAAAACCCTTTTCAGGTGTCCGAGATTAGCTGTAACTCCCTGATATGACGACGGTAGGTCCTGTGTCAGGTTTTGGCAGTCCCAGAGCGGTATTTGGCCGACCAGGAGTTCTTCGGCTTGCTATCCTCAGAAATCTCGACATAGCCTGCCTTGATGAGTTCTCGGGTCCACCCCTTCAAAGTCTTGATCCGAATTCCCAGTGCCTTGGCAATTTCCTCGTGAGTCAGCATGACTTTGCGTAGCGCTTCAGCCTGCTTCCAGTGAAGCCATATGAACAAGCGAGCAGCGGCACCGAATTCCTTGAGCTTGATTTCCCACGGAAAGCTTCTGCTGAATAGAATCGCGTCGCCCGTGTCAGCATTGTATCCGTCGTAAGAGACTTCTGAGGCTCCAGTGATGACCTCGTGTGCCTTTGCCGTGAATCTTTGCGGAGCGCCTCGGCCCGATGTCGGCAGCCGGAACAATCTTTCCAGGGCTTCCTTGGGAACCGCAAACCTGAGCCAGTCGGTCTTATCGTCCCTGGACCCTTTCTTTCGTGCCGGAGAATCGGATGGTTCGGGAAAGTTGGCCAACTCCACATCGAAATATTCTGCAACCACCCTCCGTGCGTGATTAAGGTCTCTGTTTCCGTCGAGCCAGCAAATCAGGTCGTAGAGGTCGAGGAGGGTCTCTTTGTACATGGGACACCCCTTACGTCCGCAGAAGTGGCCCCGGCGACACCTGAACCATAAGAGCCCCTTTGCGACAATGACCCGAAAGGCTTTCCTGAACTCTTTGGGATCATCTTCCTTCCTCGGTTTCAGGACAAAAAGAGGACAATCGGTGACCAAGCGGCCGGACCGGAAGAGTCCGTATCGATCTCGCAGGAGCTGCAGCATCCGCGGAAGATGCCGCCAGTTCTTCATCTGTTTCGGATTCACTCTCCCGCCTCTTGCCGGTCGAAATCTCAGCTCCGTTTCTGCGAACACGTTCGGCTGATCGTCTGGGTCGAAGACGAGGAATTCTCTCCCGTAGTCACGAAGGAGATCCATAGCCCGTTCATTTTGCTGCCGTTGCTCTGTCCGAACATTCATTGGGGGTATCCCTTTGGGGTGGGGGTCGGGAACGATCCCAGCCAGCTCCTTATGCCTTAAGTTCCTTTTGAAATCCGCCTCAGACGCAGCCAGATCAATTCTGAGCGACGTTCTGGACGGATGGATAGGCCAGTATCCCCGTTTCGCCGTATTTCATAGATCATAGATATTAGTTAGTGTAACTAACTGTCTTCAAAGGGCTTTATGTCAAGTGCTTGGCGAGGCCAGAATCCACGGTCTAGTTAGTCGAGGTTCCCGGGTTGGCTTTCGGGGACCC
>CAYZET010000310.1:0-6909 GCA_964477215.1 uncultured Syntrophaceae bacterium | reverse complement strand
CTCCCATCGTTTTTTCCCAAATCTCCGTCTTCCCGAGATCGAATGTCAGCCGGTCGATCTCCCCCGTACCAGATCCGTGTCACTGATGGTCAAATATACGCTTTTCACATCCTTTTTCCTGTCTCCATGTCCAACGGATAGCGTCGGCTATGAGCGGGTGCAGGCCGCTTCTCATCGCGTTGGTCTTCCAACGGTGCCGAAGATCATGAATTCTGGGCATAGGGTCGAACTCGAGGCTGTCCAAGGATTCACGCTAGGGTTTTTTCAACGAATCCTCATTGGGCGAGCTCCCTGATGGCGTACAGAATACCTTGCCGGAAAAATCGCTCTGGAATTCCTGGGACTTCCGGAACCACCATACCCAATTTGCTGGATCTTGCGTCGAGCCTCTCGGTCCTGCTTTTTGGCGGCGCATGGGATCTGCCCAAGGCCGACTCCAGCCTCGTGATGAAGTCATCGTCTCCTCACGGTCTGCCTATGCGCTCGTGCCACCGAAGCGCTTCGGACTCGGGGACAACGATCAAATGCACACGATTCGGCATAAGGCAATATGCCCAAATCGCTACGCCGCAACGGCAACACCACTCGGCCATGAGCTCGATGTAGGCCTGGTTGTCCTCATCACAAAAGAACGTCCGCTGACGACGATTTCCTCTTTGCATTACGTGGTGTGGTACTCCCGAAGCTACCACGCGGGCCAATCTAGCCATGATCTAAGATCATCACGAAATCTCATCAGAGTCACGAATTAGGTATGATGTCCCCGGAATTCGCCGGAATTCGCGGAATTCGGAATTATAATTCGGGGGCAGGCCAAAATGGCTGCAGAAAATAAGCATCAGTTACCTGTCTGATGAATGTGGAATTCTGTTACTGACTCGATATCCGAAAGAATATCGGAAAGGCGATGCATATTGGCCTTATTCCGCGTGCCGATTGACATAGCATATTCAAAAAAATTGCCTTCCCTTTCCGCAGAATAGCTCAAATTCGTCACACTGAAGCCTAGCCTCGTGATGAGTTCAAGTAACTCTGCCTCTGGCATGGTTCTGTCTCGGCGGAAACGCAATGTCAGACGAGCATAGGTGAGCATTGGGATAACCGCCCTTTCAATCCGAAGAAAATCCATTAGAACCACCAGAGCAAGAACTGTCCCAATGATGACAGCACTATAAAATCCCACACCCGCCAGAATACCGATTGATGCTGTCATCCATATGGACGCCGCAGTCGTTAATCCTCTTACGGAGAGTCCCTCCTTCATGATGACTCCCGCCCCTAGAAAACCTATGCCTGTCATAACTCCTTGCGCCATACGGGTTGGGTCTATACGTAATGTTTCCATATCTCCTAAAAACCATTGTTTTTGATAAATTGTTACCAGCATGAGAAGACTCGAAGCCATGCAAACAAGGGTGTGGGTACGGAAGCCAGCGGGGCGTCCGTGATAACTTCGTTCAAACCCGATCAATCCTCCAGCGATAGCCGCAACGCCCAAATGCTCGACAATATCAACCAGATCTCCAGTCATGACTCAGACCTCAATCTTTGAACTTATCTAGCCGATTGAATGCTGCCTCACACTGAACAGGCCGCACGGAGGCAAAACCGTCATCACGTTGCTGAAACAGCGTTTCTTACACTTATCTTGAGTCTGCGTCACCGCACGCCCCTCGGTCAACCAAGATTTCGCCGCGGCCCCTCACCCGAAAACAACGGGGTAGTACCGGGGGAAGAAGAAGGCTGAACCTAGATGGACTTGCCGGCCCTTACCAAGATCAGAAGCCCTCTTAGCCCCGCTAATGCTCCTTACCCGATTCGCCCATGGACCGGGAGAAACGACAGGCGAAGAATGCTGTTGTTTAAATGCTGGAAGCGGACGTGTTCGGGATCACGCCATTGGCCCTAAACGGGGCTTTCAGGTTCTCCAGCCTGCCGGTCAAGATCGTCCTTTTCCTCCATGACGGAATCTGGTTCATATGTCCAGATGATCGCGCGACAAGCGCGCGAGTTGGTGAGAAGATCCAGGAAATCATGGAGAATTCGGTGAGGCTTTCCGTGCCTCTCAAGACAAAGCTGTGTCAGCCGGAATTATGCGGCAGCCCTGTCATTTTGAACCTCTTGCCACCCATGAGGCTCTGCGGGATACCTCGGGTGCCCCCACGAGGTCTCCGCGGGGGAGTCTCACCCGACCTGACAGAGGCCAAACCGCCGTCACGTTGATGAAAAAGCCCCTTTTCCCCTGTTTCTGAGCGTCCTACGCCCTCTGGCTGCCCGATGTCAACTACTTTTGTGCATCGGCGACAATCATTTTTTGTGCATGGTTGATGGTTGATATCCGGCGTCCTGCGGGAAGCCGGAGCTTGTTCTGCCTTGTATATCTGGGGACATACACCTTGTTTCTTCTAAGGTTGACGCTTGCGAGGTCTTCCGGGTTTTCCTTTGCTCAGGTCTCGACCGGTGATCGTCTCGACCCTTGCCACAAACGCTGCATCTCCGGCCGGGCGACCGGTCCGAGTCCGTTTTCGGAGCGAGCTCAACCGACCTTCGTCAGAGGAGAGCAGCAATCGCTCCCAATCCTGGACAAGTCCCAGTAGGGTTCGATCTGTGACGAGCGGGTCGTGCACGGTAATCCCCATGTGAAATCGCGCACTCGACCAGGGATAGTCCCATGGTACGTTTGCCATACCGGCCCGTACCGGATTCTGTTCCACAGAACGCGCTGCCGCCAAAAGGTGACCCTCGTCCAGAACACACGAGCTGAATCGCCCCTGGAACAGGTAACCGCGGACCCCTGCAGCGAAGTTCTTCATGCGTGTGTATCGCCAGTGAGCCCTGCCAAAGCACTTTGCCAGAGAGTCCTCTCGGTGCGGTACTGCGACAAAGTGGACATGGTTGGTCATGAGACACCAAACAAGTACCGAAACTCCGTGCCGGGCGATTTCTTCTCCCAGCAGTCCAAGATACTCACGACGGTCCGATTCTTCATAAAACACGTTCATAGACCGAACACCACGCTGCGTGACGTGATGCGGATGTCCGGGGACCACTATGCGCGACAGACGAGCCATTATCTCATGTTGCGAGACGATCTCATGATTGTCAACAAAAACCTGATGTATGTCCCCGGAAATTTTACCGGAAATTTGAAATCCAATAGCTCTATTAACCCCAGTGGTTGACCCACGCCAGACATTTTACCCACATGCGATAGCTTACCATCCTTGCCAGCTCCCCGCAGCGGAGAAAAGACCCGACGCTTTTGTTCCGCTCTACAAGGACATTCCTTGCTTCTCTGGAATGAACTATATCTTTGAGCGGACAACCGATGTAGTTCCTAATCCTCCATCACCCTTCCCTATAACTTCCCGAATCCCAGGCTTCTTCAAGCATGTCCTTGAATATGTTAAGTAGTTCTTCGAGGGAATCTCTGACTATGTCGTAGTCCCGTACGACCGCTTTACCTCTGTGAACGGTATTGCACCTGACCTGATAATAGTAATTGATGGATTTTTCAGGGTCATCTGGATCAAGACGAAACTTATCTGACGGCTTTTGTATCGAATACACTTCTCGGCGGGCTTTCACATGTCGTCTAAGGCTCTTGGCAAAAGCCGCTTCATTGGCTATTTTTCTCACCTTTTGCTTAACTTCTTTGCCAAGGTGATATCTCAGTCCAGCGTACCTTTCCAAAGAGGTCCACAAAAGAGTATAAGCCATTTGAAGCCGAAAGATCGTCCTGAGATCCCAACGGAATTCAGAATTGCTTATCAATATGTTCTCAATCTCTTCGACGGCATCCGTGAAGAAAGGATCGGTTCTGCCATCCCATTCGCTAGTGTTCTCAAGATCTGTGGTACCCCTTTCCGGTTTTTTTCCTAACAGTGCATTTGCCGTACTGCCGTTTGACAGTTTTATTTCAGCCCATTTGTAAATCGGATCGGGCTGATTTCAGCTATCCTCTCGTACGCTTCTTGCGCAAATCCATCTTGAAATTCAATACAAACACCTTTCACCATCACGTCATTATTGAGGATCAGCAGAGGCACCCCATCTCTTTCCTTTAGTCGTCCTGGAACTTCCGCAAGTACCGTACTCCTGACGAAATCTTGGATTCTGAAAAAACAAAGCTGTCCGGGCTTGAACAGACCATAGGCGAAAAAAGGCAATTTGATGTGGTCGGGCACATTCATCTTTGGACCATCCTCCTCGCTTCCTTCAGGACAGTTTTGAGCAGACCAGTGCAGTCACTATGCTCTTTGTTGTCTCGTATGTAATCGATTGCGGACTGGGCGAGCCTCCCGAAAAAATCATACTTGGATGTGAAGTCTAAAGTTTCGCTGAAGATATCTCTGAGACGATAAAAAAGCCAACTCAACTCCTTTGAGTAAGGCGTGATAACTGCTCGGCGCTTCGGTTGGCTCTGCTGCAATGTGAGGACCAGATGGTTATCGCCAAGCCATCTTCTCATGTGAGGCGTCAAATGGCTACTGATCATGACATCAGCCCCACCCCAATCCGAGACCGTTTGTGCCTTCTTCATGAAATCTCCGGCTTCAATTTCGCGCTGCAATAGGTTGAGGCCTTCCCAGAAAGTTTCTTGCATCGTAAGCCCTCCTGATAACTTCATATTGTGGCTAGCTCTACAAGTAGCTAGGGTAGTGGGTTCACATTCGGTATTCCGTAACTGACTATTCCTTTTCTTGCATGGTCTTGGGTGGTACGAACCTTCGGATAGAGTTCTGAACGTAATCTGGTGGCAATCCAGCGTCTTCGATACCGGAGTTGATCGGCCGTATATATTCCTCTCTAGCAAGCCCTTCGTCTTGAATGGGATCTATGTACACGAGACATCTCATTGGTGCACCGTTGACCACGACGCTCAACCATTCCTTGCGATAGGCACCACTGGCCACTCCCTCGAAGACATCCAAATTGCGCTCGTCAGGGCCGGATATCTCATAGACTACCCCGTACACAACGTCTGATGTTGACTTGATTATGTTAGCATAGCCGCGTGAGGATATGACCCATCGGTAGCCCGTAAGCATCCCGGTACCAACAATTGTGTGATCGGGGCAACGCTCCTTCATTCGTTCTAGCCACATGTTTGAACCGTACGCAAAATAAAAGGACATTTTCACCTCCAAAAAGTTCCGTATTGTATTTTTTCATGCACAGGATTGATCTCCTTTCACCGCAATGGCAGCCGTCACCTCTTAAGCAACACGTCCCGGGCTACGAGCCATGCTTTTTTTCAAGTCAGGAGCCGTCTTGCCGGATCGGTTCGCCGGAATATCGGTTCGATATTTAAAACGCGGAATTCCGGGAATTCCGGGGAATTCCGGGGACACCATACTCAATTTGCTGGATCTTGCATCGAGCCTCTCGGTCCTGGTTTTTGGCGGCGCATGGATCTGCCCAAGGCCGATTCCAGCCTCGCGATGAAGTCATCATCTCCCAGTCACAAAAGGACGTCCGCTGTCGACGATTTCTCTTTGTGTTACGTGGTGTGGTGCTCCCGGAGCTACCACTCGTGGCAAACTGGCCATGATCTGAGATTACCACCAAATCTCATCAGAGTCACGAATTATGCATGGTGTCCCCCCTCTTCCCTGAATTCTCCGAAGTCCTCCCTGAATTCAACAAGTTCTTGCTATGAGACAAGCTTGCAGTTAACAGGCCTGTGATGGATTTTCGCACCAATAGCTACAAGTTATTCTTGCTCTCTGCTAGCCACATCTTGAAGTACACCGTATCACCTATGCATTGCACTATGAAATCCACTGGCACATTGGCCTCCCGCAACAGCAAGATGAGAAGGACGGCCTGTACGCTCTTGAGCAGGAGGCAAAGTGCTCTTCCTTCCGCGACTCCGCGAGACGTCCTCGGATCATTGTGGGTCAATGCGTTTCTTGTTGCCACAATCTGATTCTCGAATCGCTTCGTGCTGCGAGTGATTAAGTGTTGAGCTCCTGGTGTCAATGAGCCGAGGAGGTCTCTCACTCTTCTCCGGAAGGAGTATATGTTCGCCCATTGGAGGCCATTGAGTAGGCTCTCCCGAACCGTACGTTCGGTGTCCTTCGGAATTGCACAAGAAACGTGACGCACGATTTCTTGAAACTTGGCTGAGTGAATATATTGGTCCAGCCGTGTAGCCCTATGAAAGTTCTCAAGCGCATGGCACGCCATAAGAAACGGCGTTTCCACGGGTGACGGCCCATTATAGAGTATGCTTGCAGCCAAATCATAAGCGGTTCCGAGTTGAATGGCGTTGTCAAACCAACCATTGAGCAAACGGCAAAACAGAGGACGAATTTTTCTAAAGGGAACCACGTGCTCCAATATCGTGGCCGCACCACCTGCATAGCCGTGGCGAAAGTAAATCAGAGGCGGACCGTGTCGACATCTTCGAGTGCCATTCTGTTGATCCAAGGCGGCGACACCCCGCACGCGCGCCATGTAGATCGGCGTCCCAATTAGAAATGTGAGCAACTGGACAACCCGGAGAGCCACATCGCGGTAGTACTGAAAATGCTGAGGCTCGTGCGGGCGTATTGAGATCATTGGCAGCGTTTCGAGATGACATGTCCACATGCCTCCCCGCATTGTTGTAAGCTGCCGGAAAGCTACGCTCCCGTTAATGGATTTCACAGAGCAAGCAAGAAGTTCTCGAAAACCAAGATCGCGGGCACGAAGCCGTACCCTGTCATCTCCTGAGTCCCCTTGAGATTCCCAAGATGGCTCCAGCATGAGCCATGCGCGGACATCCGACAGTTCTATATAGAGTTCAGTGAATTGGACACCTTGAGGAGTAGAGAAGTGCGCGCCGTAGTAGAGCGTTTCAGCTACATACGTGGCTTTGCCGTTACCCCGGTATTCCGAACTAGACGGAACCGTCACGGGGGT
>CAYZET010000309.1:0-6910 GCA_964477215.1 uncultured Syntrophaceae bacterium | reverse complement strand
AGCCGGGCAACTCCTCCTTCTTGGCCTTGGCGTTGGGGGAATAGGGTTGGTAGGACCGGGTTTGTTCCTGGTCCTCAAGGTGGTCAAGCCGTTGAAGTTGCTCGAGGAAAGTACCTATAAGATTGCGCAAGGCGAGTTCGAGCCCATCGAGAAGCTTCCGCCCGAGAAGGAGATCCGGGATGTTTTCGACTCGTTCAACAAGATGGCGCGGCGGCTCAGATCGCGGGAAGAGCAGCTCGTCCGGTCAAAGAAGCTTGCCGCTCTCGGGACCATGTTAGCCGGCGTCGCTCACGAAGTGAACAATCCCCTGTCCAATATCTCGTCCTCCTGCGAGATTCTCCTGGAAGAGCTTGAGGACGGCGACCGGGAATTCCAGAAAGCATTGTTGACCGAGGTGTTGGGGCAGGTCGATAAGGCGAGAAGCATCATCTTGAATCTTCTCGAGTTTTCTCGAAGCAAAGAATTGAGCACCGAACCTGTAAAGGCCCGTGAAATTATCGAGCGAAGCTTGTCCCTCGTTCAATCTCAGATGAATCCCGAGATCAGAGTCGAGCTGCACGTGGACGACAGTCTCTTGATCCAGGCGAATCGCCAACGCATGGAGCAGGTGTTCGTAAATCTCCTTTCCAACGCGGCCCATGCCATAGAAGGGGCAGGGGATGTCCGGGTGTGGACAATGCCGGCCCAAAACGGGATGGTCTCCATCCGAGTGATTGACAACGGAAAGGGGATTCCTCAAGAAGACCTGCCAAAAATTTTCGATCCCTTCTTTTCGACCAAGGACGTGGGCCACGGAACAGGTCTCGGTTTATTCATAACCCACGACATTATCGTGAGGCACGGCGGTTCGATCAGTGTGAAGAGCGTGGAGGGCCAGGGAACCTCGTTCTGCATGTTGATTCCGGCCGCGTGAGGAGCTGACATGAACAATCCTCCACGGGTTCTGGTTATTGATGACGAAGCCATCGCTGTGAGAAATCTGGAGCATGTTCTCAAGAAAGAAGGCTATGAGGTCGTGACCGCAGACTCCGGCTCCAAGGGTCTCTCCCTCTTGCGCAAGGATCGCTTCGATCTGGTTCTGACGGACCTGAAGATGGAAAAGGTGGATGGGATGCGAATACTAGAGGAGTGCCGCGAAATCCATCCGCTTACCGAAGTTATCATGATTACGGGATACGCTACCGTGGATTCTGCAATAGACGCCTTGAAGAAAGGAGCATATCACTACATTTCCAAGCCCTACCGCATAGACGCTGTGCGCAAAATCGTGGCTGCAGCCTTGGAGAAGATCAGGCTCACTGAGGAAAACCTTCACCTCCGCGATGAATTGAAGAAATTTAAGGAATTCGATCGTGTCCAGATCATCAGCAAGGATCCGGCGGTGATCAGAATTCTGGAGACCGCGCGCCAAATTGCGCCCACTGACTGTAATGTGCTTCTCACCGGAGAATCGGGAACCGGCAAGGAATTGCTGGCTCGGTACATCCACGAGCATAGCACCCGGAGCGATCGGCCCATGATGGCGGTGAACTGCGGGGCATTCACCGAGGAGTTGCTGTCGAGCGAGCTCTTCGGTCATGAAAAGGGTGCGTTTACCGGAGCCCACCAGACGAAGCGGGGTATCATCGAATTGGCCGCTGAAGGGACGCTGTTTCTGGATGAGATTACGGAGATGTCCACCAACATGCAGGCCAAGCTTCTGAGAGTGATTCAGGAGCGACAACTCATGCGTGTAGGCGGGACTGCAACGATAAATGTGGATGTGCGTTTCATAGCGGCCACGAATCGGGATCTTCAGGCTGCGATTCAATCCAACGAGTCCCGGAAGGATCTATTCTATCGCTTGAACGTCGTTTCGTTCGAGTTGCCTCCTTTGGCGTTTAGGCGGGACGACATCCCCATTCTGGCCCACCATTTCCTGGAAAAGCACTCCAAGCTCATGGGCCGAGAAACGCCGACCCTGTCGAAACCTGTGCTGGACTTGCTAAAACAGTATGATTTTCCGGGAAACGTGCGGGAGCTGGAGAACATCATTGAGCGGGGTATCGCTTTGGCCATCGACGGTGTCATTGAGCTCGACCACCTGCCAGATGACTTGCGAAACTACAAGATCGTCACGTATAGAAAGCGCGATGGGAAGCTCCCTACTCTGGAAGAGTTGGAGATCAGGTATATCAAGCAGGTACTAGCAGAAACCGAAGGGAACAGAAGTCTTGCGGCCGAAGCCCTGGGCATTGATCGAACGTCGTTGTGGCGCAAAATGAACAAATATGGCCTCACCTAACACCGGCCTTTAACCTCGGTCCTTGAAACACAGCGCAACAGGACCAAAGGTGCTCAATATGCTCTGGCAACGATTACCGGGCAGGGAGCGTGTCCGATCACTCGTTCGGTCACACTTCCCATGAGCAGTCTCCTGATGCCGGTTCTGCCGTGAGACCCCATGATGATTAGGCCGGCATTCTTCTGCCTCGATGTCTCAAGTATTATGTCGTAAGAGTCTCCCTCGAGCAGGAGAAAATCTGCGCTGACATCGTCGTCTGCCGCGTGGTGTTCCGCTTTCTCCAGAGTCCTTCGCGCCTTCTCTACCAAATCGCCGGCTGCGGCGGGACTCACACCATACAAATGACTTGGAACGTCCGCAACGGAAAGGACATCCAAGTGGGAGCCATATTCCCTCGCAAAATCGAAAGCGAGAGCCAGTGCCCCCGTTGCAGACTCAGAGCTGTCGAACGCGACAATTACTTTACCGAGCCCTATCTCACTGTTTCGAGGGCACACCATGACGTGAGTACGGCTGTACCCTATAACACGCGACACCATGCTGCCCAAGAGCAGCCTTTCCGCCGGGTTTCGGCCTCTAACGCCCGCCACAATGAGATCTGCTCCGTGTGCATCTGCCAGATCCACGATCGTTTGTGGGGGCTCACCTTCTAAAAGGATTGGCTTCACCGGAAATCTTAAAGAGCCTGCAACGGCTACCGCCTCTGCCAGGGCCTTTTCGAACGGTTCCCTCATCACATCCCGCACGTGCCCGCGCACCCCCACAAGACGAAGGTCCCCCTCATAAGGGGGGACCACAGCCAAAACGTAGACCGCGCTCTTCTCGGACCTGGCCAAAGAGAGTGCTTGACGAAGGGCCGAAATGGCGGAATCCGATCCGTCCACGGCTACGAGGATACGTTCAAACATGGTCGAAGCTTTCCTGTGTGAGCGCTGGACCGGCATAGCTGCGCTTTGCCTTGATCATGCTCGCAAGTATGATCACCGCGCCGACACCAAGGGCCAAGCACATGGATGCAAAGCTCGCTGTCATGAGCATGGATGTCATCGAATCGCTGATCGAGATCACCCCGAGCTCTCCCAAGTACTTCGGAACCGCCAATCCTCGGCTCAGAGCGACGATGAGCATGATGGCCCCCATGACTACCTTGATCATGTGCTCTTTAACGTACGTCGTGCCGATGGCACCAAGCTGAACCCCCAACAGGGATCCTGCAAGTATGATCAAGGTTAGTCGTATATCCACCATACCATGGATGGCCCACTTGACCGTACCGCCAAATCCCATGATAAAGGCTATAACGAGCTCGGTCGCAGAGGCAACAAGTCCTGAGGCCCCGATTACGTAAATCATCCCCGGCACGCCGACAAATCCCCCGACCGCTATCGTTGCGGCAAGCATTCCCGTCAAGAAGCCGACCGGCACAGTAAACCATAGCGAAATCCGAAGATTTGCTGTCTTGAAGTAAATCATGGGAGGAAGCTCGATCTTTTGCAACCAGACTGCAAGCGCTGGAGTGCCACTGTCCTCCTCGCTGGATTTGGACAGCTTATATGCGTCATAAAACACATATCCGCCAACCGTTATAAGGACGAACACGAATGAGAGACTGACATACAGGTTCGAGCCCGCTTCCCCCCACCGGGCAAGAATCATCTCCTGGATCTTGATGCCGACCTGAACTCCGATGGTGGCAGTAGCAGCCATCATGATTCCCAACTTGAGATCGACCTGACCGTACTTGTATCTCTTGTACGCTCCCACCATGGCCTTCGGGAACTTGTGGCACATGTTGCTCGCGACAGCAACCGCTGCAGGCACACCGAGGCTCATCATGCCCGGCGTAAGAACGAAGGCTCCTCCTGAGCCGATAAACCCACTGACCAGACCGCCGATGAATCCGACGATGAACAGGTAAGCAGCTATTCCCCAACTAAGATCAATGAACTGAATATTGCTTGTCAATGCATCATGCATTTGGAGCTCCTCCTTCATACTGCATAGAGCCACTCATACTCGCAAACGAGGGCGGGTATCCGGTCGTCGCGCTGGACGGGGGACAGGTCGCTCCGCCCGTGGCGCGGTGGGCTTCGTTATTGCTTCTACCCCGAGAGCGCTCCACAGCTTGCTCGCAAAGGTGCCATGGACAAAAGAGAACACGAACACCGTAAGAACCGGAAGAGCAGCGTAGTACCCTCCTCGAGTGAAATACTCCATTACGGTTGTTGAATTACCCAATACGAGAAAATAGAGCGCCGCGCTCATTGCCCCAAACAGGAGCGTTTGTCCGACAAGATTGACTTTTCTACCGCCAGATGCCGGCTGAGGCATTTCTAACTTCCCCTTTCTTACGTTGAAAATTCGATCCAAATCCTGAAGTCACCGAAATCTAAACGCGCAGCCTTTTATCAGTCTTCAGCCTCATTCTCTGCTCGTCCTTGGCCGACGGTCTGTTGGCAGGGCGATCCGACCGCGAGGCGAGCTCCATGGCAGTCTTCCATTCCCCTGCCTCTGCAAACGCGACCGCACAGGCAAGTGCCTCGAACTTCCTCTTCCACAGTTTCATTTTGGATATTCCTTTCTCTCGCCTAGTCTCCGTGCTCAAAGGAAGTCAATTTCCGTGCCACAGTGGATAAGCCGGTTAACATAATGATATGACGAGGATTATCCGAAGCTGATTCGGAAGATTGAGGCTCCGATTTGTGTAGCATTTTGCAACATTAGGAGACCAGCGAACGTAATCGAAATGAATATCAGGTGCATGCGAGCATGTGGCGGCAAGAAGACCGCGTGTTGTATCCTGCAACAATAGCCCTCGCTGCGAAGCGATCTCTCTCGAACAGCGCGCAGGGTGCGAAGGGAAGATTAATGGAAATCCTTCACGCGGCGCGGGACCCCAAATTGTAGTGCAGGCTTTTAGCTTGCTTCTTCGGATTTGGCAGCCTGGAAAGGCTACCCTACGCATGGGGATGCGTCAGGCCTGTAGCACAGTCATGTAGTGCAGGCTTTTAGCCTGCATTCTTGATAAAATGATTGCCCCCACGCCACATTTTGGCGTTCCCCTACGATTTGACCTAACTTTGTGGCATCACTATAATGAAGCATCCTGTCAGCGAAGGAGCAAACACGTGACATTTTTCCGAAAACCGAAAGAGGAAGATTCGCCGGCAGTCCCGCAGGAAATCCTGGATCTTCGTGCCGCGGTGGAGAGGGCCCGGCTGCCCGAAGCGGTCATGAAAACCGCTACCAAGGAGTTAGAGCGGCTCCAGAAGACCGATCCTGCAATTGCAGAATATACTATTGGCCTGAATTACCTGGAATATCTGGTTTCCCTTCCCTGGCATGCATTCACCGAAGACAATTTCGATCTCAAACGGGCGGAATCGGTGCTGGAGATGAGTCACTCGGGACTCGGGCACGTGAAAGAGCGTGTCATGGAGTTTCTCGCGATCAGGAAGCTCAAGAGCATGCGGAAGTGGCGAATTCTGGTTGTTGATGATGAGGAAATTGCTCGTAAGAACCTGGCACACGTCCTCTTAAAGGAGGGATATGAAGTCACAACGGCTGCAAATGGGCTGGACGCTCTTGAAGAGCTGGAACGGCAAGACATAGACCTGGTGATCACTGATGTGAAGATGGAGAAGATGGACGGACTTCGGCTTCTGGAAACCATCAAGGGATCTTCATATCCATGCGACATCGTAGTGATTACGGCCTACGCCAGCGTTGATTCAGCGGTGGCCGCTCTCACGGGCGGAGCTTCTCACTATCTCACCAAGCCGTTCAAGCTGGATGAGGTTCGGGGCACTGTTCGGAACATCATCGGGCGTAGAGGACGCATGCAGTTCACGCGAGGTCCGATTCTCTGCTTCGCGGGACCGCCGGGCACCGGAAAGACATCAATAGGCCGGGCCATTGCGGAATCGCTGGAGCGCAAATTCACACGTGTTTCTCTCGCGGGTTTGAGAGACGAAGCTGAGCTGAGGGGACATCGAAGGACATATGTCGGTGCCATGCCCGGCCGCATTATCACCGAAATTCGAGACCTGGGCGTCAAGAACCCGGTCTTTATGCTTGATGAGTTGGATAAGATAGGCCAGGACTTCAGGGGAGATCCGGCGTCCGTCTTTCTGGAGATCCTGGATCCGGAACAGAATCGGAACTTTCGGGACCACTACCTGGACGTTCCCTTTGATCTCTCCGGCGTGATGTTCATTGCCACTGCAAACCTCGTGGACAACCTTCCGGCAGCTTTGCGAGATCGCCTTGAAATTATTGATTTCCCTGGTTACGCAGAATACGAAAAAGTGGCAATAGCCCAGAATCATCTGATTCCTCATCAACTAAGGGATAGCGGGCTCAGCCCCAGGAGCGTTATCTTCACGGACGAGGCCCTAACTACGATCATTCGCCATTACACCAGAGAGGCCGGAGTAAGGAACCTCGATAGGAACATTTCGGCCGTATGCAGGAAATTGGCCTTGGATCACCTCAGACGCGAGGAAGAACGGTCGCATGCTGTAACCGTTGACGGTCCCCTGGTTTCCCAGCTTCTCGGACCCTGGAAATTCAACCATGAGATGGCCCAGGAAGAGAGTCGACTGGGCATAACCACCGGTCTTGTCT
>CAYZET010000308.1:0-6921 GCA_964477215.1 uncultured Syntrophaceae bacterium | reverse complement strand
AGTGCTGGATCTCTCGTGGAAGAACGTGTCGAGGGCTCTTTCGTTGCATGACAACAGCCTTTCGCTCCGCCGGCAAGAGACCCCCATCATTTTGCCGATTGTCCTTAGTTACGATTCGTCAGTTTGCAGGGACGGGAGTATCGGACCATCTCCCGTCATGTTTCAACGCGGCTGCTCGGCCTTCGAGACCTGAGAGCCCGTGATCGAATCATCGAGGAGTACCCTGTGAGAACCTTCGAGTACCTGAAGCCCGTGTCGGTCGAAGAAGTCCTGGCATTGATGTCCCATCATGGGAACAAGGCCAAGCTCATGGCAGGCGGGACCGATTTCATGGTCCAATGGAAGAAACGGTTGGTCAACCCGGAATACGTTATTTCCCTTCGCAACGTCGCCAGGCTGAATTTTCTGGATTTCGGCGACTCGCTTCGGATCGGAAGCTGCACTTCACACCGAACCTTGGAGCTCTCCATGGAAATTCGAGAGCGGTATCCCGTCCTCCATGATGCGGTGTGCGCTCTTGGATCGGTGCAGGTGAGGAATTCCGCGACCATAGGGGGCAACATATGCAACGCTGCTCCCTCAGCGGATACAGCGCCACCCTTGCTGGTCCTCGATGCGGCTGTAAAGGCCGTTTCCAGCAATGCGGAACGTTTGGTACCTCTCACTGATTTCTTTGCTGGACCGGGCAGGACTACCCTGCAGCCGGGCGAGCTGGTGACCGAATTCGTGATTCCCAATGTGCCGCCCCGAACCGGCATGACTTACTGGAAGCATACTCGACGTCGGGCAATGGATCTCCCGATTCTGGGTGTGGCAGCGCTCCTAACTTTTGAGGAGGACCTTAAGACGTGCCGGAGTGCTCGCATAGCGCTGGGAGTTGCTGCGCCGACACCGATGCGTGCTCGGGAGGCTGGAGCCTTTCTCGAGGGCAAGCCCATCGATGAGGAAGTATTGATGAAAGCAGGATCCATAGCCGCGAGCGAAGCAGCCCCTCGGACCACGATTCGTGGATCCGCATGGTATCGGAAAGACATGATTCGAGTGTTGGTGAAGCGCACAGGCATGATCTGCATTGACCGCGCGCGAAATGGTACCCCTTAGACTCAAGCCCGTTAAGAACAGCCCTAATCGAGAATCGAGTTGAAAGGAGCCACGAATTATGAAGCGATCCATTAGGTTCATCGTCAATGGGGATGCGGTAGAGGTGGAAGCTCATCCCCACTGGACATTGTTGCGGGTACTCCGAGATGAGTTGGAATTGACAGGAGCAAAACAGGGATGTGGCGAAGGTGAATGCGGAGCGTGCACTGTGTTGGTTAACGGTGCCCCGATCAATAGTTGCATATATCCCGCAATGGAAGTGGAGGGGAAGACAGTCCTCACCGTGGAAGGTCTGATGACCGCAGAGTCCGGGCTGCACCCCATTCAGAAGGCGTTCCTGGAGAAAGCAGGCGTACAATGCGGGTTTTGCACGCCTGGCATGATAATGTCAGCGAAAGCTTTGCTGGATCACAATCCCAATCCGACGGAAGACGAAATCAGGCACGCCTTGGCAGGGAACATGTGTCGCTGCACCGGGTACGTCCAGATTGTCGAATCAATCCAATTGGCCGCTGACATGATGTCGCGGAATGACTGATGCAGGTCCTTTGAGGAGCGAGACATGGCAGAAACGTTCGTTGGAAAATCGTACCCGCGGATGGACGTGGAAAAGGTCACCGGAAGGGCCGCGTACATCAATGACATAAAACTTCCCCGTATGCTCTACGGCAAGATCCTCTATAGCGGTCGCCCTCACGCGAGAATTCTGAACATAGATACCTCCAAGGCGGAAAAGCTCCCCGGAGTGCGCGCAGTTTTGACCGGATTCAATGTGCCGGAAGTTCGAGTGGGGTTTCTTGGAGATCAAACCCCACTCAAGAAAGACAAGGTGCGGCAGTTCCGGGACGAGGTTGCCGCTGTTGCGGCCATCGACGAGGACGTGGCCGAAGAAGCGCTCGGGCTGATACGAGTGGAGTATGAAGACCTGCAGACCATATTCGATCCTCACGAAGCGATGAAGCCAGACGCCCCTCTCATCCACGAGTTTGACGCAAGAGGCAAACCGAGGCGCAACAATATCCTCCCCCTTCCGTGGAGACTTTCCGCAGGCGATGTAGAGGTTGGGAGACAGCAATCGGCTTATGTGGTTAAAGATACGTTCCGGACCCAGTGGGTTCACCAAACATGCATGGGCACGAGCGGCGGAATAGCCGAATTTGACGTCAACCACAATCTTATCTTCAGGAGCGTCACAAACGTTCCGTTTGGCGGCAAAGACAGACTCGACATGTTTCTCCGGAATCTCGGGCTCAAAGGATGTACGCGAGTCTTGACTCCCTACGTCGGTGGAAGCTTCGGCAGCAAGTTAGACACAGATATTTACGAGTTTATCCTCGTGCTCCTCGCGTGGCGAACCGGGTGCCCGGTAAAGATTTTGTTCTCGAGGAACGAAGAATTCGTGGCAAGTCCGCCACGGCAGCCGACTATTTCCACAATCGAGCAGGGGTGCGACAGGAACGGGAAGCTGACATTCCGCAAGGTTGAGATGATCCTCGACAACGGAGCTTACACGTCCTGGGGAGCCACAACTCCTTCCGTGATGATGGTCCCCATTTCCTCGCTCTATAGGGTCCCCAATCTTCACTTCGAGGCAACGTGCGTTTACACAAACAATGTGTATGCTCAGGCAATGCGGGGATACGGTAACCCTCAGGCCACGTACGTGGTGGAACAGTCCATGGACCAGTTGGCCGAAGCCGCGGGAATCGATCCTCTCGAGTTCCGTCTGCGCAATGCGAATCTGCCGAACGAAGACAGTCCTATGGGGCTGAAGATTACGACGTGCCCCATGAAAGAATGTCTTGACACGGTGAAAGAGAAGCTGGACTGGGGGGGCAAGCACGGAAAGAATAACGGAAGGGGGGTAGGAGTTGCGTCCTTCCTTCACGTTGGAGGAGGTGCCCGGGTCTATCTGTCCGACGCACAGGGCATCATCTTGAAGGTAGACGACGAGGGGAAGGTCGTTGTCATCACAGGAGGCACCGATCAAGGACAGGGCTCGGAAACCATCGTACGCCAAATGGTGGCCGAGTCGACAGGCTTCAAGCCGGAAGACATATCCATCTTTCAGGGCGATACGGAGATATGTCCCTGGGACGTCGGGACACACGCAAGCCGTCACGCGTTCATGGTGGGCCATGCGGCCATCCTGGCTGGGAAAAAGGTCAAAGCCAAGATTGTCGATCTGGCGGCAAAGTGGATGGGAAACATTATATCAACGGATTGGAAGAGGACGGCTCGTCGCGACCCGAGCTTCGTTACCCCCGACGTGGATCTTTCCCTGTTGTCAGATCCAGCGAACCTGGATCTTGCCAATGGCGAGGTGTTCCTGAAAAGCGATCCGGAGAACCCCCACCTGAGGATCCAGGCATCGCGCATCCTCCGGAAGGCACACATGGTGGGGACCGGGACCGGGGAGATGGTCACTGCGGAAGCCTTCTACGATCCCCCCAACGAGATGCTTGACCGGGAAGGGAAGGGGAACCTATCCTGTTGCTATACGTTCGGCACTCACGGCGTGGAAGTGGAAGTGGACAGGGAGACCGGTCACGTGAAGATCTTGAACTACGTTGCAGCCCACGACGTGGGGCGGGCCATAAACCCCATGCTGGTCAAGGGCCAGATTTACGGGGCTACAGTGATGGGCATCGGATATGGATTGACAGAAGAGATGCAAGTGAATCACGGCAGGGTCATGAACGCCAATCTCCTGGACTACAAGATACTCACTGCCAAAGATGCGGTGCCGATCGACGCGGTCATTATCGAGCCGTACGAACCGACCGGCCCGTTTGGTGCGAAAGGAATCGGTGAGCCAGCCTGTGTTCCTACCGCGCCGGCACTGGCCAATGCCGTGTATGACGCGATCGGAGTGCGCATAAAGGACCTTCCCATAACGCCTGAGAAGGTGCTTGCTGCACTCAAAGAGAAGGAGAAGGACGGCTCATAGCCTCCACAGAGAATATGCTGCCATGCATTGAAGACGCGTGGCAGTCATCACAGTTGAGTGCCGGCGAGCCCTTGACGGATGCTCCGCGACCACAGAGGTGGGGCTTCCGAACCGCGCCTGTGAAGTGTTTGTGATACGTACAGCAAGAGACCGGAGCTCGGACCGCGTTTTCACGCGGTCGTTCATAGCTCGGTTCTCGAATTGGGCCTAAACGTTTCTTCAAACGCTCCACGACAGGACAACACCAGTACAGGTCAACGCCGAGAGGTGAGTGCTGTGCCCATCTACGAGTATCAGGCAAAGGAAGCAAGTGTCGCATGTTCTCGATGCGCCAGACCTTTCGAAGTCTTGCAGGGCATCAACGAGCAGCCGCTAGATTTCTGCCCGAACTGTGGTGCCGACGTTGTGAGGCTCATTTCTTGGTGCAGAGCCGCAGTGGTCGAGGGTTGCGAAGAGCATGAACGGGTTAGCAGGACTATCAGGGATTACGAGAACGCAGGGATGTGGAGCCATGCAGCGGAGCTCGCGGACAGTCATTCCGAGAAGACGGGGGATTCAGGGTTGAAGGGGCGAGCTCTGGACAACTACAAGAAGGCGGGGTACGATGTAGATTCGTTGATTCGTGATTCGAAGCCATAATGGTGTTGCGATTCGCTGCATGTCCTCTGTCTCGTGTGCAATTTTTGAGAAGGCAAACGCCTGACCGTGGAGGGATTTTGTGCGCACCAGAGGCAACGATCCGTCTTCCAGGAATTTGCCCTCGCTTGGATTTCGCCATCTTGTGAGCACGAAATTATTGGTCGACCGCTCGTGGTATTCAACAATCCGATTACGAACCGGACAGAATCTCCCGCAATGACAATAGAAGTTCTCACCACTTCGTACCCCTCCCATGAGCATGACTGGTCCGGGGTATTCATAGCCAAGCTCCTCCAAGCTGTGGCCAGAAGGGGGCATTTCGTCAAGGTTATCGCTCCGTCCGATGGAGAATTTCACGGCAAACGGAGGCTCCACGGAATAGAAACCCTCAGATTCGGCTATTTCATGCCCAGATCCCTGCAGCGCCTAACCAGAGGCGGGGGAGGCATACCGGAAAACCTGAGAGAGAGCAAGCTGGCCAAGGTGCAACTGCTCCCTATGATGGTGATGTTCTTCATTTGCTCCTTATGGAATTCTCGGCGGGCTGACCTGATCTATGCAAATTGGCTGGGAGCAGGAATCGTGGGAGCCGCGGTGAGTATGCTCACGGGCAAGCCTCTAGTAATCTCCTTTCGGGGTGATGACGGATACCTGGCTCGAGACCGTTTGCTGTGGCGTCTGCTTACCAAATGGGTGAGCAAGCGGGCTGCTGCAGTTGCTCCGGTGAGCTCCGAATTGCTCGGGATTATCCGGGCCCTCGGTGTCCCAGAAGAAAAGCTGTATCTCCCTCGATTCGGCGTGGACGCGGAGATGTTTCACCCTGCTGAGCAGAGTGTGCGAAACAGTGATCTCGTAAGGGTAATCTATGCAGGAGCTCTCATACCCAAAAAGGGGATTCAGACCCTCTTTCAGGCACTCAGCCATGAAAGCCTGAGAGATGTTTGTCTGGTGCTCGTGGGAGATGGGTACTATGCCGACGAGTTGAGGTCCTTGTGTGAGAGCGCGGGTCTCAGCCAACGGACTCATTGGACCGGCAGTCTGTCTCCACCGGCTGTGGCAGAAGAAATGAGGCGCTCTGACATCTTGTGCCTGCCGAGTTTTACGGAAGGGAGCCCAAATGTCATCAAAGAGGCCATGGCATGCGGTCTTCCGGTTGTGGCGTCGCGAGTGGGAGGAGTTCCGGATCTCGTGCGAGAGGGCGAAACAGGCCTGCTCTTCGAAGCAGGTGACGCGAGCCAACTGCGTTCGTGCCTGGCGAAACTTGTTGCAGACGGATACCTCAGACAGAAAATGGGTGCGGCTGCTCGGGAGCACATCCTGGTATCCGGCATGACCTGGGATGATACCGCCAAGGATTTTGAGGACATATTTTTGCGGGTGCTGTAAGTCTGTGAAGAGACTCATCTATCTTGATAATGCAGCGACGTCTTTCCCCAAGCCACCCGGAGTGACTGAGGCGATGGTCCACTTTATGGAAGACGTGGGCGCCAATCCGGGAAGGTCGGGGCATGAGCTTTCCCGTGAAGCCGAGATCATTGTTGAAGGAGCTCGAGAAAAACTCGCCCGGCTGTTCGGCATCTCCGACCCTCAGCGTATCGCATTCACGCTCAACGCCACGGAATCCCTGAACACCGTGATCTTCGGCTTTCTCAATCCGGGTGACCATGTGGTAATGAGCCAGATGGAGCACAATTCCGTGCTTCGGCCGGTCCGCCACCTGGAGAGCCAGGGAATCGTCACGGCTGATGTGGTGCCGTGCGACAGGATGGGCGTCCTGGATATGGATGCCTTGAAACGGTTGATTCGGAAAGACACCGCTCTGGTCATCCTCAATCATGCTTCCAACGTGTGCGGAACGATCCAGGATGTTAGAGCAGTCCGAGAAGCGATCGACGACGTCCCGTTGCTTCTCGATGCGGCACAGACCGCGGGCGTTCTTCCCATCGACGTGGAAGATCTTGGCATCGATTTTTTCGCGTTCACCGGCCACAAATCGCTGTATGGCCCCCAGGGAACGGGGGGGCTCTATGTTCGTCCGGGATTGACCATCCGCCCCCTCAAGCACGGAGGTACGGGAAGTGTCTCGGGGCTCGAGGTGCAGCCCGATTTCTATCCTGACGCCCTGGAAAGTGGAACCAGGAACAACGTGGGAATAGCCGGACTCTCCGCTGCGCTGGATTTCATCCTCGCAACGGGGGTAGACACGATCCGCGGCCACGAGGCAGCCCTCC
>CAYZET010000307.1:0-6926 GCA_964477215.1 uncultured Syntrophaceae bacterium | reverse complement strand
GGGCCGGACCCCAATGAAATCCTCGATTACGCCGCGCCCATTGCCAAGGCCGAACCGACCGCGGGGAAACCGGCGAGCTGAGATGTGGAAACAGGCCATTTCATTTAGGTGTTGGCGGCTGTGACCAGAGCTGCCATAAACATCATGGTCATTGCTCCGAGGGGTGTCATGTCTTCCCCTCGGATGATGCCGGTACCCACGGTTGTGACTACGTCGTGGCTTTCGAATGTGGCGCCGAGCAAAGCGAAGACCGCGATGAGAATCGTCGCGGTAGTGGGGTTCTTGATGATTCCCGAGCAATAGGCCATTGCCATGGTGGCACCTTTGTAGTGTGTGCCGATAGTCCAGCCGAAAAAGAGGTCGGAGAGAACCATAGCTAAGGTCAGAATGTCCATGCCACTCCTCGTTTCCGTTGAGACTTCTCATCTAATAATTGTTACAGACAGGAACGAGTCTTTCGAGCATATCATGCAACTTCTGTTACATTTCTTCTATAATGAACAAGTAACGCTAGAGCTGCCGGAATTACTAATCGACCCTGCCCGATCGGCTTGATCCGTTCACCGAAATCTCTGTGGGTGCTTGGTCCAGCGCGTTATTTCACGACCAGAACCGAGCATGAAGCCAGACGAATAAGATTCTGACAGGTACCCCCCATTATCCTGTCGTAAACCGCGGAGTGGCCCATGAAACCGATCACGAGCAGATCGCACCCTATGTCGTTCATGAATTCCACGAGGGTCTTGACTTCGCGTCCCACAAGCAAATGAGCGCTAAGTTTTACGCCCCGCTTTCTGGCCATGCTTTGAGCCTTTAATATAACCGGCCCGAATCTCGTGTCCGCAACCTCCTTTTCCTCCATTACCTCACCGATGGTGCCCGCGAATCTCGGCACTTCCTCCACTGAGACGGTATGGATGTCGATGTTAGCCAGAGAGGCCAGCAAGAGTGCCTTATCAAGTGCCTTGAAAGACCCCTGGGATCCATCCAATCCGACGAGTATCTTATTGAGCACGGTAATTCCTCCCCAACCGGAAAGGGTAGTGATGACCGTCGTTAACTGCCAAACGAGGCTGGCACGCGGCGAGGACTGCGGGGTAGTCCTGGTGGCTGTGTATCTACACCGCCAGTCGATAGGAATTTCTTGCTTGATCCTTTTCCCAGCGCGGAGCCCAGCCACGATATGTTCCAGAGCAGTTTTCTTGGGCTCTGCGATGGGTTTCACTTCCATCCAGGATATGATATCAGATGAAGCACGAGCGATTCCGGCAACCCACCGTTCATCCAGGCCGTTTAGCCTTTCAAACACCCCGAGCGCCAAGCCGTTTTCTTCCATGAAAAGCTCATATACATCAATGGTTATCGCATAACCGGGAGGAACTGGGATCTGGACTCTCAACGGCTCACCTAAACCCGCGCACTTTCCTCCGACCTCCTTTACCGTGGTCAAATCGCAAGCTTCTCAAGGTATAAAGTATTCCCGGATTTCCATGGCTACATCCTCTTGCACGAGACAATGATTAGGGCAGTGCCTGAGCCCCCAGAAATAACAAGAGAATTATCAGGACGTAGCCTGCATACGCGTTTACCCGGGCTGAATGCATTCGCACCAGAACTGCTGCTACCCCTCGAGTCCATCGGAGGAGGGGGTGGAGGGCCAATCTGTCCACTACGTACAATTCCTGTCGTCCGTTTTTTATCGCAGTCCGAAAATGCCCGGCAATGCTCTCTCTGGTGTTTTCGACCACTGACGGGCGGAAGATGGAGTCAAAGATCACCCGTACGGGATTTGAGAATCCAGTAGCAGTGTAAGTCATCTCTGGGAGTAGCCGCCGAATCCCCCCATCCCAAACCGGTTGCCGCTTGACCGTGCGCCCCCGGAACAGAAGCCGAATCACCAAAACGCTTGTCCCCAAAAGTAGAGTCAACACGACGAGCGTGTACGATGTCGACATGGCAAAGACCACTGGGTTGCGGTCAGACCCCTGACGCAAGACCACCAATCCCCTGCCCGGCAGGCTCTCGCGGCCCACCTGAGCGCCCAAGTCATGAAATTCGGAAATAAATGCGTCGCTGAACTTCGGGTTCCTGTTAGCCGCGGATAAAAAGAATGGCGGGACCAACTCATCGACCACGCTTTGATGCACCACAGGGGTGACAACTCGGTCTATGACAGGGATTATGTAGGTAGGTAGGATTCCGAACAGAAGGCAGGCCGTCGCCAAAAGACCTAAAGGAATCGTCGTGCAACGGCGGGCCTCAACGGCTATCTGTGCCTCTCGGGACCTTGCCATCCCCAAGAAACTCATGGCAAAAGCCTTGACAAAGCACGTGACGGCCAGCGCGGCGGTCAGGGCTAGAGTGGCACCGCATAAGGCGAAGGCAATCTTCATTCCTTTGGAGGAAAGCAAGGCACTCTGGAGGAGGGTTTGTAGCGTGAGCCACTCAGTCACAAAGCCATTGAAGGGCGGAAGAGCAGCTATCGAAAGCGCTCCAACCAGAAAGCAGGCTGCTGTCCACGGCATTCTGTTAACCAGGCCTCCCAGGCGATTCAGGTCCCTGCCGCCGGCCTTGGAATCCACAGTGCTGGCCCCCAGGAACAATAGCGCCTTGTACAAAGAGTGATTGACCATGTGATAGAGCGCAACAACAAAAGCAATGCCTGCCAACACCGGATGGCCGTAAACAGCGAAGATGAATCCAGCTCCGAGGCAGGCCGTTAAAATGCCCATGTTCTCAATCGAACTGTGCGCCAACATCCGCTTCATATCGTTCTCGATCGTTGCGTAAAGAATACCGATAAGAGCGGAAAGACTCCCGGTAACCAAGACTATGAGCCCCTGGGTCGGATGGCTGACCGGAAGTAGATCTGCGTTCACTCTCACTATGCCGTAGATGCCCAAGTTAAGAATTACTCCGGACAGAACCGCAGAGCAGTTGCCGGGAGCTACGGGGTGTGCTCTGGGCAGCCATGTGCTGCCAGGGACGAGGCCGGCTTTGATACCAAAACCGAAGAACGAAAGAACAAACACAGCCCACTTGGCAAATTCTCCCAGGCTACCTGACGAACTCCGAAGCGAAGCGAAACTGAAGTTCTCGGATGTGCCCGCCATCATGAGAAGGGCAAGTGCCGCCGCAACGGTCCCGACCTCGCTCATGGCGAGCAACATGTATCCGGAACGGGTAACCTCTTCGTGCTCATGTTCATAATTCACGAGGAGGTAGCAGAGGATCGTCATCACCTCCCAGGCAACCAGGAAAGAGACGATGTCTCCGGCAATCAAAGTCAGGACAACTGAGGCAAAGAGGAGATGGTAGAAAACACCGAACGATTTCAGGCTGTATCGGCCGCGATACTTTTCCATGTACTCTGCTGAAAAGATCGAAATCGGCAAATATACCAGTGCTGTGACGAATACAAACAGCGCAGAGATGCGATCCAAGTCAAGCTCGATAGTCCCAAAATGTGGCAACTCCCAAAGACTGGCGTGAAAAGAATCGCCGTGTAGAAGTACCGCACCACTCGCCGCTAGAGCGATGATCGAGTCTATGGACCCTACCCACGCGAGAGCCAGCAGATTCAGCCGGTCGGGAAGTGTAGCTGCAAGAATGGCACCGCATCCACATGTGACCAGGAAGAGAAGCATCAGGTGGCTTACGTCAATCATCCCGTTGTCCTCCCTTCAACTCTCGGGCGGGCACCGGCAATTTTCCACTCTGGCGCCCCGCTACGACCAGCAGTCCGTGAATCAATGCGAGTGGTGGGGGCGGGCACCCTGTGATCTCAACATCGACGGGAATCACTTTGGATACCCCCGCCTCACAAGTGAAGCTCGGCCCGAAAACTCCCCCTGAAAGGGCGCATGTGCCTGCGGCAATTACTTTCTTAGGAGTGGGCATCGCGTCGTACGTCTTTTGAAGCGGCAATCGCATGTTGTCCGTCACCGGCCCCGCTACCAGGAGCACGTCGGCCTGTCTCGGTGTGGGCGTTATGAAAAAGCCTAGACGATGGACATTGTAATAGGGCTTGCCAAGCTGTTCGATCTCACTCAGACATGCACGACAAGCCCCGGCGTCAAGCACTCGCACGTGGATGGAATGAGCGAAGACATGCCCCAGCATCATCGAGGGATCAGACGCTTCGGTACGGAGGCTCGCCCATTCATACCCCGGCTCGAAATCAAGGGGCGCGGGGAGCCCACGGTGGCACCGAAAACAGTGCACACACCGCCGGTAGTCCACCGAGACACCATAGTCAGACTGGTTAATCGCGCGGGTAGGGCATCGAGTGTGAACAGAAGGGTTATCCATAGGCTCGCCACTCAAGCTGCTTCTCGGGCGGCCTGGAGACACCCCGGGAGCGTTCTCGGCAAACCCCGGGTACTGCGTTGTCTTCGTCCCGGTCCTAAGCCCCAACAACACCCATTTGGTCATGTCCCGCCCTCCTCCTAGCGGTCGCATTCCGCGTTCGAGAGCCCGAACGTAGCCATGATGATGGGGAAGTCTTGAAAGGCAAAGTCCTCCGCCGCCAAGTGGAAACCGTGCCAATTCGTGAACGATGGGGGCGCGATTCGGTAGCGCTCGACTCTCCCATCTTCCCCGATATTCAGCCAATGGAAGGCTGCGCCCAGAGGGGCTTCGACCCAACCAAGCGCGCCACCAGGGACAATCTGGAAGTCCCGGCACATGATTTCTCCCGTGGGAATGGCAGATGCGAGCCGGCAAATGATGCGAGCAGATTCCTTCGCTTCGTTGAAAAGAATCCGGAGACGAGCGTAGCCATCGCCGTCAGATTCCAGGGGTGTTCTGACTTCCGAATGGGTTTTGTAATATCCATAAGGGAGTACCTTGCGCAGGTCCCGGCCAACCCCCGAGGCCCGCGCAATCGGCCCCACTAGGCCGTATGTCATCGCGCTCGAGACAGAAACTATTCCCACCTGTTCGATGCGGTCCAGAAAGCTACTCGAGAACCGTAGCATCTCCAGCAACGAATCTAATCTCTCCGCTACACGTTTGATTGACTCACTGAGGAAGAGGCACTTCTTTGCGGTTAAATCCAAAGACAGGCCACCCGGAATGTTTGTACCAAACAGGTATCGGTGCCCGGCAACCTGGCATGAAAGCCGGAGAAGTTCCTCTTCCAAAATGCTTGCCTGACTGGTAGCAACCGCCAGCGCCGTGGAACCACAGATGCTTGCGATTGCACCCACATGGTGCCGTAAGCGCTCCAGTTCGGCGAAAATCACGCGCAAGGCTTGCGCGCGGGCTGGCAGTCGCACTCCGCAAATTTGTTCCACGGCCTCACAGAAAGCCAGGGAGTGGGCGAATGCAGATGTGCCAGAGAAACGCTCGGCCATCAGGAGGACCCGTTCGAGGGATTGCCCCTCCGCCAACTTTTCGACTCCGCGGTACTTGTAGAAAAAGCGTGGGGTCGTCCGCACCACGTCTTCTCCGACCGTCTCCAGGAATAACTGGGCTGACTCAGCGTAGTCGGAATAAACCGGCCCTATGGGCATCATAAAGGCGCCCGGAGCCTGAAGAATTCGCAGAGGACGCCATTCCGGGTCCACTTCCCTCCGAGGATATGGTACGGATGCGTCATGGTCCGACCTCATAGGGTTCACTCCCTCGGGCCATTCCTCATGCAACACAAAATCCCCCAGACGTGGGTGCCCTTCGAAGGTGAGGCCAAACAAATCTTCCACTTCTCGCTCATGCCAATCCGCCGCATGGACACACACGCTGATGCTTGGAATAACCGTGTTTGTTTTCGGCTGTTGAACGAGCACATAGATTCGACCACATCCGAGGTCGCCATAGAAAATGTAGCGGAGAAGCCACTGAGAAGAGGTCTCTTGGACAACCAAGGTTGCAAAGGTGTACTTCGCATAAGAAACGAGCAACCCACAGACCTCCTGCAACTGATCTGGACTGCATTCAATCAGAATCAAGAGATTGCGGTTGTCCACAGTCGCCCTCACTTCTCCCGACCACCGCGACGCCAGGACGTCAAGCAGACTCTTCGGTTTGAGGGCGTCGCTTGATATGGTGTGCATGTGCATGTGGGGTCACCTCCCTAATGCATTTGCCGCCAGGCGTAGAAGGTCAAAAAGCGGGCCAGGCATGTAAAGCCCAAACAGACAGACGGGGATCGCTGCTAAACAGAGGGATGTAGAGTAACTCCTCGGCAGAACCGGCCTGTCTGCGACGGGTAATGGCTTACCGAACACCATGCGCGAGATGTGGAACATAATCCCACAGAAGGCAACAACGACGAAAAGGGCTAACAGGCCAGTGGCAGCGTATTGGCCGCTGGAAACTCCTGCTCTTAGGATCGTGAGCTCGCTCAAAAAAACTGTGAAAGGCGGGGCCCCTGATATCGCAAGGGCGCCCAGGAGCAGTGACGCGCCGACTATTGGGGATTCCCGAATCAGGCCCTGCACCGAGTTTATGTCCCGAGTCCCCACGACCCTGAGCGCAGCACCTGCGGCGAAAAAGCAGAAAGACTTTGCAACGGTATGGCTCAGCATCTGATAAGTTGCTCCAAAATAGGCACCGGCTCCGCCCAAGCCTACCGCCACCAGAATGATGCCCATATGCTCTACGGTGGAAAACGCGAAAAGCCTTTTATATTCTTTTACTTGGATCAGCAGGAAAGCAGCGAAGCCGGCGGACACCAATCCGAAAATGAGAATCCACTTCTGAGATGAGCCATCGGCAACCGCCTGCACGGCCGGTATGAGCTTCATTATTGAATAGAGAGCGGTTGACGTCTCCACGCCTGACAGAAGCGCACATACTGGGGACGGCGCCTGACTGTGGGCATCAGGAAGCCACGTGTGAAGGGGTACCAAGCCTGCCTTGGTACCAACCTAGATCGCGGGTCAAAAAAAGTGAAAAACCTCGTTGTTCTTGAAAGATCAAGA
>CAYZET010000306.1:1347-6927 GCA_964477215.1 uncultured Syntrophaceae bacterium | reverse complement strand
ACCGTGCTCGACCTGGACTGGACGCGGCTGCCTGGCTTGAGCATTCAACTTCCCGCCCACGCGCTGGTCTCCACGACCGTCGAGGATACGCCCGCTGGCGTCACCACGCACATCAGCACGATGCTGGCGGCGAGCGAAGGGAATATCGATGTCGTGAGGCTGCTCATACAAAGTGGCGCACAGGTGGATGCACAAGATTTGGAAGGAGCCACTGCGCTCGCGGAGGCAGCAAGGCACGGGCACGCGGAAATCGTACGCTTGATCATCGAAAAGGGCCGTGTCGTCAATGCAGCGAACGCATCTTTTCTGGACAAGCAACTGGTGCTCGCCACGTTGCTCAACGATCTTGCGCGGGTCAGAGAGCTCATAACCCTCGGCGCATCAGTGGACACGGTGACGGATTCGGGAGATACGGTTCTCGCGCTAGCGGCAGGGCTGGGGCACTCGAAGTTGGTTGAGTGCTTCCTCCAGAACAGCGGTCGAGCAAACCTGAGAAGCAGGGCCGACAGAACAGCGCTCATGATTGCAGCGCGGAACGGCAAGCTGCGAGTGGCTCAACTCCTCTTGGAGGGGGGAGCATTTGTAGACGCGACGGACAAAGAGGGAAACACTGCGCTCTTCGAAGCCGCAGGACAGGGACACAAGCACCTCGTGAAATTTCTCCTGTCCCACAGGGCCGACGTCAACGTGCGAAACACTCATGGGAGGACCCCTTTGATAGCGGCAGCACAGGCTGGGAATGCAGATGTGGTGAAGCTGTTGATCGCGGCTAAAGCGGAAGTCAACGCTGCGGATCGTGACGGGGATACCGCTCTCATGGTCAGCGCGCGCAACGGCCTTACCAAGATCGTGAGGCTTCTCACCGAGGCTGGTGCTCAGGTCAATGCCAGGAACAACAAGGGTGCCACGGCTCTCATGCTCGGGGCTCGCAACGGACATGCGGAAGTCGTGACGCAACTGCTGACAGCGGGCGCGGACGCCCACATTCAAGACTGGGAGGGAAAAACGGCCCTTGTCTTGGCCTCGGAATCAGGACGTACGGATGTGACCCAAGCCCTGGTGGCCTATCAGAGGGCACGGGCCACAGCTCCTGACAATTGAGCGAATCCGACTCTCCCTCCCGATATGGAGTGAAAGTCTGGAAACCGCATCTCGGTTCAACGGATCAATACTCGTACGGAAGGAAGAGCTTTCTGTGCTCGTCCAGGGCAAACCGATCGGTCATGCCCGCAATGTAATCGCATATGATGCGCTCAGGTGGCTCGTTCTCTTCGTGCAGTCGTTTCTGGACTCCCGGAGGAAGCTGGGAAGGTCGCTTCACGTACTCTCGGAAAAGATCTCTGAGGAGTCGGTTCGCTTTGTACTGCATTCTCATAATTTTGTGGTGGGTGTAGAACCTAGAATGAAGAAAATGATTGAGATCCTCTTTCCAACGCTCGAATGTAGAAGAAAATGTGGCCACGGGTCTCTCAGCGCTTGCTATGTCTCGTGGAGTCCGAAAATTCCCGTTCGAAAGATTTTCCTCGGTATTCTGCAGTAAGTTCCGGATGAAAGTGTCGATGAGTGCTCGGGTTGCCTGGTACCGGAACGTGTCTCTGTCCAGATGTGGGTGACTCTCTCGGATTTTTCGGGTCACCTCTTTCCAAATTTGCAGATCCGAAAGATCGTTCTCATCGAAGAAGCCGGAGCGCAAGCCGTCCTCGATATCGTGGCAATTATAGGCGATTTCATCGGCAAGGTTGACAATCTGTGCTTCAAGCGCAGGCTGAGGGTCTGACGCGAAATCCTTCAGGATCTCGGCCGGAACCCTATCGTACACCGTTGAATGCCTGATGATGCCGGCACGCGTCTCGTAGGTCAGGTTGAGCCCCGGAAAATCGGGATACCGATCCTCCAGGCGATCGACCACTCGGAGAGACTGACAGTTGTGCTCAAACCCCCCGTGGTCTGCCATCAATGCATGGAGTGCATGTTCGCCGGCGTGCCCGAACGGCGTATGCCCGAGGTCGTGGGCCAGTGCGATGGCGTGAGTCAAGTCTTCGTTTGCCCCGAGATACTGGGCCATGCTCCGGGCTATTTGGGCCACCTCCAGGCTGTGGGTTAGCCGGGTTCGGTAATGATCTCCTTCATAGTACGCGAAGACCTGAGTCTTGTATTCAAGCCTGCGAAAAGCCTTTGAGTGGATGATTCTGTCTCGGTCCCTCTGAAAGGCGGTTCGATAGGGGCACTCATCTTCGGGATACACTCGGCCTTTTGTGTTTTCGGCCAACAAAGCATAAGGGGCCAGAAACATCCGCTCTCTGTATTCCTGTTTGGCACGATCTACGATCATGGCGATCCTGCTTCACTTTTGTGCGCACGGCTGCAATTTGGGACCCTGGGCGCTCATTGGGTCCCTGCTGCTTCGCTCAGCGGACCGATGGAGGCGCAGGGGTAGTCCGCTCGGGACCCGATCCCACCAGGGTGTCGCCGCTGAAAGGCCTCTGCCCTGAAGGTCCTGGTAGCATGAGGTTCACGAAAAGCGCGAAGAATGCTACCAGAGCGACCGAGACCGCTACCCAGACGAGGATTCTTCTTTTTCGCGGGGCCGGATTCCTGTTTTTTTTCGCTATCGGTCGCTCTGCGGGAAACCGGAAATCGTGGAACGCGTCCTCGGGCAGGGTTGCGTCTTCGTGATTCGGTTGCCTCGGCTGGCGAGAGACAGGAGGTTCAACCGCTTCAGCAAAATGGGGAGGGGGGATGTTCGACCGCTCGGACGTTGCAGGGACCGGTTTCGTTTCCCGTGCCACTTCGACGTCACGTGCGGGAACATAGCCTATCTCATCGCAATGAGGGCATCGCACTTTGACTCCGCCACCTTTGGGGATCCGGGCTTCGTCGACTCTCATGAGTCCCTTACAGTGAGAACACTTGATGACCATTTTCGGCAAACCTTCGAGACTACGAATTTTGAGTCGTTCCTCACCATGTCCGAGAGGAGCCTATCCCACGCAGAGGGGTGTGTCAATCGCTGTCTCACGTACAACGTTCCCCCTTAATCGGGGATCGGAGAGGACGTCGCGTCGTTCCGACTGAGCTCCAGGAACAGCAGCGTTCCTCCCACGGCGGCAGCGGGCAGGAGCAGAACGTTCACAAAGGGGATGGAGGCAGTCAGAGCAATTCCCAGGCCGAATCCGAGAGACGAGCGCAGGTGACTGCGGATGAACTTGCGCTTCTCGGCCAATGAATACCGTCGCCTGTCCATGGAGCATCCCAGGAATTCATAGGCAAACATGTACGCAGAGAGGAGTGTCCCGATGGCTGCAAAGAGCACGTGTCCAACCACGGGGATCAGCAGCAGCGGGAGGCTCACCACAAGCACACCAATGTATGTCCCGAGTATGGCTAGGGAATGCCCGATCCCTCGCGCAGAATCCCTCAACAGGCTCGTGACGGAGAATGGGGTGTCCTGAAATATCCCCCTGACCAAAGATTCAGTTTTTTCCGAGATCAGCTCATTGAACGGCGCTGCGATCGCTGTTGCGAGGAGGCTGAACAGGAAGAAAACAAGGACGAGAAGAAGTATGGTAACCATCACGGCAGCCACATAGTACAGGACTTGCCAATACCACGCTTCTGCCGCAAGCGGGCTCATCAGTCTAAGAAAGAGCCAGTACGACGCAGCGTATGCGACTCCCAACACTACAACACTTATGGCCAGCGGAGCCGCAGCATACTTCCACAATATGCGGTGAGCCCGGATGAAGAGCGCTCCCTTTACCACGTAAAACGGGGCCGGAACCAACCCGCCGTCCCCCTGCTCGATCTGTGATTCATACGAGCTCTCCGCCATGGCTCCCGCTATTCATTCCTCTTGATCAAGTCGACCACTTCTTTGTCATTGGGAAATCGACCGAGCTCCTTTTTCGAGAAAACCTTTTTTCCCCCGTACTCGATCTCGAACACTCCCCCTGAAGACGCGATAAGCTCTGAATGAATTCCCAGCTCACGATTCAATTCTTCCGCCAGACCGACGGCTCTGGGCTTGTAATTTCAGGCCTGGCAATAGGTGATCTTGCAGATACCCGTACCCATGATTGATTGACCTCCCGTTCCAAAGTCCGTGCTCCTGCCGGAAACGACCCAGTTTCGGCCCTCAGCCTACTCGTTCGCAGGCGTTTATCCCGACAGCCGAATCGATTATACCGTGTACGGGATGTCTCAGGCAAGCAAGGCGAACCATCTCGCGCAGCGGTGAATGTTGCTGCGAGCGCGACGGAAACGCGATTGCGTGGCGAGCCAGCGCTTTCACTGCTCTTCATGATAATCTTCTTCCGCATTCACCTGCCAAATGTTTTCCTTGTCCGACACATTCGCGCGTATGTTTTCTACGGCAACCATAGCGGTTAACATGGAGTGGTCCATATTATTGTATCTGTGCATACCGTTTCGGCCGATCAGGAAGAGATTTTCAAGCCCATCAAGGTACCGCTTCACAAGGGGGAACTGCCAGAAGCTGCCGGCGTAGGTGGGATAGGTCTTGGGCATCCTTATTACCGTGGCATCCACGACGTCCCTCCGATCGACCACACGGATTTTCGCGAGCTCTCCAACGACAAACTCGATGATCTCACCATCGGTCATGCTCCAGAGGCTGTCGCCCTCGTTCGCGAAATATTCCAATCCCAGCCACACCGTGTTCGAATCCGAGACCAGATAGGGGCTCCAATTATTGAACACCTGTATGCGACCCATCTTCACGTTGGGCTCTTGTACGTATATCCAGTTGTCCGGAATTATGTTGTTTACAGTCTTTCGATTTGTAGTGTTTAAAATTCTCAACGCCTTGACCAGAACCCCTACGGTGATGAAGTCTCGGTAGAGCAGTTGTGAAGCAACGGTTGTAACGGAATGTGGCGGCGACGGGCGTAACGATTCGACCAGATCCTTGACCGGCATAGTGGAAAAAAAGTAATCCGCTCGCTGCGAAATCACCCGCCCGGTGGATTCGTCTTTGATCAACGCCTCGACGATCCTCCCGCGTTCCGCTTTCAGACCGATAACTTTGTGTTGTTTGAACACGCGCCCACCGTGAGCGGTAACTGCATTTGCCACCTCTTCCCACATCTGACCCGGTCCGAGCTTGGGGTAAAAGAACCGCTCCACCAAAGAAGTCTCGACACGCCTCACATCGGCTGAGCCACCTTTTCCCATGAGATTCCGCGCTGCATGGGTCAAGGTTCTCCCCACCGAAAGGCCTTTGACGCGCTGCGCACCCCAGTCGGGCTGGATCTCCGTGCATGGCATTCCCCAAACCTTCTCAGTGTAGTCTTTGAAGAAAATTCTGTACAGCTCAGAGCCGAATCTGTTGATGAAGAAGTCTTCCAGAGAGAGCTCCTTTTTTCTCGGGAAAAGTTTCGCGTATAGATAGCTGAAGCCTATCCTCGTAATTCGGTTGATTCCAAGATTGAGCAAAAGATTGGCATTCAATCTGATCGGGTAATCAAAGAACTTTTCGGAGTAGAAGATCCGTGAGACTCTGTCACGCTGAAGCATCACACGGTCTTCTCGTTCCGGGTCCGGCGCTGGGAAAGCTACGGT
>CAYZET010000306.1:0-1337 GCA_964477215.1 uncultured Syntrophaceae bacterium | reverse complement strand
TTCCTCGACGCGATGTCGCGTCGCTGTCTCTGACCTCCGGCCCATGACAACCGACCCAATATCAAGTCGTCTCGGGCAGGACTGCCCTGGAGAGGCAGAATGTTCAACCACCAGTCCGTAACCCGCCTTGATTTTGAAAAAAACCGATGCCCTCCGATGTCCATCCTATTTCCCCGGTAGATCACCGTTTTGGACAACCCTCCAATGTCTCCACTCATTTCGAAAACCATCGGTTTGATGTCGGTCTTGTCGAGGAGCTCGTAAGCTGCGGTCAGACCGGCTGGTCCAGCTCCGATAATCAGTGCGGTCCTAGTTGGCGCCACGACCTTTCTCCCGAGTGATTTCGGTCTGGCTTTCGGTTTCCTTGATCAAGCGTTCCAGATTGCTTCTGGCTTTCGAGTCGTTTGGCTTCAGCTCGACAGCCCGCCTCAGATGGTACTCTGCTTCGGAAAGCCGACCCAGTCGGTGGAGAAGGACTCCCGCAGCGTTGTTGCTTTCTGCATGATCCGGAGCTATTCTGCATGCTTCCTGGAACGCTTCCAGGGCTTCCGGGACACGTTTGTTCTCGAGAAGGGACGAGCCAAGATTGTACAGCGCATGCACCCGGGTGGTTCGCTCCACCCCCTGCTCCCGCAGCGGGAAACGGGTCACCACTTCCCGCCAGAACGCGACTCTGTCGCGCCAGAGCTCGGCCAGAGAGAACGTTTCCCCTGCAACCAAACCAACGTACACACCGCCGCAAATCCCCAAAACCATGCAAGCGGCTTTACCGGCACTTCTCCAATGAGCCAGTGCATTGAAGGCCCGGGGGACGCAGTCTGCAGCGAAGATCAGGATGCCGACCATCGGGATTATCGGTCTGTATCCGAAGTACGCGTACTCCGGCACGAGCAGAGATTCTGGCAACAGAGCCACCGAGTAGAATAGCATGCCGAATCCCCAAACCGGGCGCTTCCAAAGCAGGACGAGTCCGACAGACACGAAGACAGCGACCCCGAGAACCGCGATCACTGTAGTCGGAGGATCTGTAAAGGAAGTGGAGATGACCTGAGGGAGGACGAGCTGCGATCGAGAGGGGATAGGCGCCACGATGAGAGACAGATAGAAGAAGAACATCCGACTCTGGGTCAAGAGAACCTGTTTGAGGGTCAGCCCCGCGGATTCATAGTAATGCGAAGCCATAGCGAGAATCCCCCCGGCCATTTTGGTGTCCCCATACGGATGCTCGAGCAAAGACAGGCCGAGGACCGAGAGGGCAGCCACAAGAGCGAAAACGCTTCCTCGTTTGAGCAGCGACTTCCATGTGGGAGAGAAGAACGCGATCTCGGCGAGAATCA
>CAYZET010000305.1:2371-6939 GCA_964477215.1 uncultured Syntrophaceae bacterium | reverse complement strand
CGGTTCTCTTGCCGTCACTTAACTTGCGGATGAACCTCGGCTGGGTGCGGAGATCGAGCCCATTGTGAATGTGAGGCAACCAGCGAAGTCGATCTCTCTCACTAGATCTGATGAAGACGATTCCCGCCGTGGCATGTTCGCCTTCATACTCCTGGACGAGAAGATTCTGCAAAGCGCCCAAGATTTCCCGGTGTAGGTAACTTGCGGGATGACTCAAGGTGTCCCAGAAGCGCTCATCCGACCACATATCATGATTTGCTACGAGCATTGCAAAGCGGCTGACCGCCTGGTCAGTCAACGCAAGCGATGTGACGTAAGCCAGTTCGTCGGCAGGTTCACTGAACGATCGCAGGAGGATCAATAGGAGACGTTGGTACTCCATGAGAAGAAGCCGTTGATGAGGATGCACGGAACTGTTTCCCTTGCCTCGCACGCGACGCCTTGTCAGAGGGCCTGATTCAGTACTCCATGCCGGAGTGACAATCTCGGGCCCGCGAGATCCATAAAGACTTCTCTGAGCGACCTTCTCTTTAGTGGCTTCAAGCCCCATCGCAGAGAGGAATTCATCTGCAGCAGCGACCACTCTAACTGTAACTCCCCGGTAGTCCGAATATGCAAGCGCTCGAATACGCCTCATAGCATCGGTCATGGCCGGAATTGTTCGGCTCTCGTATGCGGTTAAATCCATAGGCTCTCCCTGGCAAGGGTAGCCGACTTCTTTGCCCATCACAACCCTCTCAATTGCTTTTGGAGACAGACTAGTTCTTTTCCGGGGATTAGATTCATACGACGCTGCTCCTTAACACTGAACGCTTTGTCCCATGTCTGCCAGTTTGCGGACAGCCTTCTGGTACTCCCCTGCTACAGCGTGCATGAAGTCTGTGTCAACTGGTCCCTTCCACGTAATGACTTCTCCGAATCTCTTTGGAATTGAAACACTTGTTGGATTGTACCCCGTCAAGTACTTTAACTGCCACCGCTTGTTCTGAATATCCTTTGAGCGGTCCATGACCGAGTTGGCGAGACGAGAGAGTCCAATGGACGCTAGACACTCCTGGAGACGTTCCTCCGAATAGACGTTACGAGCGAAAAGACACGACACCATGCAGGTAAGCTGTACCCTCCGCCGCTCCTCTTCGATCAGAAATGCCACAGCATCTTCGGGTTTTTTGGAATCCGCCTTTTGGTCGTAGCTGTACCCTGCGTTGTCCAGGTGCGAGTGTCGAAGACCATAGGCCTGGGAGGCAAAAAATACCTCGCCCGTGGCGTATCCCGCCATCTCCTGTCCGAGAACACACGCGAAGTCGCTCCCGCCATAATGGGCAGCCGCAGCCAGAGTTCCCTGACCCAGAAAATGATAGAAATCGTTGGTGCGCTGTCCCAGATGCCTCACGGCTTCGCGATACTTTTCAACGTCTCCGAAGATCAACTGAACCAACGTTTCTTTGTCTGAAACGATACCGCGCTCAAATGCCTCCGTTGCCCAGGCAAGAGCAACGCCTGCGCTCATGACGTCCAGTCCCTGGCGCTCCATCTCCTCGAGAAGACTGAGTACTCCACCAGCATTGGTGACACCAAGCATGGAGCCTGCTGCGAAAATGGGCTCATGATCGTACGAGACCTGACGATACTGGAACTCGTTCTGGTCAGCGAATTTCTCCCTTAAGAGTCCCACATGAATGCATCCGACAGGGCATCCAGAACACGCTGTCTTGCGCAGAAGCAGGTCCTGGGCAAATCGTTGGCCAGTGATACCGTGGACCTTTTCATCATGTGTTGCCTGGAGATTTCGCCATGGAACCGCGTGGAGCTCATTGAGAAGAAGCATATTCTCCGGAGTCCCAAGATCGTGGTATTTCTTCATGGCCGGCGTTTGGGTGACTTCCTGATAAACCGTCTCGTACAAATCTCGGTACGTTTTACCTCCTGGAAGCGGTAAGCTGCCGTCCCCAAGCACAACAATTCCCTTGAGGCGCTTGGCTCCCATCACAGCTCCGCCACCAAGCCTACCAAAATGCCGGTACGTATCTACATTGATGCTTGCGAATGCAACTCCGCGTTCTCCGGCCGGCCCGATGCGCAGAATGCTCCTGTGGCCGGAATCTCGACCTGAAAACCGCCTCAAATGTTTACCCGTTGCCAAGACGTCAAGACCCCATAAATAGTGAACGTCTCGGATTCCTATGTTCCGGCTGCCCACGATCAAACACGAAGGCGTTCGAGCTATGCCCTTGATTACCAAGGCGTCATAACCAGCGAAACGCAAAGCCAATCCGAGCCGCCCGCCCGCATGACTCTCGGCATATTGCCCGTTGTACGGCGACTTGAAACCCAGGACCACTTTACTCATAAGTGGGAAATAACCGGTGAGCGGTCCGATGGCAAAGATCAACGGCTGATCCGGATGATCCGCAGGCGCGTCCATGAGGCCGTGCTCTGCAAAGAGACCAGCAGCCAGGCCGCTTCCACCCAGCAATTCCGATGGACTGCCGAAAAAAACCGGTTCACTCGTGCCATCGGTCAGATTTATCATCAGCACGCGAAATTCTTCTTCATTGATCATCATTTTCTCCAGTCGCTGTTTTCAGCATCTCTAGGCATTCATGGGGACAAAAAGCCACACATAGCCCGCAATGTATGCATACGAAGGGCAGACCGTTTTCCGAATCCATATACACCGCATCCACCGGACAGGCCCGAGAGCACTCACCGCACCGAATGCATGTATTCCGTTTCACCCGCACTCCGCCACCCTTTCTCTGGGAGAATGCGTCAGTGGGACAGGCCTCAACACAGGGAGCAGGATCACAGCCGAGACAAACTTGTGCCTCGAACCCAGTACTCAACCCCCCGGCAGAGCGGATTCGAATCCCGCTCCGATGCCAAGACAAACTCTGGTGCAACTGTCTTGCGCATGCGAGGGAGCAAGAATAGCACCCAATACATCGTTCCATTCTAGACGCTCGAAGTATCTTCATGATGACCTACCGTATACTGAAAGAGACAGCTTCAGGTCTCATTTGACCACTCACTATTCCATCGGATGTGGCTGGCCCGTGCAGGAGAGCACGGTACTCCAGAGCCTTTCCGCGGGATCTATCTTTCTCCGAGCCGCAACGGCCATAGCAATTGGCACGTGTGTGAACTCGCGTTGCCAGTTTCCGACTACCATGTTGGTCCTCCCTGCCATGGCCGCATGAACCGCGTTGTGCCCTAGCGTCAAGCAAAACGCTGAGTCGAAAGGACTTGCAGGCATGCTCCGAATCGTGTAGCTAGGGTCGATGTATTTCAGGTTGAGTTCCACTCCCAACTTCTTGAAGTGCTCAACAATCTGTTCTTTCAAGAACAATCCCACATCACCAAAACGAACGTTTCCTGATGCGTCCCTCTCGGCCGTGGCCTGAATAAGATCTTGACCCGCTCCTTCAGCAACAACAACCACCGCATGGCCGCGTCGTTTCAGTCTGTCCTCAAGGGACCGAAGAAACGCTTCCACAGTGAACCTCACCTCGGGAACCAGACAGAAGTTCACATGATTAGTGGCAAGAGATGCGTACGCTGCTATAAAACCAGAATCCCGCCCCATAAGTTTTACAAGGCCAACTCCGTTTCTCGCTCCCAATGCTTCCGTATGAGCGGCATAGATAGACCCTCTCGCTTCGCTGACGGCAGTAACAAAACCGAAGGACATGTCCACGGATGAGATATCGTTGTCGATGGTCTTCGGGACACCGATAACGGAGATCTTCAAGTCGCGTTGGCGGACCTCTTGTGCTATAGCTCCGGCTCCTCTGAGCGTTCCATCTCCACCGATAGCGAACAGGACGCCGACATTCATGCGTTCGAGTGTGTCCACCATCTCCCCAACATCCTGTGGTCCGCGAGAGGAACCCAGAATGGTTCCACCTTTTTCCTGAATGTCTGCAACGAGGTCGGGTGTGAGTTCAATGGGTATGTGCCCGTGTTTGTACGTGAGGCCTTCATACCCGTACGGGAAACCGAAGACCGTTCGAACTCCGTAGTGGTGGAACAGGCAGTGGACTATGGATCGTATCACGTCGTTGAGTCCCGGACACAATCCTCCACAGGTGACGATTCCGCACTTGAGCTTCGAGGGATCGAAGAAAATTCGCTCTCTGGGTCCCGCCATCTCGAAAGCGGGTGGCTGTAGGTGGGAATCGAGATATACCTGAATGTCTGCAAGCGTTCCGTGGTAGAGGACCCGCTCGGCCTCGCCGACGAAGCGGACGGCCTGCATAGGAGAGGGAATCCTGCATTCGCCGAGCGTCTGGATGTCGAAATTTGAAGTCTTCAGTTCCAGCATGAATATACCCCTTAACTTGTCAAGCCTCCATAGGCATCGAGTTGTAGTCTACCAGCTACTCATACGCGGTTTGAGCTACCGAGGACATGCTCGTTCTTATACTTGATCATTCGGATCAACTCGTCACGTGCCAGGCCGAGGTACTTTCGCGGGTCGAACTCCTCCGGTTTCTCTGCAAAGACCTTCCTGATCATGGCGGTCATGGCGAGTCTACCGTCGCTATCGATGTTGATCTTGCACACCG
>CAYZET010000305.1:0-2271 GCA_964477215.1 uncultured Syntrophaceae bacterium | reverse complement strand
ATCATGGCGGTCATGGCGAGTCTACCGTCGCTATCGATGTTGATCTTGCACACCGCCGACTGAGCAGCCCGCCTCAGTTGTTCCTCCGCTATGCCCACAGCTTGCTCCATCGATCCACCATACTTGTTGATCAGCGCCACATACTCGGGCATTACTGTTGATGCTCCGTGCAGCACTATGGGAAAACCAGGTATTCGACGCTCGATTTCCTCTAGAATATCGAACCTGAGTGACGGCGGATTTTCGCCGGGTTTGAGCTTGAACTTGTAGGCCCCGTGGGAAGTCCCAATCGAGATGGCCAGACTGTCAACGTTGGTCTTTCCAACAAATTCCTCAACCTCTGAGGGCTTCGTGTAATGAGACACCTCAGAGGACACGGCATCTTCCACACCCGACAGAACGCCGAGTTCTCCTTCAACAGTGACATCACGCTCATGAGCATAATCCACCACCTTCTTCGTGAGCTCAATGTTTTCCTCGAACGGGTAGTGGGATCCATCTATCATCACTGATGAAAAACCAGAGTCTATGCACGATCGGGCAAGTTCAAAGGAGTCTCCGTGGTCCAGGTGAAGCGCTGTCGGCACAGGGCCGCTGAGGTCCTTCATCATCTCCAGTGCCCCTCGGACCATGAATCTCAGCAGCGTAGCGTTCATATATTTTATGGCGCTGCCCGAGCACTGTAAGATCACCGGGGATCTTGATTCAGAGCAGCCCATGAGGATCGCCTGAAGCTGCTCCAGGTTGTTGAAGTTGTACGCCGGGATGGCGTACCGACCTTTCATGGCCCGCATGAACATGTCTTTGGTGTTTACGAGCCCTAAATCGGAATACTTGGCAAAAGAAGTCATCTTGATCTCCTTAGTACCGCTTCACGGCTATTCCTCCAGTTATCCCGCTCTCAGCGGTGAGCCGTGTCTAGAATCTCAAGCCGGTTGTTAGCATCTGGATACATCGTCGAAGGGCCTTCGGTTAGTACAGCGAGTTTTCCTTCCATACCGTTATTCCTGAGCCAGTCCGACACGTAGGTGTTCCAGTCTTCGGGGTGCTCAGGCTCGCATACCGGGATGACCCCCGAGGAAAATTGCAACTGCTGACACGTGGTTTTCTGCGAACTCACCGCGATGATCCAGACGGGAAGGCGGAATCGTGAGATGCTCCTCGCCGTATTGCCGCCGTGTGTGGGAACGAATACTGCTGCGGGGTCTGAATACTCAAGTACAGTCTCCACACTCAGGTCAATCAGCCTAGCAGGGGGCACCTTGCCCTTGAGGTCAATGCCCTTGAACAATTCCCTGGCACTGATCATGGTGCGATATGGCTCGATGGCAGCGGCGATCTTGGCGAGCGTCTCGACTGAATCGACAGGGTAATTTCCCATGGCCGATTCACCGGAGAGCATAACGCAGTCTGTCCCATCGAGGATCGCATTGGCCACATCGGTTGCCTCAGCACGGGTAGGACGCTGGTTGCTGGTCATCGATTCCAGCATTTGCGTTGCCGTGATTACGGGCTTGGCGCGCATGTTCGCCCGCCGTATGATCTGTTTCTGCACTACGGGAACCTGCTCGATGGGCAGTTCCACACCGAGGTCGCCTCGGGCGACCATTACAGCGTCAGCCGCGGTGATGATATCGTCCAAGTGATTGAGTGCTCTCGAGCGTTCGATCTTGGCGATTATGAAAGGATTATAACCAAGGGCTGCCGCAGCATCACGTACGGCCTCAATGTCCGCCGCATTTTCGACGAACGATTGGCTCACTGCGTCCACTCCGTTTTCGAGAGCGAACTTCATGCAGCTATGGTCGTGTTCGGTGAAAGCGCGGATGCCGAGGTCAATGCCGGGGAGGTTGAGCCCCTTGTGCGAGCGTAGTTCACCGCCCACGGTGACCCGGCAACTGACATCACTGCCTTGAACCTGCTCAACATTGACCTGAATCAAACCGTCGTTCAAGTAGAGTGTGTCGCCGGGCTTCACCACTTGTGGAAGGCGGGTAAACGTGACCGAGACCCTGTGCGCATCGCCGACCACGTCGTCGGTCGAGAGAGTGAAAAGATCGCCGGGTTTCAAATATATCCATTCAGATTCAAACGTCCCGATGCGAATTTTCGGACCGGGCAGGTCCGCCATGATGTTAAGACGACGACCGGTGGCTCGGGCCGCAGCGCGGAGATCCTCGATCACCTCTTTGTGGCCCGAGAAATCACCGTGGGAGAAATTGAGCCGGGCTACGTTCATGCCGGCCAGCAAAAGCTTCTCCATCACTTCAC
>CAYZET010000304.1:5836-6998 GCA_964477215.1 uncultured Syntrophaceae bacterium | reverse complement strand
TCAGGGGGAGAGCACTGCCTTCACACGGCAGGGGTCGGAGGTTCAAATCCTCTCCCGCCTACCAAAGAAATCGACAGGTTAGGTCAGGCGAGTGCCTGGCCTTTCATCGTTTTGGATGGGGCAAGTGGGACCACCGATATCGCAATAAAGCTAGTGAGGACGAAATATGGCGGAGTATAAAGCATCTTCTCCCAATACAGAACTGCTGGGAGGCATGATCTATTCTCTTTGGGGAGCTTTCCCGGAGGGATTTCAGGCACTCGTAAAGAAGGTTCTCGTCAAGCATGGGGTGGCAGAAGTCAATCCTGAAGCTTGGTTTCGGCTGCAACCTGTCTTGGACGCGCTAAAGGAAGTGGAACAGATGTATGGCCATCATCTGCTGTTTCAGGTTGGGGAGCAGGCGGCAACAAGAGCGCCGCTGCCGCCTGAAATCAACTCCTTCCGGGCGTGCATGTTTGCCATGAATGCGACCTTGCAGAAGATCCATAGAGGTGGCGACCCGGGCGGATATGTAGTTAACGAGGAAGAGCTGCCGGGAGGACTTGTCCGGTATCGTGTCGTTGCATCGACGCCTTTTCCCTGCTCGTTGACACGGGGGTATCTGGAAGGATATGCGAAACGGTTCCGAACCGCGGATTCCACGGAAGTCCTGGTGAGGCACGATGACGCCAGTCCGTGCCGGAGACAGGGTGCAGATACGTGCACGTACATCGTGACTTTGTGGTAGGAGGTTCTTTGTACGAAGCGCATCAGCGCTGCGGATATGAAACGGGGTCAGGATTGACATGTTTGTATTTGAGCTTATGCTCATCTGATGGCACGGAGAGCACGCATTCACTATCTGCGCTGTCTACAATGTTATGCTACGCGGGAACGATGGCCAGGACATTTTTCTTGACCAGTCGGACCGGCCTCGTTTCTACGACCTGTTGGTAGAACTTGAGGGGACAAGAGAAGACTTGACACAAATGCAAAGATATCAAGCCTGACGCCGCGCTTGAGGCGGAAAGAGAATCGTCTTGATGATTTTGAAAGCTATTCGGTAGGTCCGATCGGCACTGTGCGTCTCCCCACAACCGGCCCGCCGAGGATTGAATTCCATCACGTCCAGACCGGCCAGCTCGACACCACGATCCAACAGTTCTCGCAGAGCCCTTGCGAT
>CAYZET010000304.1:230-5826 GCA_964477215.1 uncultured Syntrophaceae bacterium | reverse complement strand
CTGAGTCCCTGGTAGTTCTGGAACCTGACGCCCCCGAGGGCGTTGCGCGCGCCAATGTCCATGTCAACGGAAATGTAGACGTAGGGCGTTCGTACTCGCCGAATGAGATTACTCAGGGCAGCCGTCCCAAAAGTCAGGTCTTTTTTCGTCAAGATTTTCGTGCCACTTCTCTTGAGAGAGGAGTAGCAGTTCACATACCTTCTTATCCTTTCATCCTTGATCCGAAACGCGCGTTTTTGAGGATAATCACTCACCCCAATGAGATACAGATTATCAGGGTCAACCACATCCTCTTCCAGAAGAAAATGGAGAAACGAACTGGCGTTGTAAGAATCGGTGCGATTTCGAAGGAACGGGTCGGCGGGATCATGGATAGAATTGGGATTCGTCTCCATGTCATATTGAATAGCCCCTGACATTGCCGACGCAGGGGTAGAGTCCACATGGCTATCGACAATGATCAGTGAAATATCCTCGGGCCTGAAAAACGAGACCAAGGAAGCAAAGACCCCCCCGGTTAGAGAGTGGTCGACGCCGATCATACAGGGAATTTTCGGAAGAATGCACTCTTCCACAAACTTGCCCGCAGCTTGCGCAAAATCCCTACACCCGTTCCCGTCTATGAAGTAGACAAAGTTTTCCAGGGCAATATCTTTTCTCGCGATCATTGGGGGCATGGGAAGGAGCCACGGCGGGACATCGATCACGCCCCTGTCCTCCCACGTTTCTAGGCCGAGCTCGTGGCGGACGAGCCTCATGACCTCGGAATACGGGGCGTCGTGTGTCCCACCCGTCCCGCTCAGACGAATTTTCTCCCGAATCGATTCGTCCCTCTCGTCAGGATCCAATGCACATCCAAAAAAGACCGGATGCCTCTGTGATACGTTTTCCGTCATTCCTTGCCGAGCGCGCTCACGGAAGGCCTTTCCAATCCCTCCAAAGAAAAGACAGGAAGGATTGGAAGGGAGACTGCAAGTTATTTGCTATAGAAATCGTCCCTTGCCTTCTTCATCTGGAGCAAGTTTTCCAAAGGGGAGTTAGGAGCAATGCCGCAACCGGGGGTCAGAAAATCCGTGCCATTGTTGAGCGCGGCGATGGCCTCCTCGTAGCACTCCTCCGGTTTGCCCATGAAGAGCGTCGTCGCGGTCGCTACGTTTCCGAACACCTTGACTCCTTTGGAATGGGCCACTTCCACGGCCTTCTTCATGTCCGCCTTTTCCTCGATGCTGATCCCAGCGACGCCCGAATCGCACATCAAGGGTATGATGGAATCGGTGTTCCCGCAAATGTGGAGCACAAGCGGTCCCTTAGACTTGCTCACGACCTCTTTCATGAGGGGCAGCATAAACTTCGCCCAGGACTTTCCGCTCATGACCGCAGGCCCAGAAGTCGGTTCCGCCAACACATAGTAATCAGCTCCATTATCGAAGGCAAAGTTGATGGCGTCAATCGCAGCCTGTTTGGTGACCTCCAGAACCTTGAAAACGTCGTCGGGTTTCTTGATGGTCCATCTCATGAACTGTTCAGCGCCAACCAGGTTCGCCGCCGCGGTAAAAGGTCCCTCGGTCTCTCCAAAGATCGCGAGCTCGTCGCCCGTCTTCTCTTTGAGCAACTTGAAATGCTCTTTATACATAGGGAAGCGGCCCCTTTGGAGAAAATCGGAGGGATAATCGAGCCCATCGAGACTTTCGGCGAATGGGTGCTCTTTGATCGAAAACTGTCTATCGATCTCGGGCGGCGCAAGAGTGCAACCGAGCGCTTCGCTGATGGCCGTGATGTCCCATCCCATCGCCTTGACCCACTCGAACCCGGCGTGCCGGTGCCCCGCCAGCGCGAGCTCCGTCATCGCGACGGGGTCAGTGTCCGCAAGCGGTCGCTCATAGCCGCACTTCCGCATCAGATCTACCACTCCATACGTGGTGGTACACCCGAATAGAGTCTCGTCGCTGCTCGCGCCTGTTAGACGATTCATGAACTTTTTTTTGAGAGTCATGTCGGTAATCTCCAAATCATCTGAAATAGACCAGCATCAGGTGGATATGATATCTCTGGGAGCCTTTTGCGAAGACCTCCGCTCAGCCGGACTTTCCCACTATTGTGACGCATCGAGGCGCTTGACTACGCTGTGACATCGGGGCCGGACGGCAGGAGACCACGTATGTCCGCCTCCTGGGAGTTGCCATCGACATCAATGGATTTCATTACGCCCAATGGCCACAGGATGGTGGCAAGCCCTTTGCTCGTCTCCCGACAGGCTCCCAGCAGGGCCAGCGGCTCGATCAGGTTGCCAGATTCATTCACTCACGTCATCCTTGATCCTCCAGCCCTGATAACCTGGGGCTCCCCCAAACCACCGGCAGGGGCTATGAATGGAGCCCCTGAAGCGCTTGGGTCCTGCTGGTATTGTTATTTCTTCTTTTGCAGCACCTTGCTGTCAGCAGTGAAATACATGGCGACTGCCCCAATCGCGAGCGCAATGATACATGCGATAAAAGACGCTTGATACGCGTCCACCGGGAATTTGCCTCCGACCTTGCCGTACCAATCCAACACCATCCCCATCACAGCCTGGAACAGCGCGCCGCCGACAAAATACCAGATGTTAAGCATGCCATTGGCTGTGGCGATGAAACTGTGGGGTTGTCCCTCAGCAATGTGGGCATAGTTCGGAACGTAGGCTCCAGAGAAGAACCCCATTATGAAAAGAAGCGGATAAAACATGCCCACCGGAATTTTGTCCGGGATAAGCACCAAAGGCAACCAGGTCAGGGCGTAAATGATGATGCCGTAGAATGAAGCGTTCCTTCGGGATTTCAAGATTCGGTCGGACGCAAAGCCGAAGGCAAAGCAACCGATGGCCATGCCGATGGGCCATAACATGAGTATGTTGGCCGCTTGCTGTTTTGGAAGGCCGTACGTCTGCTCCAGGAACGGTATGCACCAGAGTCCTTGGAACCCCATGACTGTTCCGTAGATCACAAACGCGTAGATTGCGATGAGCCAGTAGTTCTTCATCCCGAACAGCCGTTTTACGTTTGCGCCGAAACTGACCTTTTCAGTGGTCTGGACAGAGTAGTAGTCGATGCCGTCTATCTCTGAGACCGTAGGGTAATTCTTGTCGCTCGGTTTGTTCCTGAGCACAAGGAAGTTCAGAACCGCCACGATAGCCATAAAGGCTCCGAGCCAATAAAAGGAGGCTCTCCAGCCCACTATGCCTACGAGGAAAGCCAGAGGCGCGGCCGCGAGCACCGCTCCCGCGTTGCCCACGGTTAGCATCACACCGGTGAGTGTGGCGAACTCCTTGGGCCGGAACCAGTTGGCAAGAATTCTCATACAGGGAATCCACACGACCGCAACACCCACGCCCATGAGGAAACGGCCAAAGATAATCCAGCCGAACGTGTAGGCAAGACCGAATAGGGCTGTGCCGATGGCTGCTATGACAAAGAAAATCGACACAGAAATCCTGGGGCCCATGCGATCTGACAAGATGCCCGACGGGATCTGCATGGCCGCATACGGATAAAAATACATTGAGGCTAAGATGCCGAGGCTTGTGGCCGAGAGGCCGAATTCTTTCATCAATTCGGGCGCAATTACCGCAGGGGCCACCCGGTCGAAATAAACAAAGATGTAGGTAAGCAACAACATTCCGTAACAGATCCACCTGTAGGTGAGCATCTGCCTTGCTAAGTCTGAAAACGGAACACTCCCGGCCGCAGTCGCGCCCGGAGCAAGAACATAGTCTGCGCCCGTATCAACACTCGATTGACTCATGGTATCACCTTCCTTTTGCCAGACCGATAGTCGAGATGACCGATAATCCTCTGATCAATAGGGCCGCGGTGGCCGCCACGATCACACAGAACGGACTACTCCCCTCGGAAACTCAAAGCTGTTCCCTCACATTGATGGATTAGAAACTTGGTGGAATCGGTTAACGCCAACGCGGCGTCATCAACACTCGACAACGAGGAGTTGCAGAGCGATCCGGAGCCTGCCTTGCAACCAATGGCGCCTTGAGGTCGCACGCTACCTTGGCTCATACACTTCGAGGTATTTTTAGGAACGAATCACCTCCTTTCCGGATCTGTCAGAACACGGAACTGAGACTGAGTCTCCATGTGTCTGGGAGCCTGCCACAAAACCAGCAAAACGGAGAAAAGTGCTCCACGATTGTCTGAATGCGTTCGGTTTCGCCGGGAGACCCAGGCTAGGTCTCAGTTCTTCTCGCATCGTAACTCAGTCGCCATCACTTGCGACTAGTACCTGATCGATCAGCTCGGTCAGATCGTGTACTTTAATCTGAGAGCTGATTCTCTTTGCGCCTTCATTCAGGTTGAAATGGCAGAAGGGACAAATGGAGACAATTCTCTCGGCTCCCGTGTCCATTCCCTCCTGGACTCTGAGGCTGGCGTTCTTCGTCGCCCATTCCCCAAATCCTGTCATCACGCCTCCGCCGCCTCCGCAGCAGAACGAGTTGGCTCGGTTGCGTTTCATTTCGACAAATTCGATTCCGGGAATGGCTTTCAAGAGTTCTCTAGGTTGTTCGTAAAGGCATTCACTCTGGTCCACGTCCAAATATGCGCCTTCCCAGAGCTGGGCGCCTTCGTGGTCGATGATGAACTTGTTTAAGTGCCGCCCTGTGTGGCACGGATCGTGGTAGGTGACTTTCCAAGGGAGCTCCCCCTTGAGCTTGAGCTTTCCTTCTTTGTAGAGACGATTGAGATAGTCGGCAGTATGAACAACTTCTATCCCTTCCATGACCTTGTCGTATTCGGACGACAGCGAATAGTCCTTCTTGATCGCCCGATAACACCCCGCGCAGGAACTGATGATTGTCTTGACCCCGCGTTCGTCACGCAACCATTTGAAGGTTTCCAGATTCTTCGTGGCGACCCGTTTGAACTCTTCAGCGTCCCCAATCCGCATTGCCGTTGAGCCGCAGCACAGCTCGTTTTCACCCAGGATTCCGAAATCCAGCCCAAGTTTTTGGAAAATGGACGCAGTGGCTGTCGGGACGGCTCGCGCGGCCGTGTTGAACGCGCCAGTGCATCCTACAAAGAAAAGCGCAGGCGCAGGTTCCTTGTTTATGTCCTTGATGGGTTTCCCGGCCTTCTTGAACGGACGAGTCCAATCGGTTCTCACCCGTCTGGGGCCTTGGTACGGGTTGTTGTAGTTCTTCATGGACTGGAGAAGGTTCTTGTGAAGAGGCATAGGCCCAGCGCCTTCCTCCACCGCCTTCCGCCTCATCGCCTCAATGATTTCGGGGATGAAAGGCTTGTGATCCAATTGGCACTGGTTCTGACAACCGGCGCAAATGGTGCACTTATATATGGCCTCCAGCAGTTCCTCCTCCCAAGGAAGCTCTCCACTCAGGATGCCCCGAGCAAAAGCGATCTTCCCCTTGGAAGCCATGAAGCCTTCGAATCCGAATTCGGTTCCTGCAGGGCAAATTTCGCCAAACGTGGGGGGTGGACCGTAGTCATACGCTATCTTACAAGTGCCACATGCGGTGCACCTCCAGATTTTATCCTCAAGCTCTTTCAGCTCTGCAATCTTCTGCTGGATTTCTTCAAGCTCTGCCATGACACAT
>CAYZET010000304.1:0-220 GCA_964477215.1 uncultured Syntrophaceae bacterium | reverse complement strand
AGCTCTGCAATCTTCCAGTTCATTGTTCCTCACAGTCTGAATCTGTATATGGTTGACTGCTTATATGCCGAGTTTGCCTGGATTCATGATATCGTTCGGATCCAGGAATGCCTTGATCCTCCTCAAGAGCTCCAGATACCCGGGACTGGCTCGCTTGTTAATCTCGTTGGCGAAGTCTATCGGCGGCTTATAGGGAATTCCCCCTGCGTCCAAATCGACT
>CAYZET010000303.1:0-7000 GCA_964477215.1 uncultured Syntrophaceae bacterium | reverse complement strand
CGTGCAGCCCCGTCTTGGTCTCGCCTGTGAGCGTCACCAAAGAGGTCCGATCGTCCTGGACGAGGTAATCCCCAAGCACTCTACCGGGGCCTGTAATGACGTTCAGTACTCCAGGAGGCAACCCGGCGTCCGCAAGGAGCTCACCGATCTTCAAGCCGATAACAGGTGTATCGCTCGCGGGCTTCAGCACGACCGTGTTGCCTGCAGCGAGTGCGTATGCCACCTTGTTGATGGACAAGAGCAAGGGGAAGTTCCAGGGAGTAATCGCTGCCACTGTGCCGAGCGGTCTGTAAATCGTTAGTGACAACTTGTCGTGGTCCGAAGGGAACGTCTCGCCCAGAAGACGGCGACAGTCCTCTGCTGCGGTGCGAAGCAGGTCTACCGTGTAAGTGGTCTCAAACATCGCCTTGCCGAAAGTGGCGCCTCCTTCGCCGATGAGCACTCGAGCGAATTCCTCGATTCTGGAGCCCAGCAGCTCAGAGGCCTTGTAAAGGATCGCTGCTCGCTGCCCCGGTTTGGAGGTCTCCCAGCTTTTCCTCGCCTCGAATGCCGCGGCCAAGGCTCGGTCCGCGTCGCTTTCATTTGCCTTGGGTACCTCCGCGAAAACCTCGCCGGTAGCCGGATTGAGATCGGAAAAGGTCTTGCCGGACAAGGCCTGTACCCATTCGCCTCCAACAAGCATCTTGGCTTGTTCCATTGAAGCCTCCATTTCTCGTCGGGACTGTGTCCCGGCTGATAATGCCGGTACAAAAGAAAAGGGCCCCCTTCGCCCTTCATCGGGCAAAGGAGGCCCCGTTGCCTCCATAGCTTCTTTGCAGGCTTTACGGTAATCTCGTCTTTCTCGGCTTGTCAAGGGAAAAAGTGTCCGGGCCGCGGGAAGGCTTCTTCTTGGAAGCGTGTTGGCGCGTGTGCTATTCCAGCATCAGGATTATGGCTTCAGCCACCTTTCTGAGGGATTTACCTTTGGACATACTGAGCTGCTGTATTCGGCGGTGAGCCTCCGCCTCCGTTAGGTTCTCAGCCTGCATCAGGAGGCCTTTGGCCTTTTCAACCATCTTACGCGTCTCCAGTTGCTCTTTGAGTCGCTCCACGCGCTCCCGAAGTGCAGACTGACGGACGAAGTTGCTTACGGCAAGCTCTATCGCGGCCGACAGGTCCGCCTTCCGAAAAGGCTTGGTTACGTACGCCATAACGCCGGCATCTCGAGCCCGCTGAATGAGGTTTTGCTCAGAATAGGCAGTGAGGATGATTACCGGGTATTCCTCGCCGATCCTTCGAGCTACTGCAATTCCATCCTCTTTTGGCATCTTTATGTCCAGCATCACCACGTCGGGATCAGTATCCCTGACGAGGCGCACGGCCTCCGCGCCGTCCCGTGCCGCGCCCACTACATCGTGCCCGAGCTCATCGAGCATTTCTCTCAAATCTCTCCGAGCAAGTGTTTCGTCATCCGCTAAGACCACCCGGAAGCCCACGATTACACCTCATTCGATTTCTCGCCCCAAGGGCAGAGGAAAACATACTGTCGCTGTGGTACCAGCCAGTCCTTGAATTACAAACTCGCCTCCCAGCTCCTCTTTCACCAGATCGCTGACTATCGTCAAACCTAGGTTGCTGTCTCGCTCTGGATCAAATCCGTACGGTAGCCCCGGCCCGTCATCTTCAACTGTTAAGGTTACCAGCCCATCGTAGTGAGTCAATCGAATTGACAGGCTCCCTCGCCCAACTCGGCTCAGTCCGTGCTTCACCGCATTCTGGACCAGCTCGTTGACAATGAGCGCAACGGAGGTTGCTTCTTTCGACGGCGCCAATATGTGAGAGCTGGAGACATCTATCGACACCATGGAATTGCATTGTCCATCCGCGAGGGCAAACGCGCTCACCCTTGTGACGAGGTCCCCCAAATCAATCATACCAATGTCGGCCTGCGAAAGAGTCTCGTGCACTTTCGCGATACTGACGATACGGGCAATGCTATCTTTCAGGGCTTGCTCAGCCAAAACTTGCTCTGCGGATTCGCGGTCCAGCCGGCGTATCTGCATGCGCATAAGTCCGGCGATATTGTGAAGATTGTTCTTAATTCGGTGATGGACCTCTTTGTAAAGTGTGGAATGCCTTTGGAGCGACAGGTTTTCCAGGAATACCGCAATCTGCGCCGAAAGGCTCACCAGCAAGTCCATTGTCTCAGGAGCCCGGTCTGGCTTCAACGGCCCTTCCTGCTCGTCGCCGAGATAGAAATTGAGTACTCCCCGGACCTTGCCCGCGGATTCTACCGGTATCGAGACAAAAGAAAACGGGAATGGCGATATGAGATCAATCTGACCTCCTCCAACGGAGGGGCTAAAAAACAGCGGTCTGCCGGCATTGACCTGCCACTTGGCGATTCTTTCGTCGTTCTCTTTGATGACAGCATCGCGGCGCTGGAAGGGATCGCTCAAAAAGGTCTCCTTCACAAGCACTTGGCTTCGATGATCCACCAGCCAAAGACTGCAAAACCGCAAGTTGAGGACGGATTTGAGATAGGTCAGCATGTGCTGGGAAGGTGAATGACAGTTGGCCGCTGTTGACAATTCCTTGCCAAGTCGATTCAGGATCGCCAAGTGCTGGATCTTAAGGTCCAACCGGCCATCCAATTCCAGTCTGCGGAGTCGGCTTACGGTCATCCGGGCTACGGTTTGGACGAGGGATAGATCCTCCTCCTCGGGTAAGGTCTGTGCACGGCTTTTCAGGAGCATTAAACCAACGCGCTCCCCCTTTCGCTCCATCCACGCCGGGAAAAAGTCCTGCCCGAAGTCTTCGCCGGTGAGCTCCCGCGGGAAAGCACTTTCGTGAGACGCGCCGGACAAGAGGAACGTCCCCGCGACACTTGCCGGCAAGTAGGTCGCTGCTTCGACCCATGGTGGAAGCTGTGCCAATTCGTTGGTCAACCGCCGAAGCAGTTGTCCGACATCCAATGAATCCTCAATGGCTTGATTGATTCTGCCGATGGCCTTTATCTGGCCCTCTTTCTTTTCGATCCTCTCCAGGAGCTCCTCATATGCTGCCGTCCCCTTGTTGACAAGCGCGGCCACAGGATTAAGCTCGTCCGAAAATACGAGCATCGAAACGGATTGATTGCAGTACACTGGAAGACCGTCGTCCGAAAGGCCTTTCTCGCCGTATGTGTAGAAGCCGCACAGAGGGATATCGGTGTAATTCCGTATCGGCTCCAGCTCCTTTCGCACATCAGTCATCAATCTCTTCCTTAAAGCGCAGGAAAGCATGAAGGCTATGGCAGGCTTAATTAATCTGCCTTGTTGAACAGCTTTCTTGTACGCCGACAAGCCAGCCTGAGCGATCTCCCCCTCAGTGCCGCTCATCAGCGTAATCACCTGATCTGTATTCATCAGCGGAGCAAATTGAACCGCCCCGTCTTCCAGGACACGCTCGGGCACCTGAAGAATGGAATTCCCGTACACGTCGCTAGAGCCGAATGGAAAACGGCTGAAAGCGAACACCTGCTGCTCGGGCGGATCGACAGATACTCCAAGGATCTCCGCACAGACCTCAGCCGCTGGCCTGCCATCCAGTTCGTACACGATGTGGTCCGATGCGCGCGTCACCAGTGCTCCTCGTGTAGTGGGAGAAAACCCGTGGGCGAGCCCCAAACCAAACATTACCTCGGATTCGATGAAGGCAAGAGCAATCGAATCACTGCACACGCTGTCGTTGACCATCTGAAAGTTCGACTCAAAACGCAAGTTGTCGCCGGAGCTCCCGCCAAAGATCGGAATACGATTAGCAGAGTATTTCCGAAGGTACGTGTGAATATCATGACTCAAGGAAGGATGGCTTTTTGTTGCGCCTGGCGAGAATACGATCATCAAGGTACTCGAGACACCGAGCATACCAGGCGCGGAAATGGACGTGATGCGATGAAACGGATGTCCGGAATCGAAATAGTCCAGCACTCCCGCCTGCCCAAGCGCCTGACGGACCGCTTCTCTGAAATCCGTGCAGACGCGACGCCCCATTCCCACCCTTATGCGCATGTGCTTGCTCGCTACGATCGCCACAACAACGCTATTCGTAACTGAGCCATTGCAGATCTCCCCGGCTGTACTGGTCCCGATCGTGGGACATCCGTCAAGGATCTCCAACACCCCCCGATTCACCGCGTCGGGATCGAGATCCGGGGACATGAAAACGAGCGCTAGAGACGGGTCGAAGTGCCTCACCTGGGACCGTGCCATGGCAGCCGCTTTGCGGCCCATCTCGAGGTCGTTGCCTTCAAATGCTACCGCCAGGCCGGTTTCAAGATACTGCCCCATGGACGGAATCTCCCTCACCGCGGTACACCCCTCAGCACAGCGACACTATAGTTAATTCGATCACTCTTTGAAACAGTCACGGGTCAGCCAATTGCGGGAGGTAGGAGTCTAGGAGCCGTATTGCTTGTTTGCCCTCGTGTTGAATTCTCTGGAAAATACTGCAAGGGAAATCGGGGACACAATACTGATTCTTTTGACATGAGTGTCTCTCTCATAGCATCGGTCTACGGGTCGTCTGTCGCGCATCGTAGTGCCCGGCCGTCCCCACCATGTCACGCAACTCAGGGTCCGCTCGATGGACGCTGACGGGATGAAGCGTTTGTCGGCACAATCCAGACGCCGACCGGCCGGGATCTGAGCAAGGGATCACTGGGGAGGCCGCGAAAGCGATCGCTGTGAAAAACGGTGTTGTATCCCCTCAACCTCAATGGAAATACTGGTTGACGGCGTGACGCAAGGTCAGGTACGCTCGGGCCTGTGACAAGGGGGCCATTTTTGGCACCACGAAGGTCCCACGTGAATCAGGTCGTGGAGGCTCCCATCAGTGCCCCCTTTTGGAGTCAGCGGAGGGATCCTCGGATCCCTGCACGGCTAGTGATCCAGTATGGCAATGCCGCCGCATAATTGCCGGTAATGGACCCCTAATTTCTTCTTCCAGGTTTCATAAACCCGACGGAGTCTGTTTGCATGTTCGACTGGTTATCCAAGCCGTACTGCCCAGTAGATCCTAGTGCCAAGGACTGGATCGAGCGACATCTCAAGTGGCTCTCGCAACAATTTCCATCCAACATTTTCACCGATCGTCCGCTCGTGACGCCGACTGAAGAGTTCTTTCCCGAGCCCGCCCGGAATTCGGCGCCTCGAATTCTCCTGGATTCTGTCCAAAGTCAAGAAGCAACGCCTGACCCTACGTGAACCGGACGGGGCACTTTTCGTTTCGCAGTCTTCAAATAACCGAGTTTCGGGAAGCGCGATTCACGTACTATGGGAACCTGTTCAACTACTTCCAGGCCATACCCTTCAAGTCCCACGATCTTCGTGGGATTATCGGTCATCAGGCGCATCTTCCTGACACCCAGGTCTACCAGCATCTGGGCACCAATGCCGTAATCTCGCAGATCGGGGTTCAGCCCAAGCCTCAGATTGTCTTCCCCAGTGCGGCGGTCAGGATCTTGGGAAGCATGTTTTTTGATCTTGTCACGAAAGTCGATACCTCGGCTCTCTGGCCTCATATACAAGATCACGCCATTCCCTGCTTCTTCCACCTTGCGCATAGCCGCTTTGATTTGCAGACCACAATTACAGCGGACCGACGAGAACACATCGCCCGCAAGGCATGAAGCATGTACCCGCACAAGAATTGGCACATCGGGACTGACCTTACCCTTGACTAGGGCCACATGGTGCAGTTTGTCCACATCATTCTCATACACGATCAGCCTGAAATCGCCACCGTAGCACGTGGGCAGACTTGTCTCCGCCCCACGCCGAACAAGCCTTTCGGTACGCATTCGGTACCGGATCAGATCTCTTATGGTGCATATTTTGAGGCCATGCTTCTCCGCCATCATGCTGAGATCCGGCAGCCGAGCCATTGTTCCGTCCTCGCTCATCACTTGGCAGATCACGGCGGCCGGAGCGAGCCCGGCAAGCGTCGCCAGATCCACACCGCCTTCCGTCTGGCCCGCCCGAACTAGCACTCCGCCATTTCTGGCCTTTAGGGGAAATACATGGCCGGGGGAAATCAGGTCCTTGGGAGAGGCATCCCGATCCACAGCCGCAAGTATCGTGACCGCCCTGTCATATGCGGAAATCCCGGTGGTTACACCTCTCGCCGCATCGATGGAGACCGTAAAGGCTGTCTCGTACCGGGACCTATTGTTGTCCACCATCATCGGAAGCTCCAGAGCTTCGACCTTTTCGGATGACATGGATAGACATATCAGCCCTCTCCCGTGCTTGGTCATAAAATTGACAGCCTCAGGTGTAATCTTTTCCGCTGCCATGGTAAGATCGCCTTCGTTTTCTCTATCCTCGTCATCAACGAGTATTACCATTCTACCTTGTCTAATCTCTCTGACAGCCTCCTCAATACCAATCAGCACGCCCACTTGAGACATCCTCCTTCGTAATAATCCGCAGTCGTTGCGGGTTGCACTCTCCTGACAGCGTGTTTGGCTCCCGCGACCAGTGGCATTTTCCTATCCGTTTGCCGGGGAGGCCGACTCGCTGTTCACCTTGTCACTAGTACAATCGAAAAAAAAAGGTTCTCCGTACAAGAAATTGGAGCGAAAATTCATTTGGCTGTGATCTTGATCAGGTGTGGACACCCACCGGGGCCGAAGCCCTCTTGTGAAAACGAGGCGGAACAATGACGCAAGCCAACAACCTTGGGCCAAGGGATTTCTTGATCACGATCTCTCGTCTCGGGAGTCAGCTTGCTAACCGCTTCCCCCAAGATTTTGGAGATGGTGGACAATGTAGGTCCGCACCAGCTCGTCACTAATAAAACGATCTTGACCGCATACGGCGAACTTTTCAGTGTTCTCAATGGAAGCAATCATGTCACGAAGCCGTGCTCGATCATCTTTCATAGCGGCACAGCGTCTCTGAGCACGCTCGGGCAAACATGCTGCCGTAAGCCTTTTTCCGTAACCACGTCCACGGGTACGCCAAGCAGCTCCTGCACT
>CAYZET010000302.1:3379-7011 GCA_964477215.1 uncultured Syntrophaceae bacterium | reverse complement strand
CGAGATAGTTGAAGAAGAGCGGACGAGGACCGTCAAGGGTGCGAGCTTTGTTTTTCACAGTATTGGGGTGCCGCTCAAAGATCCAGACGGAGCGATCATCGGGATTTGCTCGATGTATCGTGACATCACCGAGAGGAGGACGGCGGAAACATCTCCTCAAGTCAGGTCCCGAGGCTACCGTTCCAAGCCCATGCAGGCTGCCTTGAGCGCGATCAGTCGTGCCGCCTCGTCGGACGTCATTGTTCTCCTTCAGGGAGAAAGCGGCAGCGGGAAGGACTATGCGGCTCGAAGAATACACGATCTCTCCAACAGAGCCGGCGGTCCCTTCTTTTCCATCAATTGTGCCGCGCTGCCCCATGCGCTCGCAGAATCCGAGCTCTTTGGCCATGAGGCGGGGGCTTTCACGGGGGCTGCCAAACGTAAGAAGGGCCTGCTCGAGCTAGCGGAAGGAGGAACACTACTACTGAATGAAATCGGCGAGCTCTCTTTGTCGTTGCAATCGAAGCTATTGTCCTTTCTGGACACGAAGACATTTCTCCGTGTGGGAGGCGAGAAGAGCATAACAATAAACGCTAGGCTTATGGCTGCTACTCACCGAGACCTGGAGGTCGAGGGGAACGAAGGACGTTTCCTCCGTCCGTTGTATTATCGGCTCAGTGTGTTTTCGATTCACATTCCTGCGCTCCGGGAAAGGGTGGAAGATATCCCTTCCATTGCCGAAGAGCTGATGGTGAGCCTGGCTCGGGAGCTGCAATACAGCGAGATCCCTGTCATAGAACCGGCGGACATGAAGGCACTCCAAGGGTACCATTGGCCCGGAAATATCAGGGAGCTCCGGAACGTTCTTGAAAGGTCGTTGATCGTTAGCGGAGGGGGGCCGTTTCAGGTGTCATTGCCTACCCTGGAACAGGCTTCAAGGGACCGGTCCCACCCGGTGCCACCATTGTCTGGACGAACATTGCGAGACGTGACCCACGAGGTGACGCAGGAGCTCTGCATGGAGGCGCTGCGGGTCTGTGAAGGGAGCAAGACCGCTGCGGCGCGTATGCTGGGAATATCCCGAGGTTCGATGTATCGCCACTTGAAACGCTTCGGACTAGCGTGAAAGTCAGACGCAAGGCTGAATGTCCGCCCCAATCGCCGGGGTCAAGTCTTGTTTCTTGATCCACCTCATCGTGAGGATAACGCGTGACGAGACCGCCAAGCAGTCATTTTTCAGACGGGCTTTCTCATCTGACCACCCGGCCAAATGGCCGGCCTGAAATCTTCCTTGATGGTTCTTGACGGCGCGGTATTCCTCTCCGCCCCCTCGGCGGGGATCTCGTGGACCGCTACAAATGGATATGCTAGGATTACGTGATTTTCGAGCCCCTTACGCACCATGGGGTACACCCGGAAGGTCTCCCATGGCATGTTTGACTCTATCACTCTGAAATGAGGACGACAATTTAACGAGAATGGTAAACAGCAAAAAACAAGACCTGACCCCATTAGTGCTGGCTTTTGCCAGGTCTCTGGGAATTGGGGACGCGAAGCTGCTGGAGACTCGCCAGGTAATGATAGAGGAGCGCTTCCGGAACCTCTGTGCAGAGCTGCCCTGCCCCAATTACAATACTTCGATCAATTGCCCACCGCATTCGATGACGCCCGGCCAGTTTCAAGAGCTCATCAAGGGCTTCACCCTTGTCATGGCCTTCAAGTTCGATTTCCCCATGGAAGCCGTGCAGGGAACAGAGCGGCGAGAAGCCACGTTGCTCCTGCATGAGACGACTGCGGCCATTGAGCACTATGCTCGATCACTGGGTTTTGAGCGTGCTCGCGGGTACTCGTCGGGAGCCTGCAAGAGAACGTTTTGTTCCGAGCACGCAGATTGCGCGGCGCTTCAGAATGGCGGTCGATGCCGTCACCCGGATATGGCACGGCCGTCCCTGTCCGGAATGGGAGTCAACTGGCACGAGTTGTCGAGAACACTTGACTGGATGATGCACAAAAATGAAAAAGGCAGTCAGATCCAGAAAGCAGAAACCATCATGATGGCTGGCCTCGTGTTCCTGGAATGAACCCTGTGATAGAAATTGAACCCGTTAACGCATAACAGTAGCTAGTAACCTGTTTGTTTCGCCAGGACATCAATAGCAGAGCGATACGTAGCTCGTAGCAAGTCTCGCTCTCTCTATACGAGTCTTAGCGCGCGTCATTTGTACGAGGTTGGCGTCGTGCTAGTGGGATGGGCATCATGCCCGTTATCTTGGGGAATAAAAGGGCGAGATAGGTGCCATTTCTTGGACGGGCGGGACGCCCGTTCTACTTCGAGATCCGAGCTCCACGAAAACGCCCATATACTCAGCGGAGGACCAACATCAGAAGAAGCCGTTTCCCGTAGCGCCGGCGTCTCGCCGGTATTCCCGCGACGGATGAATCACCGGCAAAATGCCGGCGCTACGAAATCACACGATCGGCACCATTTACTCGAGGTAGTATCGAACGAATCGCGGCGGATTGGCTTGAAGCGGGCGAATCTGTTACGCTGGGAAAGCACGCGAGCTCCCTTGCAGCATGTTCGCCCGGGCACGGGCGACTGAGCAGAAGTAGGGCGTCGTTCCCTCCATGTCGCCTGTTTCGAGGTGTGTGTGGGCAGGGCACGAAAGACACAGGTTGATGAGTGGACACCCCCCGCAGGTCTGCTTGGTTCGGAGATTTTGTGAAGGAAGTCTCCGCACCAACGGCACGAAATCAAGCCAGGCCTGGGATAAAGTGCCTCGCCGCAGGTCGTACGTGGTACCCTGGGCCCAAAGCGAATCACAAAGGCGAAACAAGCCATCGTAGCTTATGGCAAAAGACCCCACACCAGCCCCACACCGGAACAGGTGTGCGCATGCCGAATCATGACTTTCCTCTCGGATCAAATGGTGGCAATGCTCATTGAGGGCAGAAAGGCGCTGCGGATCTGCTCGCTCTAATGAGACTATCTCCTCCGGGCTCAGGCGTTCGTCAAGAATTTCAGCATTGCCCCAAGGGTTGCCGTCGTACCTCAGGTGCAGCAGCGGGTCGAATCTATAGAGACCCTCTGTATAGCGCCGACAGAAATCGGCAATCTGATGAAATTCCCGGAAGTTGGATCGCAAAGCCATGGCCTTCAGGCGAACGCTGATTCCGTTGTCCAACAAGAGTCGGAGTCCCGTGCGGAATGCATCAAATGCTCCCGGACGGCGAGTCACCGCCTCATAGGTTGCACGGGTGACGCCGTAGACCGTTACTTCCAGGTCTCGCGGCGGATAACGCTTCCAGAGCTCCACGTGTGGTTCCCGGATTAAGGTGGCGTTGGTGAAAACGCTCACCAGCAACCCCTTTCGTTTTAGACCCAAATAGATGTCCGGAAAATCGGGCCGCAGAAGTGGCTCACCTCCGGTGAGGAGGCATGTGAGAGCCCCCATCTCGACCGCCTGGTCCGCGATGTCTGCGATCTCCTCCGGGGTCAATTCCACGGATCGTGCTTGTGTGTCCTCAGCCGGGAGGTTGATATAACAATGGCGGCAATTGTTGTTACAGCGTGCGGTTATTTCAAGGCTAAAGGAAAGAGGGATCCTCTTACACTTAACCATTTTCTCCAACCAGTTTTGTTGCGTTTCTAT
>CAYZET010000302.1:0-3369 GCA_964477215.1 uncultured Syntrophaceae bacterium | reverse complement strand
GTAGCTTGTGACAGAGGTCGCTTGCACGGGTGCTATAGCCAAGGCATGAGAGTGCTGAACTGATAAAAACGCTTCCCCCATCCGGCATCTGCTCGTGGGAGGCAAGGCTGGTCTATTCTCAAGAAACCTCGACTAGGATGCTGCGCTTTAACAACTCCGTAACAAACCCAAGAACGTCTTGCGCGATCTCGGTTCCTTCAAACTCTTCGGAAAGGGATTCCACCACCGCGCTCAGCGGTTTCGTCCCATCCAGCAGTTTCCAGATCGCCCGTCCCGTCTCATTGAGAGCATAGAATTCACTTTCCATGTCGCCAATCGTGCCCACCAGAGGCACGATGACAACTTCTCCCTCGATCTCGCGAGCGACAATATCTTCGGAAGGCCTGTAACTCTTTTCCAGAGACGCGGCAATTTTCATATTTCAATTGACCCCTGCCGGACGAGGGAACAGCATCGAGTCCCTTCGGAGAAGCCTCTCCTCTTGACAGGTTAGCCCACCAGAAGTGACACGGCAAACTGGTTGCATTCACAATAGCCAGCGCGTACAGAGCAGCAAGACACCGGTCCAATCGTTTGGGCAATAACGCGGCAATTGCCTCTCAACTCCGCGCGATGGCTCTGCAGGGAGAGCAATTCCCTCTGTGACAGCGGGAAAAGTGCCATGTAGGCGATGAGGAGCCACCGAACGAGCCTGTCTTACAGAACGATAGCACGCTTTCGCTCGACCGTATTCGCTCCAAAATGATCAGTTTCGGTTTCTCCCACGGCTTCAATTGGCTTGTCATTCCGCTCTGCTTCCTTCTTTGGGGAATCTACTGACATTTCTCACACAGCATACCCCTTCATGGTCTGAATCATAGGGTAATATGCGCCACGATGCAAAAGAAAATCTTCTGCATCAGGAAAAGGCCCTGTCGATCCTCGATTGCCAGTCCCGGACATCCCAAGCATTTTCATGGGCACCGAGCAAACCGAGCTCGCGAGCCTCGGCATGAGCAATTGAGCAGAAATATTCTATCGGGGTGTCGAGCTTACTCGTCTCGTTCCAGGATCGCGCGGGACATTGCTCGCACAACCCCATAATGAAACATCGACCGCAGCGCTGCAAATATTCTGCATTGGCCGATCGGATCTCTCTCAGTTTGGGAAAGGCAACTGTCAGAGCATCCATTAGTGTGCCATTCTTGATATCGTATGCGAGCTCCGGAGTGCGAAGACTCAGGCAAGCCTGAAATCTGCCGTACGGATCCACACACCCGCTCGTCCCGGCACCGCATCGGAACAGCTTGTCACCGGGTGGACCAAGAAACTTTCTACAGAATTCGGCCATTTCTTCCCTGTACCGGCGACCTTTCCGGGTCAGCGCCACAACCTCTTCGGGGGACGACCGGAGGGCCTCGATTCGACGATCTTTCGCCGGGTCGTCATGGTTGCTGCGTTTTTCAAGCAATACGGCATAGCTCGGCGGGCAATCCATCCACGGGATCGATGTGGACCAGGATTCAAACTCTTCCATTTCTCCCCGGTTGGGAGGGAGGTGAACGCCTTTGACCACAAAAGGAACTCGGCGTTCTCGGAGGAGCTGTATGCCTCGCCCAAACTCGGCGTACGACCCTCGTACCCCGCTGACGGCTTCGTAAGATTCGGCGTGCATACCGTATACCGTGATTTCGATGGGCATGAGCGGAGGGATATGGGCAAAGAGATCCGCCAGTCGTTCAGTGATGAGGCGGCCGTTCGTGAAAAGCAGCACCCTCAGCCCAAGACGCCTGGCAAACAGGTAGAGCTCCTCGAAGTCCGATCTCAGGAGCGGCTCACCGCCAGTAAAGCGGACGTGAAGAGCCCCGAGCTTGGCGGCCTCCTTCAAGATCTGATGGAGCTCACTTGTGGCAAGCTCGTTCTCCAGAGCCACGCTGTCACTGGCCGGCACGTTGATGCAACAATGCATACAATTGTTGTTGCAACGGTGAGTCAGCTCTATGTCGAGATACGTCAAAATGGGTTTCTGCGTCGACCAGAGATGTCCGGCATTACACGGAATGCGTTCCACGTAGTCCAAGGGCAACCTCCCTGATGTGCGACACGATCTCCCCACTTTCATCGAAATACATCTCGTAACAAGGGACACCCCCGGCAATCTCTTCTATCAGGTGGAGACTGGGTTCACACCATTCACGGGTCGCCAGCGGTTTGATCAAACAGGTAAGAAGGCCTCGAGCAACTCCTTTCTTTTCTCGAATGGGCTCAAGGCGGTTTTCAGTGGCCTTCTTCAGGAAAAAGATGGCCTGCAGATTCGCCCAATTTGGGGAGACGTCGGGAATTTCTCCGTGATGCCATGTGCCATGGATCCTGAGCCCGCTTGGCCAATGACGCACTATGATTCTGTCATCACAAAGGATCTCTGCATTTCCTTTGAGCATACGCACAGTCGTGGACTTCCCTGCACCGGATTGTCCGACGAACAAGAGTCCCACGCCCTGGAGCACCACACCCGCTGCATGCAGGTAGCAGCCTCGGCGCGAGGCTAGAAGTTGTGCCACCCAAATTTGGTCCGTTGGGAACAGAGTCAAGCTCGGAAAGCCATCGGTAAGAATCGCCGATTCGTCTTCTGTTGGACAGTAAATGAGGCCTCGCCGGAAATCCGAGCTGAATTCTGCCACACGATAAGGGTCGGTCTCCTTCGGGTCAGGCGATATGAGAGCGTAAATGAATCTCTCCCTGTACCTGTACACGGCCCACGGAGGTTTCCGGTAAACAGGTGTCATGTCCAGCATCCTGCTCAAATCAGGCAGACCGAAAACATGGGTCACGGTGACGACATCATCACCGGGAGCTTTGACTTCAAACGGCTCAATGGCAGGAGGGAACGCGATCCGGTCAACGGGCAAGGCGCTCTCCAGTCTAATTGTGATGCCCGCAATTTCGAAATACCGTCGATGGCGGGAGAGCCATTCCTCCCTGCAGCGTTTGCTCTCCTGTGCTACCTGGCACAGATACGGAATCGGGGCGGAAAAGCGACCGGTCTCCAGATACGCATATGCCGCGCACCAGCGGCAGTGAGACCGATTTTGGCACGAACCGCAGTTTTCTCGCCATTCGGCATCCCCACGAACCAGCGCAGGCACCGAAGGGATGAGCTCATCCCAGACCTTTCTAAAGCTCCAGCGATGTAAGTCGAATCTCAGAAAAGGGGTTTTCACTAAAGGACAGAAGCTCATTTGGCCGTAAGGGTCTATGTGGAAATCGGTCCGGAATCCAATACAGGAGGCGAACAAACGATCATCCTGACCGAAATAATCTGTACAACTGGATGGTGTGCCAGTATTTTCATCAGCCGCACCATCGCCCCAGGATACTTCTGGAGGATCG
>CAYZET010000301.1:0-7020 GCA_964477215.1 uncultured Syntrophaceae bacterium | reverse complement strand
CAATCCCGCTCGCGGCCCTGCTCTTCATCTCAATTCACACGCAGAGCACGTCATCGTGCCGCCGCAAAGGAAACATGTGTCTGCTCGGCAGCATCCATATAGGGTCCAGTTCACCTGTTGGGCTTGTTTGTCTGAAAAGGAAATGAGAAATCTCATGTTCAGCAGAAAGGGCTCTCACAATGGGAGAAGACGCGATTGCGGTTGTCCCGAATCCACGCGGCATCGGGGAGCGTGCTTGGTCGCTTCCAAGGAGCATCCCATCCTTGACGATGAAAAAACTCCGCACGATGAGATCTTTCTCCGGGCCGGTCAACGTCCCCCCTCCGTAAACATGGCGTCAGAGCGTACAACCCGACGCCCAACTGTCAAAACAGCACTGGAATTGAGTGTACCTTACTTGTATCCGCAAGTCAATGATTTTCCCGATGATTGGATAAGATGACCCAAGGTTCGCAGAGCAAGCTCCCTGCCGTCAGGACTCGCGGAAAAACACGCCTGCGCCGCATGGCAGCAAGGCTGTGGAAGGGGTTACGCCTTCAGAGCCTGTCTCAATGCAGGGCGGGTTTCAAACCCGCCCTTTTCTTTGGCACGCAACTCAATGCGTCTGAAAATAAGCCCGAGAACTGGCTCTCGTCCGCCATCCGTTGTTAAGAAATAAGCACTCTTATGCTCCGTGTCATGAAGTTCTTCAACGGAGACACGTTGTTATCCTCCCACGTCCCCGGGAGAGGTTCGGTGCCAGACCTCTTCCCACGTTCGCTTCAGGTGCGTGAGCTTGTTTTCCAGTTCCATTTTCTCAGGCTCCCACGCGGTTTGGCACTCGGTCTTGAGCATACTGATTCTGTCCTCCAACTCCTCGACGATCATATGCAGTTGATTGATATGAGGAGTCACATTTGCCTTATCTCCACAAGAGGCTTTGTCGAATTTTCGCACAACGTCATCCACTCTGGCTTTCCATGAAGCCAGCTCGCGCGACATTCTGTCACAATATGTCTGCATTTCCATGGTACTATCTCCCTTGGCGTTCCCATTGTTCGTCGAACGTGCACACGTCGAATGCGTGCTCAACCACCACCCGATGTATTCGTGCCCGTTCGACAAAGTCCCTTCCTCTCTGGTGCAATGCATCGATCTGATCCAACATATTCTGATCAAGATTCATGATGCTCACTCCCTTTCGGCGAGGAATGGTCTCCGTCGTCCAATACCTCTCCTGGGAAGGGCCACATTCACAGCCTTCGTCTTCAACAGGCCTCCCCATGTCCAGGAATTTGGCTACGACAAACGTGCCTGTCAACGGGATGGATCGGATCGTGATGCAGTCGATCCAACAGTTGCTCCCGGTCCTCGAGGCTGTTTCAGAGTCACGCGAAACGCTGATATTCGGGATAGTACATGATTTTGGCGATGTATGAGCTCAGATCTTCGGGTTTCGGGTTCCTCGCCAAACCTCGCCGATAGGCCACCTCAGCAACCTCGGTTGCGATGGCTCTGGAGACTGCCCTTATTTTCGGTAGTGGCGGATAAACCCTTCCCTGAGCGAGATCAGCGTAAGAAACGTGCTGTGCAAGCGTTCGTGCGGCAACCAAGAACATTTCATCAGTGACGTGTCTTGCACCGCACGCGATGACGCCCAGGCCTACGCCCGGGAAGATGTACACATTGTTTCCCTGTGCGGGCACAAACGTCGTATTATGGACCGTCACCGGGTCGAATGGGCTGCCGCTCGCGAAAATGGCACGGCCTTGAGTCCAAGTGTAGGCTTCCTCTGCGGTGCATTCAGTCTTTGAGGTAGGATTGGATAGGGAGAAAACAATGGGCCTTTCGTTGAAACGAGCCATGGCTTCCACTACCTCGCGGGTGAACATGCGAGGCTTTCCTGAAACGCCAATGATTGCGGTTGGTTTGAGGGCTTCCACGCACGCACGAAATTCCGAGAAAAACGCGTGATCGTGAGCATAGGCCTGTTTTCGCTCTCCCAGATCATCGCGTGACTTCACCACAAGACCCTTGGAATCGACGAACCAACAGCGCTGCCGCGCTTCTTCCTCGGAAAGCCCCTCGTCGACCATTGCCGCGACCAACAAATCGCCGGTGCCAAGACCGGCCTCGCCGGCACCGAGAAACAGGAACTTCTGATCTCGTAACCTTTCCCGCACGATGTGCATAGCGGAGTAGATACCTGCCAGCGTGACAGAAGCCGTTCCCTGAATATCGTCATTGAAGCAGCAGACTTCATGCTGATATTTTTGCAGGAGACGAAACGCATTGCGGTTGGCAAAATCTTCAAACTGTATCAGAGCTCCAGGGAAAACGTCCTGCACCGCGGTGACGAACTCGTCGATCAACCGATCGTACGCTTCTCCTCGTAGCCGGCGCTGTTTGAGGCCAATATAGAGTGGGTCGTTGAGAAGCGATTCGTTTTCCGTGCCCACATCGATGGTCACCGGCAAAGCCTGAAATGGGTGGATGCCACCGCAGGCGGTATAGAGGGCTAGCTTCCCTGCCGGAATACCCATGCCGTCCGCTCCCACGTCTCCGAGGCCGAGGATCCTTTCCCCGTCCGTAACCACGATGATTCGAATATCTTGAATTCGCACGTTGCGAAGAAGATCGGCGACTTTTCCCCTGTCGTTTGCAGTGATAAAGACACCGTGCGGCCTCCGGAAAATGTAGCTGTATTCCAAACAAGCTTGTCCCACGGTAGGGGTGTACACAATGGGCATCAACTCCTCCAGATTCTCGAGGAGGAGCCTGTAGAAGAGTGTCATGTTGCGGTCTTGAAGACCGGCAAGAAAAACATACTTGTCCAAATTGGTCGTCTTTCTCCTGACGTTTCCCAGAACCCTTATGAGCTGGTGCTCGATGGAGATCACGCGAGGCGGCAGCAGGCCCCGGATTCCCAATGCATCCCGCTCTTCCTCGGTGAAGGCCGAACCTTTGTTGAAGGCAGGATCTCTCAGGAGGGCGACTCCGAGAGGAAGGCGTATCATGGTATCTTTCTTGTGTTTTTTCTGATCCATTGCTTGTGCACGTACCTCCGAGCCCTATCATCTCACCGGTTCGTCCATTACAGCATCTGAGCAGCGGGGGGACGGCTCACCCTCCTCATGTCTCGCCGCCGGCATCGTGCTGTCTCAGGGTGAATGATTCCCACGAGCGCCCCCTGGACCAAGCATATGCGCAACTTTGCGACAGGTCAACCGCTACAGACTTCGACACGGCACGGCACCGGCGGGGATAATAGAGAAATCATTCTAAATGTGAGGCGAACGCGATTGCGTGTGATGCCTGTCGATTACAGTGCAACTCCATGCAACTCCGTGCAATTCCCACAAATTCGCAGTCCTGCGCATCGGTGGACGCCATACTCAATTTGCTGGATCTAGCATCGAGCCTCCCGGTCCTCGCCTTTGGCGGCGCATGGATCTGCCCAATGCCGACTCCACTCCAGCCTCATGATGAAATTGTCGTCTCCCAACGGTCTGCCAGCGCCTCGCTGTTCGCACAAGGCAACATGCCCAAATCGCTAAACCGCAACGACAACACCACTCGGCCATGACCTCCATGTAGGCCTTGTAATCGTCATCACAAGAGAACGTCCGCTATGGACGATTTCCTCTTTGTGTTACGTGGTGTGGTACTTCTGGGGCTACCACTAGTGCCAACCTAGCCATGGTCTGAGGCTATGCGGAATCTTATCACAGGCACGAATTATGTATGGTGTCCCCGGAATCGACGGAATCGAAAAGGATCCCCCGTTTACGTAAGCCACCTCTTGCGGCGTTTGTAATGTTTCACATCCCGGTAGCTCTTCTTTGCCCCCATTTCGGTGAGCCCCAGATAGAATTCCTTGATGTCGGCATTATCCTTGAGCTTTTCGACGTCGTCGTCCAGGACGATGCGGCCGCCCTCCATAACGTATCCGTGCTGGGCGATGGAAAGGGCCATGCGGGCATTCTGTTCCACGAGCAGGATGGTGACATTCTCTTGGGCATTTATGCGCTCGATTATACGGAAGATCTCTCCCACCAGCATGGGACTCAATCCCATGGATGGCTCATCCAAGAGCATGAGCCTCGGGTGGGCCATAAGGCCTCTCCCTATGACGAGCATCTGCTGTTCTCCACCGCTGATGTATCCTGCCAGAAAAGAGCGGCGCTGGATCAGTCGAGGGAACAAAGAGTAAACCAGCTCCAGATCTTTCTTGATCTGCTTTCGGCTCTTCATGGTGTGTGCGCCGACGATGAGGTTCTCTTCAACGGTGAGATCCTCGAACGCCTGGCGACCCTCCATGACCTGAAAGACCCCCCTCCTGACTATCTTCTCCGGATCCATCTTGTCGATGCGTTCACCCAGGAACGAGATGGAGCCGTCAGTCACCTCACCATCTTCAGATTTGAGCAGTCCTGATATGGCCTTGAGCGTCGTGCTCTTGCCTGCTCCGTTATTGCCCAGGACGGTAACTATTTGCCCTTCTTGTACGGAAAGGGACATGCCTTTCAGGACGAGAATGATTTGATTGTAAATGACTTCTATATTGTTGACTTCGAGCATGGTACCCATGGATCTTCACGCTCCCAGCCGAGAATACGTCAATGTTTCTTCCCCGAGGTACGCCTTGATAACCTCCGCATTGTGGCGTATCTCCTTTGGAGGCCCTTCAGCGATCTTGACTCCGAAGTCGAGGACGCAGACTCGATCCGAGATATCCATAACAACACCCATGTCGTGTTCTATGAGCACTATGGTCACACCCCACTCGTCATGAATATCCAGAATGAATCGGGTGAGATCCTCCGTTTCTTCCAGATTCATACCAGTGACGGGCTCGTCGAGCAGGAGGAGCTTTGGTTTCATTGCGAGTGCGCGGCCCAATTCTACGCGCTTCTGGAGGCCGTACGGGAGCGTGCCGACAGGTTTCTTCCGAATGTGCTCGATTTCCAGGAGATCGATAATCCGTTCTTCGATTTCCTTGCGCAACGCCAATTCAGTTCTTCTGGTCTTCCCAAAGTAGATTCCTGCGGAAAGAAGACCAGTATCCATGTGGACGTGTCGACCCAGCTTGATATTGTCCAGAACGGTCATTCCCCGGAAAAGCTCCACGTTCTGGAACGTTCGAGCTATGCCCAGTGAAGGAATCTGGTGCGGTTTCAACGGGGTGATATCGTGTCCGTCGAAGAAAATGCGCCCCGCACTGGGGTTGTAGAACCGGTTTATGCAGTTGAGGAGGCAGGTCTTCCCCGCCCCATTGGGGCCGATGATCGCAAAGATTTCCCCCTCCTTCACTCCGGTGGAAACATCGGCAAGCACGTTGACTCCGCCGAAACGGAGGAACAACCCTTCGACGCGGAGAAGGAACTCTTGATCTGCTAGTGGCTGATTCGGGGTGGTCATGCTCCTCGCACTCTTGTCTGGAGAATACTGGCATCGGGTCAGGGAGACTGGGGGACTTCTCTTATCTGGACCGATGTTTGCATCCGAAACTCAGTTCCGTCCCGATATTTTATGTCGGAGACTACCTCGAGTTTCTTGCGGTCCCCGTACAATCCTTGCACAAGCTGAGAATAGCGCTCTTCTACGAACGACCTTCGCACCTTTCTCGTTCGGGTCATTTCTTCATCGTCTGCGTCGAGCTCTTTGTGCAGCATGACGAACTTCCTTACCTGGGCAGCCTTGGGCAGGCCTTTGTTTGCCTTTGCCACTTCTGCCGCGATGAGATCATAGACTTCATCCTTTTGGGACAGATCGGTGTATGTCGTGTACGTCAACTTCTTGTTCTCTGCCCATTTTCCCACATTTGCCATGTCGATGTTTATCATCGCAGCTACGTAGGGCCGGTTCTTACCCACTACCACCGCTTCGGACACGTACATGCTAAATTTGAGCTTGTTCTCTATGAGCTGCGGCGAGAATTTCGTCCCGTCCGCAAGCTCCATGACGTCCTTCATCCGATCGATCATGACCAGGTGGCCGTCTTCGTCGATGAGTCCCTGATCTCCCGTGCACAGCCACCCGTCGACGAATGCAGCTCTTGTCGCTGCTTCGTTCTTGTAATATCCGGCGAATACGGTGGGGCCTTTGACAAGAATTTCACCGGAGTCCGATATGTTAATCTCAGTTTCCGGTATGGGCTTTCCCACCGTGGTCAGTTTTATGTCGCCGTTACGGTGCCCAACGGCTATTCCCGACGTTTCAGTCTGTCCATATACCTGCTTGATGTTGACTCCGAGCGCCTGGAAGAGGTTGAAAATCTCCGGTCCCAGCGCTGCTCCCCCTGTATAACAGTTCCGAAGCCTGCCGATGCCGAAATAATTCTTAAGCGAACGAAACATGACCAGATAGCATAGCCCATCCAACACTGTGAGGAAGGGATTCATCTTTTTGGCCAGCTTGTACGCGGCCAACTTGTACCCGAGGGGCATGGTGACACGGTAGAAGAGACGTTTGATCCACACAGCATCCTGTATCTTCACCTGGATGTCCGAGCAAATCTTTTCCCAGAATCGGGGGGGTGCAAAGAGAATTTCAGGGCCGATCTCCCGGATGTTCTCCGGAACGGTTTCCACCTTTTCCGGAAAGTTGACCGTAAATCCTTTGAACAGGTTCCACGCGACAGCAGTCATCTGTTCCCCGACCCACGGGAGAGGGAGAAAAGAAACATGATTGTACCACGGATTAGCAGGGTCGACCTTGTCCTGGTTTTCTGCCATCTTCACCATGTTATGGTGAGTGATCATAGCCCCCTTGGGGAGGCCCGTCGTTCCCGACGTGTATGCCACGATGGCCACCATATCTTCCGTAACCTGCTCCACTTGGTTCCGGAAGAGGTCGGGATCCCGCTGAGCCAGCTCGACACCCATCTGTTGGACCTTGCTCAAGGGAATCAGAATGGGATCGTCGTACTGGCGCATCCCCTTGGTGTCGTCCACGATCACTTTGCGAATCTTTGGGCATTCGTCTCTGATCTCCAGGAACTTGTCCACCTGTTCCTGATCTTCGGCCATGAGAAAGGCC
>CAYZET010000300.1:0-7027 GCA_964477215.1 uncultured Syntrophaceae bacterium | reverse complement strand
ACTTGGCGGAATACGTCCAAGTCCACACCGTTTCGAATGAGAGTGATCTTCTGTTGCGGGATGCCTTGCCTGAGGAAGGTTTCCGTCTGGAATCTCGACACAGTGAGAATGTGGTCTGCGCCCGCCATTGCCAATCTGTCGATGAGCCTGACCCGCAGCGAGGCTGACTTGTTTGCGCCTCCTGACTCAATCTCGTTCGCCAGGGCAGATTGCGCAATTACGTCGCCGTGGACATCGAGAATGACCGGTGCGCTCAAGAGCGGACGACAAAAGAACAAGGCCTGCCCCGCCTCCTGGGCTCCACAATAAATCACGGTGGCACGGCGAAGTGTTCTCAGCCACAAGGGCATGAAGAGTGAAGCTGTGGTCTCTGTGTCGAGAGGAGGGTGGTCCGGCATGTTGAAGACGTCGCATGGGATGGAACGCTCTCTCAAGCACCGGGCGAGCATCATTACCCGATGTGTATACGCTGAGCGATCGTCGCTCCCTGCAGCGGACAGTGCCAGAACCGAGATCTGTGCAGTCTTCGTGGTCACGGCCGCTCGCCCCTGAGAAAAACTTCAACAATGTCGGCTATTCGAATGGACGCTCGGCCGTCACCAAAGGGATTCTCGTGCACAACCATGGAGCCGTAATGCGCTGGATCGTCCAGCAGGCGAGTGGCCTCCTCCACGACGACTCTTTGATCTGTACCAACGATTCGAGCCGCACCGCACTCCACGGCTTCGGGCCTCTCCGTCAGATTTCGAGCCACGAGAACCGGTTTGTGAAGGGACGGCGCCTCCTCCTGAATTCCGCCGGAATCGGTAATGATGAAGAAAGCCTCCTTCATCAGCCGTACAAACATCAGGTAATCCGGCGGCGGAATGATCCTGATGCGTGGATGAGATCCCAGAAGGTTTTCTACAGGTCCGCGCACATTGGGATTCGGATGGAGGGAGTACACGATGAGCACATCGGAATGGGCCTGGACGATTTCCAGAAGCGCGAGGGAAAGATGCTGCACCCCTTCTCCGAAACTCTCTCTGCGATGGGCCGTGACGAGAATCATCCGATAGGCCTTTGGGTTCAAGTCCGGAAGATCGAGTGCACCCGCCGATTGGCCATCCAGGTAACGGGACGTGTGCAGCAGGGCGTCAATGACTGTGTTCCCTGTCACGAACACGGAGTCACGCCCGATCCTCTCGGCCAGAAGATTGTCTGCGGCCCGCCGGGTAGGGCAGAAGTGGAGATCCGTTACATGGGAGATGCAGGCTCTGTTTACCTCCTCGGGATAAGGTTGAAACCTGTCGTAAGAGCGCAATCCTGCTTCCACGTGGCCCACGGGAATCCTGAGATAGAAGGCGGAAAGCGCTGCTGCAAATGCAGAGGTCGTGTCGCCCTGGACTATCACCAAGTCGGGGCGCTCCCGGAGAAGGATTCCCTGCATACCCTGCAACACTGCAGCGGTGATATGGAAAAGGCCCTGATTTTCCTTGAATATGTTGAGGTCGTGATCCGGCCGGATCTCAAAAAAGCGCAGAAAGGGATCGATCAGCTCGCGATGCTGGCCGGTCAAAGCGCACACAAGTCGAAGCCTATCCGATCTCCTCTTGAATTCCTGGTAAAGAGGGCCGAGCTTAATAGCTTCAGGTCTGGTGCCGAGCACCATAAGCACTGATTTCATGAGGCAACCCGTAGTGCCAGAAGGGACTTCATGCACTATGCACATTCAGCCGAACTTTGACAACAGTCGGAAGGAGGAAACCATTTCAAGGCTCGAATCGGCGCGATTGGACGAGAAGCAGATTGACATTCCGCCCGCATTAGTACTATATGATTGACAGATACGTTTGCAGAATGGGGTTTCTTCACAGGGTTGTCGGCTTTCATTGGCGGAGAGGGGAGCCAATATTCTATACCGTGAGGATGAGGTTGTGAAGAGGGAGGGAGACAAGCCGAGTGGCTTCTTGGCTTTCCTGATCGCTGTGCTGGTGAGTATCCCGATGTGCGCCGGTGCGGATGTGCTTTCCGAGCGATCCACGGATGAAGTACTCGAGAACAGCGAATTTGTGATACAACCGCGGCCGAATTACCAGGGAGCTTTCTGGATCGTGGAAGACCGGACCGGGAAGATCATTGGGTACGCACCGTGGGATGCGGTAGGAAGAAGGTGGACTCTATTTACACTCAAGGGTGAGTATCGCGGTTTTCTCCAGGCCACTCTTGGCACAACTGCCCCACCCCATTACCAGCAGTATCTGTATTACGGCGGGGATAATCGGTACAAGGGCCTGTACGTGGCGGCATTGGGGGGAAGACCTGTCGCTCGGGAGTTGCCAGAGGGGGAGCTCGGCGGCGAGCTTCAATACTTTGCCAGAGGCAACATTCCAATTGATATGCCGGACATCCGTATCGAGGTGGCCCCCCTGAAGAGATTCCCTGACGGAGTAGATGTTTCTCCACTAACGAAGTCTACGACGCGCTAGTCTTGGCTCTCTGATAGTGCAACCGTACATTTCGCGGCCCGCTCCACAGACCACCTCGAAGAGTGGTAGGCAGAGAACGCGGCCCTGCCGATACGTGGGACAGACGTCAATCGCCGGGTGCGTGGTGAACGTCAGCCCGCTGGCTTCGCTCTAACGTGTTCGACAAAGCCTCCCGCCACCATAACCGCGCGGCCCCAAGCCAAACAAGAGCACCGAGCGGGGGCTTTCGATTCCGATCGTGCTATCGTCCAAACGCGTATGTAATAGGATTCGCAGGTGACCGAGCGAAACAGCATTCTCAAGAATACCGTTGCACTGGCGGTTCCCAATGTCCTCAATCCGGTCGTATCCTTTCTTCTTATTCTTCTGATTTCTCGCTATCTTGGAGTTCAGGGCCTTGGCGAGTACTCCCTAATCTTATCCTACTTCGGCATCTTCTCCACCCTAGCTTCACTCGGACTTGCCGACCTGCTCGTGAGAGAAGCAGCGCGGCGACCGGGAGAGATGCACAACTTGTTCGCAAATGCCCTACTCTTCGGGGTCGTATCCTCCCTGGCAGCAATGCTTGGAATGAACGCTGTGGTGGTCATGCTCGACTACCAGCGAGAGATCGTGCTGGCATCATTCATCTGTTCCTTTGCCCTCATAGCTTCGACAAGCGCGACCTATGCGGAAGCGATGTTTCGCTCCCGCGAGCTCTCCGAGTACGTGGCTCTCTACTACGTGGTCGAGAACGCTATTCGAGTGGGAGTATGTGTTTTTCTCTTGCACAGGGGGTTCGGTATCCCAGCGCTCTTCTACGCGTTTATGGGTACACGCGTTCTGGGAGTTTTCTTCATCTACGTGCTATACCTGCGTGTACTGGGAAGACCCACATGGAGCCAAAACCGGGAGATGTGGAAGCTACTGGCCGGACAGGCTGCCACATTTGCCAGCATAGCCGTATTCTCGACAATCCACCTGAGCGTAGACCAAATCATGCTCTCGAAGCTCGCTAACATTGAGTCAGTGGGCATTTACAGCGCAGCAGACAGGCTCTTGACCATCTGCAAGACCTTTCCTGCCGCGTTTGCCTCTGCACTTCTTCCTTTTTTTACCAAAGCGTACGTTGACGGGAGAAACACCCTGGTAGATCTCGTGATGAAGTCCATCCGGTACCTGATGCTCACCTTGCTTCCCGTGGTGATAGGCACCGTGATCCTGGCAGACAGTTTCATTGTGTTGATCTACGGAGCGAAATTCATGGAGTCAGTGGAGGTACTGCGGCTGCACATTGTCTCACTGATCCCGTTCAGTCTTGTGTTTCTCTTGGCTCAAACCCTCATTGCAACGGACAAGCAGGCCGTTGATCTCAAGATCAACGTCGTTGCAGCGGTGTTGAACGTGGTGTTGAATTTCGCCCTCATTCCCCCTTTGGGAGTCATTGGCTCCGTCCTCGCCACCCTTATCACCGTGGTGGCATTCTATTTTCTGCAAAACGTCTATATTCGGAGCTACCTGTTCTCTGTTTCTCTGGCCCAGGTTTCCGTGCGCCCGCTCGCTGCAGCTCTGGGAATGGGCGTGGTGACGTACGGCTTGCGCGGACAAAACGTGTTTCTCAATGTGGCGATTTCCGCGATGGCATACTTTGGCCTTGCATGGGTTCTTCGGGCCGTTTCCAGAGAAGATGTCCGCGCTTTGGCAGCGATCTTCTCCCAGACCCGGGTGAGATGAGGAAATCGCGTGAGGGTGGTACTAAAGCAATTTTATGAGACATTCCCAACAGCCCTCAAGGAATGGGCCCAAGTCGCGTACCATATGCTCCCCCCCGGGTGGCGATACGGGAAAGCATATAGGGATGCACTTTCTTTGTTCTGCGAGAGCGATTGGTGGGACGAAGGAAAACTGAGAGAATATCAAGAGGAGCGGCTTCGGCGACTCATCCACCATAGTTACGAGCATGTTCCCTATTACCGGGAGGTGTTTCGAGAAAGGGGGCTGACGCCAGGGGACATCAGCGGGATCTCAGACCTGCCCAAGTTGCCGGTCCTGACGAAGGATGTGGTGAGGCTGCGGCGGCAGGATCTCTTGGCCAACAATATCCCTCGCACGTCTATGGAAACTGCGCATACCAGTGGATCCAGCGGGACTCCGCTGGATTTCTACATGGACAAGAGGACGAGACCAGTGGATCGAGCCCTGGCGCTCCGGAGAATTCTTTGGCTGGGATATCGCCCGGGAGACGTAATCGCCTATTTCAAGGGGCTTCCTCTGGTCAATCCCAGTCGCTACATTCGGTATTTTCCCCGTGCCGGCGAGCTGCGTGTCTCTTTCCATACCGTGAACGAAGAGCGTCTCAACGAGATGGTGAATGCCCTGATTCGCTATAGACCGACCTTCGTGGATGCATGGCCATCGTGCCTCTCCATTCTCGCGCGATGGATCGAACGCACGGGTAGAAGCGTGCCCGCTCCGAAATACGTCGTTACCGCTTCAGAGAATCTGTATCCCCATATCAAGGACAAGATCGAATCCGTTTTCCGGGCTCCGGTGATCGACTGGTACGGTCAGGAGGAGTCGGTGGCAGTGGCTATGCAATGTGCCTATGGCCGTGAATACCACATCCAAATGGAGATGGGCATCGTTGAGCTTGTCTGCCCGGGCCAAGATCTCACGGGAGAGATCGTGGGCACCTGTCTTCACAATTTCGCGATGCCGCTCCTTCGGTACAAGACAGGGGATCTCGCTGTGAAGGGGGGCGGCGAGCCGTGTCCGTGCGGAAGGAAGCACCCGACCTTTGCCCGAGTCATGGGACGAGACTCGGAGTTGGTGGTCGTCCCGGAAGGTCGGCCCGTTTCTCCACTGATTCTCCATTTCGCGTTCTACCATCTGGACGAGATCAAAGAGGCGCAAATCATCCAGGAGGACATCCACACCCTCCGGGTCAAGCTGGTCCCCTGGAAGGTCCTTTCGGAGCGGACTCGGCGAGCCGTCGTCGACGAGCTCCATGATCGACTCGAATCGCCATCCATGAGCGTTATCGTGGAGGAAGAGGCCGAAATCGCAAAGACGAGCGGAGGGAAACGTCCCTTCGTGATAACAAAGCTCAATGTGGAGGATTATCTCTGAATGATTCCCAGAAAATACCTGTCTTGATGGTAGGCCCGGTGCCCCCACCGTACGGCGGGATCGCGTCCGTCATGGAGGATATTGTTGCGTCGACGCTTTCGAGCGAATTCGCGTTCGACGTCTTCCCCAGATCCGCGGGTTTTCCGGAAGGGGAAGATTTCTGGAGTAGGAACCTGTTTCGGTTGAAAAGGTTCTTCCAGTTTTTCCGGCGTGTGAGGCACGGACGACACAGTCTTGTGCACATTCATTCCGCGGACCCCGTGTTCCTCGGCACGACCATATTCATGGGCCTTGCCCGTCTTGCCGGGTCGCGTGTCCTGCTTCACATGCATGGAACGGACTGGGAATGGTTTTACGATGCGGCACCTCCGCTCAGGAGGCTTTACACGCGTTTCGGACTGCGGCTCGCCGATCGCATCCTTGTTCTCTATTCTCTTTGGCGTGAAAACATCAAGAACCTGGGAATAAGGGCCGAAATAGATGTGCTGCCGAATTTCGTTCATGGGACGGAACCTCCCGACCCCGAAATCGTCCGTCAAATGCGACAATGGCTCGAGATTGAAGAGGGGGCTTTCGTCGTCGTTACCGTGGGCACTGTAGGCTGGCGCAAGGGTACTTTCGACATTCTCAAGGCCATGCCGGCCATAGAAAAGAAGGATCCGACCACTCGGTTCATTTTTGTGGGAGGCGAAGAGAAGCCGGGGGAATGGGATCAGCTTATGGCCATTGTTCAAAGAGACAACCTCGAAACCTTTGTGCGTTTTACCGCGGAGATCCCGCGGTCGAATATCCCGGGGATCCTCGCATTGGGGGACGTGTTCTTGCTCCCCTCCTACATCGAAGGTATGCCTATTTCGATTATCGAAGCCATGAGAGCAGGATTGCCGGTCATAGCATCAAGGGTGAATGCCATCCCGGATTTGATACGGGACGGTGTGTCAGGCATTCTCATTGGCCCTGGAGACCCGGACGGTATAGCCTCTGCGGTTCTGACGCTAAAAGAGAACCCTATCCTGCGAAGCCAACTGGCTCACGGGGCCCGAAACGCCTTTGAGGAACGGTTTGAATTTGCCGTGGCCATGGCTCGCTTGAGATCCGTGTACGAGCAAATGCTCGCTCCGGGAATACCCAGGTGAGAGCCGTAGGACTGCTCGGTCGACAGGCACCCAGGCGCGCTCACGGCGTAGGACGCAAGTCTCGGTGGTGGCAGAGCTGTACTACGAAGCTTCGGTGAGGACACAACGAGATGACTGCATGCTGACCGGCGGCCACCTCTGCGGAGAGGCCTTGAAGAGGACGGCGTTGGCAGAGCGATCTCGCGTCTGCGAAAGGTTTGGTGACGGGCTCGTGGTGAAGGGCTGCCCCAATGAGCTCGGGAGAATTGTCCCACGGGTTCGGTTTAAGTCCTGAGAGGATTTCCGTATGTTCGAGCAATACCGTCCGTACAAGCT
>CAYZET010000299.1:0-7036 GCA_964477215.1 uncultured Syntrophaceae bacterium | reverse complement strand
AGCGCCTTGTCCATGGGGTTAAGAAAAAAGATGCCGGTTGATGGATCGTACACCAGGACAATTTTGGGAGCATCTTCCCTCTCCGGTTTTATGAGGGCTTCCACGAAAAAGTCTACGAGCGGAACATACCGGTTGGATTCTACCGGATAGATGTCGCGGGTATTTCCATATACCAGAAATGCGTTGGCCTGCAATGAGACGAACTTCTCGATGATCCGCTGCGCGAACTGGGGTTTTTGCAAAGAACCATCCATCGTAATCTGATTCTGTACTGCCACGCAGTGAATATGCGCGGCGTTCGTTAGGTCTGAAACCCAGTGAACCTTAGCGGGACACGTCGTCATGACAGGGACCGCGCGCCGCCAATCGCGCCAGTAGCCCCACGACTTGTGGCCAACAAAATAGTGGAGCGTGGAACGTGTTTTCCTGCGATGGGTTACCCGAGGTCTCGTTCCTTGCCCGCAACCCCCAATTTCTGGGCTGCTCTCGCTTTGAGAAGCTCGTCGAAATGGGCTTGAGCCTCGCGCTCGGATCCCAGTTTCTCGTACGTGCGGTCCTGCGACTCGAGGGTCGCTCCACCCATCTCTGTAGCTATCTTGGCTTGAGCCCTCAGATTAGCCACTTTTTCCCGAATGGCCACGATCGACTCGTCTACCGCTGTCTCTCCCAGCCCTTTGAGACGATCCTCAAGCTGAATGACCTGCTGGTTGGACACGAACTCCGCGACCATTTCACCCTGTTCACGCTTCAGTTTTTCGATCTCATCGGTGAAAGACCGCAGCTTGATCTTGTACTGCTCCACCTTGCCAGACTGGCCTTCCAGCTCTGCTGTGAGTGCTTCTTGACGCTCGTCGATTTCCTTGATCCTGGTCAGGTACCTGGTCCCTGCCTCGCGATGGGACGAGTTGGAAGGATCAGCTTCTGCCGCCGCGAGTGCCCCTTCAAGCTTCCGCTGCAGGTCGGCCTCCTCCTTGTCAAGCTCTTTGAGGGACATCTCCGTACGTTCTCGTTCTCTGGCCAGGAGGGCGACCGCTCTCTCCATCTCCTTGTACCGCTTCTTTGCATCATCAATGGCCGCCGCATACGTGGCCTTGATCGCATCAGGGCTCGATGAAACCAGGTCGTCACCGGCTCTAATGAAGATGCCGCGGATCATAGCCCAAAATTTGCCGAAAAAACCCATGGTCATGCCCCTCCTTTACTCTGCGAGCGAACCGGAGTTTCGCCGTCCATTCTATGCACGTAGCATAACATGTCAAGCGGTCGTGGGGATGAACATCCTCTGCTGAGGCCCAGGCATCGCGGCTTCAGAGGCTTCGACGGTAGGCTCATGATAGTCCTATGTCGTCCGAAGCCGGCTGTTCACCTCGAAGAACCAGCGTTCCACATCCGACCATCCTGCAAATCGCCGCATAACAGGAACTTGAGAACCTTTGTTCCAGGGTTGTGTCATTAATCCCACTCCGACTCCCTGGTCCAAATACGCTTGCACATACTCGATGTCGTCCTCGACGATAAAGTCCGCCGATGTCTCGGCCAGATAGCGTCGCTTGTCTCGATCACCTCCGGTGACAATCATATCCGGGACTGAGGGATTCCACGGCAACGCCTGGAGTTGCTTCAAGGCACTTGAAGGATCTCTGCGTCCGGTAATGAACAACAGCGGTTCTCCTGAGAGCTTGTATATGTTTGAAAGGACTGGCGCAGCACCTTCATAGGGCTCGATGTGCGGCTGTTCGTACATGTGGTCTACCGCTTCCCACATGGTTTTTCGATCAATGCCAAGCCGTTCCAGCTCCCACGCGAAGAGATCGTCGGTTGTGAGGCTCAAGCCGGATTCGCGATTGATGTATTCAAGTATGATCTCGATCGATTTCAAGACTACGCCGTCTATGTCAAATGCCAGTTTCATGCGAGAGGGCTCCGGTGAAAGTGCTGTGTCCGCTACATGTTTCGCCCACCGAGTCGGGGACCGATCGGAGCCGGATCTGTATCGGCGGTACCGTTCGATTCCACTCACAAGGACGTACTTCGTATCTATGCGTCAGATAGACTTCGGAGTCAAGGACCCACGGCCAATAGGCCGTCTCCTCAGTGCTTGCCGATCTTGCGTTGTTTGTCCATTTGGGCCATAATTCTCGACATGATCGGGTACGTGAAATTCAGGGTCGAGGATGACAAGAACCGTCGATCGTACCATTGCGCATACTGCGGGGCCTTTATCACGGATTCCGCTGCGATGATCACGATTCAAGGAGCAAGAGACCATTCATTCGTCAACCCGGCCGGGGTACTGTGCAATTTTACCACGTTTGTCACGTGCCAGAATGTTACAGCCCATGAAGAGTTATATGTCCAGCATTCCTGGTTTCCGGGATATGGATGGAGATTCCTCCTGTGCGCCCGGTGCTTTCAACATATCGGCTGGAAGTACGATGCAGTGAAAGAAGGGCTCCGGCCCACAAGCTTTTTCGGAATTCTTGTCGAGTCCGTAGACTCGGTGTCTCCAGATAGCTAATCGCGCAGGCGAGCGGACAACCAGTACTGCGCGGAGTTAGGGAGAGCTGCTTGAAACGTCCCAATGTTCTGTTGCGGTTATTTAGTGGCATGCTGTTTGTGCTGACCGTTGGGACCCTCGGATACAAAATTCTCGAAGGGTGGACATGGTTGGATGGCTTTTACATGACCGTGATCACTATCACCTCCATCGGGTTCAGAGAAGTACACGACCTCAGCGATTCAGGAAGGCTGTTCACCATATTTATCATCCTCATGGGGTTCGGCGTAGTCGCATACGGAGCCGCAACCATGACCCGATTCATGATCGAGGGAGAAGTTGAGAAGATTCTGTCAAGGCGGCAATCTATGAAAGCGATCGAGAGGATCAAGAATCATTTCATCATCTGCGGCTTCGGACGAATGGGTTCTTTTGTGTGTAGGGAGTTGCACCTCAGGGGCATTCCTTTTGTGGTGGTGGAGCGTTCCCCGGAGGTTCAGACCAAGGTCATCCAGGCAGGATACTTCCTGTCTCCCGGAGATGCCACCGAGGAAGATGTCCTGCTGGCCGCCAATGTACGCACCGCTCGAGGACTCGTGGCCGTGCTGGACTCTGACGCCTCCAACGTGTACACGGTTCTAACCGCGCGCGAGCTGAATCCGGACCTCCAGATAACAGCGAGAGCTGCGGAGGAGTCGGCGATCAAGAAGCTTACCCGGGCCGGCGCCGACAAAGTGCTCAGCCCTTACCAGACCGGAGGATTTCGAATCGTGATGGGAATTCTCAAACCCACGGTTATGAGCTTCCTGGAAGTGGCGATGGACTACGAGCATCTGGATCTCCAGCTCGAGGAAGTCAAAGTGGGAGAGAAGTCGATTTACTGCGGAAAGACCCTGCTGGAAACGGGAATTCGTCGCGACCTCAATCTTATTATCATAGCAGTGAAGAAGAAAGACGGGGAGATGGTTTTCAATCCTGGCCCACAAACCGTCATCGAGTGTCACGACACTCTCATTACCCTGGGGGAGAGGACAAAGTTGGAGGCGCTCGCCAAAGAGGGAGGAGCAAGCCATTTCTTGTGAGTCCTCGGTCCCCGTGCTGGTCTGAAATTAAACATTTATGTGCACTTTCTCGATTAGATATGGTAAACTGAGTCCATGACACTAAAAAGACAGATGTATCTACTATTGGCTCCGTTCCTGCTGATCTCCTTTGCCGCTCATGCAGCCGGTCCATACCCCTCGGCGGATATCCGTGGGATTTGGGAAGGCAATGCTCAAGGGTCCATCTTTGGAGCCAAGGGCAGCGTCCACATCGTGAGCCAGCAAGGGGAAGACATTCAGGGAGTGGTGGAAGGCGGCAACGTCTTCGGTCGAGCAAAATTCACCATATCCGGGAAGGTAATGGGTAATCAGGTCTTCGGATCCAAGGATGGGCACACCTTCTCCGGCTTCCTGTATCCTGACGGGACGATCAGAGGTGTGTTTCGCGCGTCCGACGGGGACACATATTCGGTGTTCTTACGTAGACCCTACCAGTACTGGCCGTACCCCTACGGAATGTGGTGACGGATGACGGGAAAGCGCGAGAGATCAGGATCCCGTAGCATTGCGGCACGTGGTAGCCCCTTCTTTCGGTGGGGGGCTCTTTCCAGCAGATGCACTCTCACCGCGCAAGGGCGTCCGTCATGAAAAGAAGGGCCGGCTGGGACCGCAGACGCACCGTCGCATTGATTCTTGTCTGCGTCCTCGCAGCAATCGCTGTCGGTTTAGGTATTCACGCCTTGATGAAGATTCAGAAGATTCGTGGTCTGCTCGTAGACCTGGAGCTCCAGGGGCCTGCTGCGACACGGTATGGAGAGCTGCGCGACGCGTTGGTAGCCAAGCTCCCCGGGACGACTCCTGCCCTGCGCACGGTTGACGTTTCCCTGGACTACGTCCATTTCACGATGCTCGACGGCAAATTGTCGGACTCCGACAAATTTGATTTTGTGCTCTTGAGTCCGCAGGCCACGCCGTGGTACATGTATCGAGGAGAGGCAAGTGTCCATCTCGACCGTCTCAAAGGATTCGTGAGGGATCTGGTTCTCAAAGGCAACAAGCCTTTGCTCGGAATTTGCGGTGGCCACCAATTCCTTGCCCTCACATTTGGTGCGCCGGTGGATTTCATAGACGGCAGGTTTTCAGGTAGGTTTCCGGAGCAGTACCCCAAGGAGGCCATTTCGGAACGAGGCCCTGTACTCCTGGAAACTCTTCGGGATGACGAAATCCTGGCAGGGATCGCATCGCACCCCGGAAGACTTCTGGTATTCCAGAGTCACTACGAAGAGGTGAAGAGAGTTCCGGAGCCTTTCGTCAACATAGCCAGAAGTGGCTTGTCCGAGGTGCAGCTCATACGATTTCCCGGGAGACCGATTTACGGCATGGCGTTCCATCCGGAAAGAGGATGGGACTCGACCTCTACCGACGCGAACGCGACCAATGCAGGACAGCGAATCTTGGCTAATTTCCTAGCCATGGTTGTGGAATCCAAGAGGTCGGGACCTGGGTTGCGGTAGTCGATCTTCCCTCGATGTAACAAGTCAAGAGGCAGCGTAAGACGAGGTAACGATATGGATGATGTGCAGAAGAGCAAAGTGCGCCTTACCCACTGGATAGATCACAACCTGGACCATCTGAGAGGTTACGGAGAAGTAGCGGAGCTCATGGAACAACGTGGTCTTACTGAAGCGGCCGACAGAATTCGCGCCGGCATGAAGCTGATCGAGGGAGCAAACACTGAATTCAGCAAGGCCTTGGCGGTCATGGCTAAATTAGGTGTCCATGATCCCCATGCGGGGGAATCTCATCACGATCATAACCATCATGGACACAGCCACGATCACTCGGAATAGGTAAGCACTCTCGCGAGGTGTTCCATGGCCCCGTTAGTGTGGGACATGCATCCCGGCTCTTTGCACATCACGATCACGGTGCGTGTCCCACGATTCTGCAGTGCCCGAACGCTCTGTCGAGAGCTCGTCAACGGAGTTATCACCACTGCACATTACTAGAATTCTCCCAGGACTCTCGCCGACCCCCAGTAATCGACCTGAATGAGGTATGTCTTGCCGGATGAGATATCCTTGACGTATCTTTGCACCGGTCCCCCTATGGGAGGCCATTTCCATCCTCCGGAAGTCATGCTCGAAACACTGATCAGGTAATTTATGTCTGGAAGGGCCTCCTTTTCGGAGGAAGACGCCCCGACTATACCTGACAGAGCTAATGTACTTAACAACGCTATTATTAAAGCGGTGATCCGCAGTCCTTTTCTCATATTCTTCACCTTCCTAGGTCTCTTTAACTACTATCATTCGATGCGACAACAAACAAAACGATTCATGGCCACGGCGTCCGGATCGGTATAAGCTTGCTGCCATGAGGATGAATAATACGAGGAAAGGACTTGCCGCGAGACGCGGCATGTCTTTGTGATTTGTCTCAATCAGGCAGGCAAGGGGGTGATGCGAAGGAAGGACGTCTTTGCCACGTGCTGATGAATTACAGACGAAGCACTCTCCGCGAGTATTACAATCGACAGGCGATCCGTACTTACTGCTCGTTACGCCTAGTCTGCAACATGGCGTTCAGGCATCACCGGAGCTCGACCATGCTCAGCCGGCTGCTCGGAGCGCTTGGTCAAGATCCTCAATGATATCTTCCACATCTTCTATGCCTACTGACAGGCGGATGAGCTCGGGTGACAAACCTGCTGCACGCTGTTGTTCCACGGTCAACTGAGAGTGCGTGGTGCTCACAGGATGGATCGCCAGGCTCTTGGCATCTCCCACATTGGCCAGGTGTGAGAACAGGCGTAAGTTACCGATGACGCGTTCCGCTACAGCAGCATCGCCTTTCACACCGAACACGACCATTCCACCGGCCATACCCTTGCGGAAATACTTCTGTGCAAGGCGGTACGAAGGGTCCGAAGGCAGCCCGGGATACCTAACCCACGCTACACGGTCGTGCCCATCGAGAAACTGTGCGACCGCAAGAGCGTTGAAGGAGTGGCGATCCATGCGTAATCCCAGTGTCTCCAGGCCCTGGATAAAGATCCACGAATTGTCCGGACTGATGCACGGGCCCAGGTTGCGCAATGGGACAAGACGCATCCTGAGAATGTATGCCATGGATTGAAGATCACCGAGGTCATGGGCGAATCGCAAGCCCTCATACGAGGCCTCCGGTTCGTTAAGCAGGCGGAATTTCGGATCGGTCCAGTCGAATTTCCCACTGTCCACCACAATGCCGCCTACTGCAGTACCATGCCCTCCTATCCACTTGGTCAAAGAATGGACTACAATGTCGCTGCCGTGTTCAATTGGCCTGAACAGGTAGGGCGTGGTGAACGTGGAGTCGACGATCAGAGGAACGTGCGCTTCCCGGGCCACTTCAGCTATCTGCTCGAAATCCGGTACCCCAAGGAGCGGATTCCCGATCGACTCGACGAATATGGCTATAGTCCTGTCGGTCAAGGCCTCCCGGAACATCTCCG
>CAYZET010000298.1:0-7043 GCA_964477215.1 uncultured Syntrophaceae bacterium | reverse complement strand
CCGCCCGGAATGACAGAGCCCTCTCCCTCTGGGAGAGGGTGGGGTGAGGGCTCCACCTTTTCTGCTGTTTCCCGAGTCTTGAGACAGTTTCTTCCAGCCCGCATCTTCAAGAAAATGGCAGTCCCGCGGTCTGCGCGGGACTACACTACATAGCTGGCAACGGCAGCCCCGCACTTCACGGAGCTGCCCTACATGTGTCCGAACCGGAAATTCCCGGCCCGGTCTGTTGTCGGTTAGCGGACACGCCACCCCTTTACGGAGATGGGATTTAACGGTAAATCCACCTTGATCCTCTTCAGGGTGCCGTCACTCATCTGAATAATGAGGTTTTCGCCTCGGGAATCGAGCACTGGCTTACTCGGGATACCACTGCCCAAGGAATACCGGATCCCTCCCGATGCTGTGTTGGTGCCCGAGGTGACCGCTCCCACCGCAGTGCCTGCTCCGGAGAACACGGACTTGGGATTGAGAATCGGGACACAGTCCGCGCTGAAAGCGTACAGGTAACCCTCCCCAGTGAACCCGCAGGGATCGTGCGGTGGCACAAACGTGGTCAGAAAGATCAGACCGCCCGCAATCAGAGGCTTGCCCACAACCCGTTCACCTGGATACGTTAAAGTGCTGGGTAAGGTGAAGTCGAACACACAATCGTAACAGGGGGAGACGCACGTGTCGGAGATGCTCCCCTCGCAGCAATCTGGGCTTGTCGAACCAGGGACCTGTTGGCAGGTCGATAGGTCCGAAGGATTGGAGCATACCGTCACTCTTGTCTGAGCGTTTGGGTCGGCTTGTGCCTTCGCCCAGGTGCACCCGGTTCTGAACGTCGTGTCCGCACAATGGGCCTCGAAGGCGACTTTGAAGCCTGTCAGGTGGCTTGAGTCGTAGATTTCGTACCCCGAGCTGAGGCTCGGGAGAGCTATGGAATCCTTCAGATTGTAGAGGGACATCCTGGCCGTGTCTGCCTTGTCATCGTCCCCCAGGTACACGTCGTCATACTTACCGGTGCCGATAATCACCCGCAAATGGTTCGAGCTACTCTCGTGAAAAGTTGTGGCCAGCGAGATTGTGATCGGTTGACGATCGGCCCGGTACTTGTTGGTGAACAGATCGTCGGTCAAGATAGGCTTTGTTGGCCAGAGGTCCACGTAAATGCCGAAATCCGAGTTGGACACCAGGGTGGTGCTGGTACTCGATTCACGAACCAGTGGATCCAGGTTGAACTTGATACCGTACACGTTTCCTGTCATGTCTCCCACATAAATTCTGTCTATGTATCCGTCGTCTCCCACCACGTCTTCTTCTTGATTCCACACATCCAAGGCTACCGGATCACTCATCGCATATGGGATGGTCACACCGCTGTCGTCGTCAGCCAAACCATACTTGTACGGGAACTTTGCGGCATTCTGATTGACGATCATCGGCCAGACGTACTCGAAGAGATTATGCCCGGTTTCTATATCCATCATGAGGAAAAACGGCCAGAAGAGGGCCAGCTTGAACCGATCGGCTACTGTCGGTGTCGTATTGAACGATTTATCGTACAGATGGATGCCTCCACCCATGAACACGACCGAGCGCCTGTGGTTGGGAGCGTCAAATCGCACCAACGTTGCCGGATCCCCTCCGTTCGTTATGTCCAGAGGGCTGGGATCTCCCACGTAGAATTTGACAAGGCCTGTGCCGCTCTCGTCGTTGTCATTGGTCACCGGGAGCTTGATTCTGCCCAGGTACGGCTGGGACCAGCTCATGGGAAGCATCTTGATACTGTCGTACGCGTCCCTGAACGGCACAAACGCCTTATATCCAGCAGGAGTAGACGGCACGGAACAGTCGGTGACGCATTGAGCCTCGCATGCATCAATGCACGGCTGTTTGGCCCTGTCGCATGCTCGCCGACATGCTCCTGTGCTGCATCCGGCGCGACACGCGACTCTTTGTGCTTCGCAGTCATTGGCGCACTGGTTCCTGCACTCGTTTATGCAGTCTTCGGGGTTGGTTGAAGTGCCTACGGCCTCCACCACCACCCGGTTCTTCAGGACAGAGTATTCCCACAGCACTCGAGGATCCCTCGGGTCCGTCACATCGATCGCGAAGTACACATCCCCGCCTCCGCGCTCGCCACCAACGATGACCGAGCGCCAGCACCTGCCCTGTGCGTCAGCCTGGTCCCCGCATGGATTCGTGCCGGTGGGATTGCCCGAGGAATCACGGCGCCTGGGATCTATGTACACCTCCCAGGACCGAGGCGCCAGGTCCACCATGGTGCGGTGGTCGCATCCTCCCGCTCCATATGTGGCGCTCGCCAGATCTTTCAGCTCAGAAAGGAGGTTGCTGGGGACGTACGCCCAGAGCTCTTTGCCGATTTCCGCGTCGTCCGCGGGATTGTAGATCCACTTTTTTTCTGTGCTGTCATACTTGCCCAGCATGATCGCGTGGAGCATCCCGTCGTTCGCGCCCACATACACTATCTTCGGCCTCGGGTGATCGTTTCCCGGCTCGTCGACGATCAGTCGGTTCCGGTGCTCGTAAAATTGGGTAATGTTGGGATCTCGTTTGGAAACTTCACCCAGTCCTGGAGGACCGAGGACTACAGGTGTGGAGAATACGATGTCTCCGAGAAGCCAGCCATGTCGGTCCCTCAGCCCAGACACGCTGCCGCCCAGCACCCATGTCAAGAGATTCGTGGCTTCCGTGTCGGTGGCACAATCGAGCTTCACTCGTCCCAGGGCGGCGAGTCCGTCGGTGGCATTATCAAACTCAATTTGGTCCTTGGTATCCTGATCGAACGTAATGAGCTTCCAGCCCGTATTCTTCGAATAGTTGCTCAGGATGTACCCTGCATCGAAGCAGTTTCTGCCGAGTGACTGACAGGGGGCGTCAGAGCCGGGCATGTCCACGCACAGCATTCCTGCGTTGCAGGAAAGCTCGAAACTGTAGATTTCCTCGTTGTTGTACGTCAGCGGCCAAAACGCCTCGAGATGGCCCTTCCACAGGTAGGTATTGATCTTGTCAGGGTCCGCGGCCTCGAACACCCCTCGAACAATGATGTCTCCACTCCGCAATTCCTGGGAGACAGTGGCCACTGCACTTGCGGATGCATGCCTTGTCACCACGTCCGCAAGAACTGCCTCCAGCGCTGCCTGTAACTCCTTTCCATTGCTGGCCTTGTAAAACGTGTCCGGGACCCCTTTGGATTCATTCGTTCCATCCCCGTCGCGATCCCAAACCCGATCCCATTCCTTGCAGCAGTCATTATACGTTCCGTTCGGGTTGCATTGGGTGATTGGCCACGTCATAGTGAGGCTATTCGGAACAGTCGTTTGTGGATACGGGTAGTTGGTGTTCCCGCACTCGCTATAGTCGATGAAGCTCCCGTACATCGCAACCGCCTTCATGGCGTTTGCACCTTCTTGGGTCGTAGAGAAAGCGTAGATGGAGTACATGTTCACGACCTGATCCCCATCGTCGCCAGGAAGATCCCGGAGGTCGGTTGTATGGATCGTACGGGCTACTCCTGCGGGATCAACGCTCCCGTTCCATTCACCGTCGGAAATCAGAAGCACGAAGCTCTTGCGGCATGGGGCTGCCATTGGGGTGCCCGAAGCATCCGCAGCGTAGTACGGATCTTTGAGCGTGCCCGGTGAGATGAAGCTGGTGTTGCTCGTACTGCTGTAGGAGTACGTGTTCGTCTGCTGAAAGTAGTCCTGGGCTTCTCGGAGAGCTTCACCCGTGGGGGTGCCGTAGTATGGGTACGCGATGGTGAAATCCGGGTCGTCGCTGGAGCCGGATGCTTTTCCTTCAATCGCGTTGACCAGCTTCTCAACATCGTCGTTATGGCAACCGACCAGTATCTTGCCGTAAACCCCGCTCACGCCCTTGTAGATGGTGAATCCGAACCGGACATACGGAAATGCCTCCTGGAGCAGGCCCTTTCTCTCCTCTTTCGGAATCTTGACCCGCACCCGGGCCCATGGGATCGCACCTATGGCGGTGAGAGCCTGGCCTTGATGCGCGGACGGATCCAGGCCCTGTGCAGCGTACAGGTCTGTGTTTTTTTCCAGCGGCACGGTAGACCACAAGTCGTACGAAGCTGTGAACTCGCTTCCAGGGATCGTCTCGTCGTTGGTGGCAACCCTCAGGTAGTAGGTCCCAGCGCCGAGCGTGACAGTCAGCGTCGTGGTTTGCGTGTTATCCACACTGCTCGAGCATTCAGTCCCGTTGACGTCCGTCAGCCAGGGATTGTTGATGCCGGAATTGTCGTAGATTGCCAGTCGAACCCCATAGCTTGCGGACCACGTAGACTGTATTCTGATTGATACCTGGGTTGTTCGGGTTAGGGTAAATCTCCACGGCTCTACCCGCTTGTTGTACCTGTTCGGGTCGTTGGGATCCAGTTGGCCGCGATACCGGCCGGAGATCGTGACGAACATGTCCTTGTCCGTATAGCTGCCAGTATCGTAATTATTCGGGAAGGTTGTAGAGCTTCCCAACGTTGCAGGGCGCATGTAGAAGTCGGCGTTCACATTGGTGGCTTCTGTCACCCATCTTCGCGCCCCTTGGGCTTGTACGTATATGTTGTCGGTGTCTCCGGGAGCAGTTATTGCCTGCCCGCCGATCAATGCCTTCAACGCCGCGTCCATTCTCGACGTGATGGGCATGTTCAGAACGTTTCCGCTGATACCCACGTTCACGTTGCCTGTGATCCTCTTGATTGCCCTGTACCCAATAGGGTCAGGCTTTCCGTTCCACGTGGCGGATATCTTGAATTTGGCCCCGCTCACCTCGAGCACCTGGTGACCGTCGCCATTCAGGCTCTTGTGGCTTCCCAGATCGTACACAGCAACGTAGTCGTTCACCTGGAAATCGTGGTTTTCGCAGGTGAGCCAAATGGTTCCGCCCCCACCGTCTTCGGTCTCAGCAGTACCATCGTGATAGGAGACAGGCTGGGGATCCGCTTTGACGAAGCAGTCCGCGGACGTGTCGTACACATAGTAGGTGTCTGAATCGAACGTTCCGTAGTACTGAACTGCAGGGTTGTACGCTGCAGTCACAGGAGTAGTTGTGGACGGGTAGGCCACGTGTGACGAATAATAACTGGAAAATGAGAAATCCGTGTACGCCGGAAACTGCATGCTTCCGGAATAGTCCATGACAATCATGACGTTTGGCTTTGTTGCGCTTCCTACCACAGGAGGTATCCGGCACGCGTTGTATGCTCCAGCCATTACCACCCCGGTCCAAATGGCGCAAAACAGTGCTGTGAAGAGGCAACTGACTGCAACAGCTCCGATGGGCTTCCTACTGGTCATCGCGAACCTCCTTGGCAGGAAGGACCACTATGATCACTTCCTTGGCTTTCTGCAGCACGTAGACCCGAGTGCCCTTCGTAACGCTTGCCAAAGTCAACGGATTTTTGGACTGGTCCTGAACGCTCACGGTCTTTCCTTTGAGATCGACCGATGTTTTCTTGGGCTGAGAGTACAGGACCAGGGCATTCGCGTTAACCGAGTCCACTACAATCGGCCCCATGGGTGCATAGCCTTTGGCAATCGAGAGGTTAACGTCAAAGGTGGCTGCCAAGGCTGCTGGACACCATGACACCACCAGTGCAGCGACAGCGCCTGCGAAGAGCGCAATCAGCGTCGGTTGTTTTGCTACAGACTGTCTCATTTCACGTCCTCCACCGGAGATTCCATCAGTCGAAAGTCAATGCAATATCGCGATCGCGTGGGCACCCCATGCCCTGAATCCAGAGCGAGCTCGGCCACTTCCCCGCAGCAGGTCGCAATCGCGAACGTTACTTCTTTGCGTTACCGCTCGCACACGGCCACGCCCCTCGCGTGTTACCCATTTGAACTGTGTGTCGATTGTCAGGTCACATGCCGGGAAACGTCGCTGTTCTCCGGCACATCAGAGGCACCCCCCCTTCTCAGGCGGTTTGAGAAGCTGCTATCAAACGCTTCTCGCAAATTCATTGGCGGCTATGAGCTGTGCCAATTCCGTCAGTGCCGATATATTGAAAGACCGGGTTTTCTCAGGAGCGTTCGCGAAGGCTCTCAGTTGAGGTCTCCCTTGCCTGCCCCCTTTGTAACCCAGTACTGCGCATGGTACCTTTCTCTTGTTCTCGCCCCCCCTTTCAGCATTGGCGGATCGCTCTCGCATCCCCCCAACGATCCGTCGTACAGGCCCTCCCCCACGGTCACCGTATCTCTGGAATCCAACAGGGTATCCCTTCCGAGGGTTATTCACCCGGATCTTTCCAGTGAGTCCCAGGCGGTATCGAAGCGTGAATCGGCTTGCTCCGCCATAGGTGAAGAATTCCCCGTAACCGCTCATGGAGTCCAAAAGCTCCCTGCTCCGTCGTGCCGCTTTGCCGAAGTCGCCTGCTGACCGCCGGATCTCAGGTCATGTTTCGCAAAGATCGCTTTCCCAGGGATCCTGACGACATACAAACGAACTCTCTTGCACGTGGTCACTGCATGTCGGAACTGCGCCCCCTTGCGCGGATCGACAGATCCTTTCCGTCCGTCTGCTAGAATGGTTAGCAGATTTCGTGCCAAAGGAGGTTCTTCCGTCATCGCGGCTTATATTCGATTGTTTTCCTCTGCGTTGGTTTAATCGTCGTGTACATCGGGGCGGGCTATAGGGCGGGTTCCGCACGGAACGTCAATTTGGCTGCCTAAAAGGCTATCCTACATGGCGGGATCCACGCGACCGCGGTCGTGTACCGCACGCTTTTAGCGCAGGATTTCCGGCGTGCATGTTCAAGAATGCGGCAGCCTAGAAGAAAATGTCTCAAAACTCGGGCCACACCAAACATCGTAGCACGATTGAGCGTCGATGCGTGGAAAGGCACCCTCACCCCAACCCTCTCCCAGAGGGCATATGCGTTAACTTCGTGGATGGCATCACGTGATTTCAGTCAGTTGACTTAACAAGGCCCCCGGAACCCCGGTGTAAGCATGAGTCCATAACATGTTGGAAGGACTGGATTCCGGCCTTCGCCGGAATGACGAAGAATTGGCCGTTCCGCTTCTAAC
>CAYZET010000297.1:2772-7061 GCA_964477215.1 uncultured Syntrophaceae bacterium | reverse complement strand
TCCTCAGTTCTACTGACTTTGAATGCAAATTCCACCGGTGTTCCGTCCAGGCACAATTCTGATTTCCATTCATTGGACAGTGAATCTACCTCAAAACAGGGTCGCACCAGTCCATGAAACGTCTCTGCCATCTGGTCTTGGACGCGGGAGGGGAAAACATCGGTGGTAAGCCAGATTAGCGACTGGAGGATACGCTGCCAGATCGCGTCCGGATGCGAGGTTTGTATCAGGTGAGCCATGGCGAAATCGTGACTCCAATTGAGGACTTAGTCAAGGACGCTGCAATTGGCTCTGCGTCCGTGGATGGTCACCGATCAGGACCGGAAGCCGGAGAACTTTGCCGAAGTGTCCTGGACACGATGATGCTCGCTTCACCGTCCAAGCCCCTGTGGAGTTGCAAGCTTTCTTCCAGCTCCGGAACAACTGTTTCCACGAATCCCATTTTCTTGAAGAGCCCGAGAGACGCCTCGTTGTTGGCAACTACCAGGGCGCTCAATGTTCTTGCACCCAAACCCAGGGATTTTTCTATGCCCATTTTTACCAGCGCTTCTCCTATGCCAACCCGCCGAAGCAAGGGGTGCGTTTGCAGACTAAAGAGCCACCGATGGTCCGGACCGCGGTCCAGAGAGGGCAGCACCTCTACAGACCCAACCACTCTCTCATATAAGAGAGCGCGCACCACAATGCATTCGTTACCGACGCACTTTTCCATCTCGGACTCCTGCAGATCATAGTTTCGGGGACCCTGCCCTGTTGAGCGCGCCGGCACTTTCAGCGAGTCAGCCTCTCCCGTTGACACCTTGTACTCAATTGAAGGCACGAGAAAGCGTTTGACGAAGCTGCGATAGGTGGGAAGATCTCGGATGCGTCTCACGAGGGGAGCGGCCACGAGTCGCATACGTCTCCTAGGATACACAAACCATTCAGCGAGGGACCCGTTGCGGGCGATCAGCCCCCCCAATACCCTTCGAAAGCCTCGATCGAGCTGGACCACGCTGTCGCCTCGGCGAACCGCGGACACTTCTCCCAGGATATCTGACACGGAGACTACCGCTTCCGGACACGTTGGGGCATCCCCGCGAACCACCACGGATTGTGCTCCTTTACGCGGGTCGATGCTCATTCTGACTATCCGGTGAGCCATCAGGCCAGTGGGACACCGACACAGGACGACGGTGCCCACAGACAAGGACGACGGATAGGTCGGCCGGAGCATAACGAGATCGCCATTCTTCAAGAAGGGATGCATGCTGAAGCCATGAGCACGAAACCACAGCACGCCTCCTCGGCCCAGCACTTGCTCTGTCAGCCTCTCAAGATCTGGCGGACTTAGACTTATTTCATGCATTGGATAAAATCGACCACGCTCTCTTGAGGCACGAATGCCAGCTCGTAGCACGGAACTGCAGTCACGAGTCGCGCGAAGAAGTCCATGGTAAAGACCATGCCCTCCCTGGACCATAGCGGCGGAAAAGCTCTCTGTAAGAGGAAACTAATGGCCTCCGCTTGCGTCAGGGGACGCGCGTGATTCTCTTGCCCCCAGGAGAGCACGAAGATCTTGGTCAGGGGAGCCCTCGCCACCGACACGTCAGGCAGAGTCCCGTGCCAAGGAGTTGAATAGAGCCAAAATTGGCCGCCAACAAAGCGCACGATGACTCGATCGTCATTGAGTATTCTGCCTTTGCCTCTCCACAGATTTGCCATGGTTGACTTCCCCTGGCCGGAATTGCCTGCAAACAGGTATCCATGACCTCGGTGTTCAATACCCATGGCATGGAACATCAATCCTCTTCCACGGGAAAGGAGAGCCACCATGAGGACTTGTCCCAGGGGATACTCAAGAGGATCCAGACTATGTCTCCGTACACGCGCCCGTTGCATGAAAAATTCCCCCCGGTGAAAATCGAGATCAAAGACCATGAGCCTCTCGATTGCCGAGCTTGAATTGGGTGTCATGAGAGCCAGCACGGTCGAGCTCTGCCCTCGACGCACGCTCCACATGTCACCTGACGCAAAAACGAGCTCTGTGTCTTGTACGAGGGAATAGGGAATTGCGGCTGCGTTAAGTCGTATTACCACATCCGGCTGTCCGTGAATGGAGAAAAGCCGAATATCCTGGTTCGAAATGAGGGGCACTTCGGATTGGTCGTAATCTATTCCGAAGACGATATCTGCTATGCAAACGGTTTCTCGAGCCATTTTATTCATGCGGAGCACGCAGCTTTTCTCGGGGGGTCATGAACCGAGGTTGCTGCATCGGACACCTGCACCCCAAATGCTGCCGCTACAGACACCAGCCGAGAATCGGTTCCCGGTGCCACTTTCGGTCTTGCAGTAGCTAAATACCGCCTCCTCTGCTACAAATTCCACTCTTTCCACTAGTGGCTTCGCGTACTTTCGTTTCGCTGAAGCGTTCTCGGTTGAAAAGGTCATCTTTCGTGCTCCTTTCTCCGCACCCAACGTCAAGCGCTTGGGCTCTCAGATGAGCCAGGCGGCACAGATGGTCCACGGGCAATTCCGGGTCGTCACCCTCCAATTGAGCCCATCCAGGGCAGTAATCACAGAGAGCGTGTAGACGACATTGTTGGCAAGGAGAAACTCTCTCCCTTTTCTTGCGGACCACGGCAGGCAGGAACGATGCCCACCCCTCATCAAATGTGCCGGTCCGAAGATCATAGCTCGGCTGCCTGGACATGAGGCAAGGACTGAGTCGGCCCCGCGAATCTATGTGGAAGCCAGTCAGGCCCGCCTGACAGAAAAATAGGTGATCAGGCACACGAGGAAGTCCGGCAAACCGGTCCGCAAACTTTCTCATGCCGTTCATCCGCTCTTCGTCTTTCATCTCAAGGGCGAGAACCTCTTCTGGAGAGATTCTGAAATCAAGGGGTGACTTGTCGCGATCGAGTTTCGGGTTGATCACGGGATCGAAGCGAAATTCAACGCCCAATTCCGCGGCGAGCCTCTTCAGGTCCCATACCTCATGCATGTTGATCGTAATCAGCGTTGCCTTGAGAGCCAGAGGAACTTTGCGTTCCAAGAGGAGGTCAATCCCTCGGAAACAACGGGCGTACGAGCCCGGCACTCCAGTGACTTGCTCGTAAACTTTGTCGCTCCGGCCGTACAGCGTGATCTCCACGGTATGCGGCGGCCATTCTGCCAGCATGTCTGCGACGCGAGGGTCTATGAGAGTCCCATTGGTGAAAAGACTGGTTATCAGGCCCTTTGTCTTGGCATGCATATAGAGCGCCGTGAAATCATCTCGAACCAACGGCTCCCCGCCAGTGAAGAGAATCCCCAAGCACCCGTGGTCAGCCAATTCATTTAGAATCCTGGTCACTTCACCGTAGGAGAGCTCATCCTGGCTGGCCTCCTTGGCTCCCTCTTTCACGCGTATATAACAGGGCAAGCACCTCAGGTTGCAGCGGGACGTCAACTCGAAGCTGCCCGCCACAGGCCATCGCTTCTCGGACCGGGAATTCATCAGTTGCTGCACAAATTCCCAGCCGTTCATGTAGCCTGTCCTGAACCCGAGGCTTCCACCTCTTCAATTGCTGGGATTTCTCTCAGTTGTTCGAGAAACTCTGTCACGTCGTGCTCGGCAGTTTCGGCCGTCACATCAAATTCCGATACCACGAAATCGATGATGTCGGCGACGGATCTGTATCCGTCGATGTGCTCCCAGATTTCTGAACCCACCTCGTTAAGTCTGTAGAATCCGTCAATGTCTGACGCTTGGCAATGGATCGGCACGAGCAAAAGGTTGTTCTCGATTCTCCGCGAGACAACCTTGTCGCTTTTCCGAAAACGCGCGGTAAGAAAGTCCGTCATTGCCGCTCTCGTCTGTTCGTCGCACGAGATAGTCAACTGCAGTCGCTCAGAACAGTCCATCGTTATTGGACCATAGCCAAAATCTTCCGTCTCCGCAAGTGCTTTCGGGCAAGGGAAGGAGGCTGAAGCAGCGCCGGCAGGGGCGAGTTTCAACCCCCCTCCTGAATTCGGGCCTCGCAGCCATTCTCACCACGTGTGACTGCTCTGGGGTCCACCGAGTTCTCGTGAACACGCAACCGTGCGGGGGAAACGGCGGACCACGCAAAGGCATAGTTTTATCGACACAGAGCTAGGATAATTCCTTACTGTCCGACTACCACCTGAGCGCCAGGGTCAAGACCGGATAGGATTTCGACCTTCCCATCCAGAGTGCGGCCTGTCTTTACGTGGCGAATCTTCACGGCCCCTTCTTCCAGCACTCGGACGGTCTCCAACTGTCCCACTGTCTGCACTGCCTCCTT
>CAYZET010000297.1:0-2762 GCA_964477215.1 uncultured Syntrophaceae bacterium | reverse complement strand
CTTCCAGGGGAGCTTTCACGGTAATGGTCCGCGTCTTCACATCTCTTTGGGGTACGATTTCTCGGATCTTGGTGGACAGGGTCAGGTCAAGGGAGGGTATCTTCACTGTGACCGGAACGCCCTCTTTGACAAAGGGAGCGTACTGTTCTCCTACCGCCGCCACCAACTCTACCGAGCCCGGTATGAACACGGTAAACAGAGGACGACCCGGCGTGGCAAGGTCTCCCAGGTTTACAAGTCGCTCTGCGATTACGCCGTCAAAAGGCGCGGCCACCGTACCGTAGGAAAGGTTCGTGCGCGCTTGTTCTAAAGCGGCCTGAGCTCGCGAGAGGGCAGCTTGCGCGGTTTCATACCTGGTCCTGGCGTGGTCCAAGTCTTTCTGGGATATGGATCCGCTCTCCGATAGAGCCTGGTACCGCTTGTAATCGGTTTCCGCATAGAACAGATCCGCCTTCGCGCTTGCGAGCGCGGCCTCAGCTTCTACAACCCTTTCCGAGAGCTCTCTCGTATCGATCTTCAGCAGGACCTGTCCCTCTCTTACCTTGTCTCCCGCATCTGCTTTCAGCTCGATGACAGGGCCCAGGATTCTCGAAGCTATAGTAGCGGTATCCTTTGATGATACGCTCCCAGAGACGGTGACCTCCCCTGCTGTGTCAACGGTCTGTGCCTCCGCGGTCCTAACTGTGGGAACCTGTTTCTCGGGAAGCGCTGTGGTGCCGCCGGGAACCTTCGAGTGAAACCCTCCCTGCATCCAGATCAGGGCCACGATAAGCCCGATCAAAAACACTGCTCCTAGCAAAATCTTCTTTTTATCCATGGCCCGGACTCACCTGACGCTATTCGCAATCGTCTCCCGCACCGATTATAGCAGTTGTAGAAAGAAAAGGCGGATCCGCAACAGGTGAAAACCCTGTGGAGCTACTGCGCAGACACAGGGCTAGTTTTCGGTCATCACGTGATCGTCGTATTCTACCTCGAAACGCAGCTTGTGTTTGGCCTCTTCTTGAGCCAGCATCTGAAAGACGATCTTAATCTCATTATCGGGGGAAAGCTCGGCCAGATTGGTGTACATGAGAAACGCTTTCTTCTCCTTCTTCATTGCAAGGAGAAGTGCGTCCTGGTAATCCATTTTCGCGGAAGGCTTCACATCTACCAGGTAGTCGGACATCTTGAGATCCAGGATCTTTTCCTTGGCAGGAGCAAGACGCTTTCCCGCCTTGATCTCCTGGAGCTTACGCTTGTGGCCTTCTTCTTCCCCCGCAAACTGTCTGAATATTTCACTCATCCATGGCCTCTCCACCCGACCGGCCAGATCGGTGTAGAATTGGGCGGCTTCCTCTTCTTGTCCTATTGCAAAATCAAGAATTTCATCCACGGACGTCCACTGCTCCATGCGTTCCTCCTCACTCCTGTAGGGAGGTGCCGGCGGATTGGCGTTCAATTCCCCGGACACCTTCGCGTTCTTGTTCACAGGACGTGCCCCTTCGAGATGTCCTGTGTATTCTTGGACTCACCGTCCTATCTGACCGAAAACGGTCTCTGACGCGGTCAACGCTTCAGGCACCCTACACGAGTCTCGTCGCTGCCGCGAGCGCTGCTTCGTAATTCGGTTCCTGAGCGATCTCTTTCACAAGCTCAGAGTACCTTACCTTCCCTTCCCGATCAACCACAAGAACCGCCCTCGCCAAGAGACGATTCTCTTTCATTAGCAATCCGTACGCGGTGCCGAATGACGCTTCCCGATGATCGGACAACGTCTTGACATGCGAAACTCCGGCAGCTCCGCACCACCGGGCCATAGCGAAGGGCAAGTCCATGCTGATGGTAAGAACGACCACCTCGTCGCCCAGCTTTGCCGCTTCCTCGTTAAAGCGCCGTGTGGACATGTCGCAAATAGGCGTATCCAAGGACGGGACGGACGAGATGATGCATACCTTTCCTCGAAAGGAGGAAAAATCCACGGGATTGAGATCCGTGGCTACCACCGTGAAATCAGGCGCCATATCGCCGATATTGACCTCTTCCCCTGCAAGGGTAACGGGATTTCCCCGCATAGTGACTAGACCAGAACGTTCCTTCATATGTAACCTTCCTTTCCTTCAGGCGGGTCCTCACATGACCGGCCTTTGATGGTGCTGCCGCTCAGTAAGCCTCCTCCGATGCCAGATCCTCCTCGGTGACTTTGTGCCTGAAGATGTAGTATGCCCAACTTTGACGGAGAATCACGACGGGCCTCTGCATGAACGCGTTCGCAGCCACAATCCAGTAGGCCGACATATTGGACGCAATTGCCACGATCCAGATGCAAAGAGCATGCATTTTGGGTGAAAGTCGCTTCCATCCGAACGCCCACACTGCCAGGAAGGTGGACTCAAGGAAGAAAGCCACCGTTGCTTCGATAGCGAGCAGTGAGCCGGAAATATCCCCCACGTACTTGGAATATCGAGCCCAGTTGGTTCCGAACTGGAACTCGAGCGTCAAACCTGTCACCACCCCAACGACAAAGTTGATGAGAAATAGTTTTCCCCAGAATTTGGCCATTCGCCTGTACTCTTCGTCGCCGGTCCCCTTTTCCTCGTGACCGCCCGGCCCATTGACCATTCCCGAATTCAAGGCCTTTGGGCCATTCAAGCTTGTCCGATACTAACGGCCTTACTGCGCTAAAGATCGCACCGCCCTCCCAGCCAGGTCTCCCACGGAAGTGCTTTTCATAGCGCCGTCCAGGTATATGCTCACGGGGGTAGTGTCGCCCATCATAGCAT
>CAYZET010000296.1:0-7061 GCA_964477215.1 uncultured Syntrophaceae bacterium | reverse complement strand
GGATTCCTTTGACGAGCATGAGCGTCTTGATCTCAGCCAGCTCAATGCCCGAGACTCTTTCACACGGTGTTTTATGATGACCCGACATGCGTTTCCTCTTGTATTGCTTCCGATGGTTCAGAACCTTTGGATTGGAAGGAAAGCCGAGGCTTCCCGAAGAAGTTCCACAGAGCGTAGTCCAGCATCTGGGAGACCGACAGGCGCAGCTCTCGGCGTTTACCGTGGAACAATTTGACAAGTTCGCAATCGCAGGTGCCTGCCAGCTTCTCCCAGCGGCGGTCGGCAACTCGTTCAGGTTGTGGGGGCATCACGTGCGACTGTGCCGACGGAGTGCGTTCGAGGTTGCCCAGCACGTCCTTTACGGCCGCTTCGAGCAGTCGCTCCTGTATCAGGACGGAGAGGACAGCGCGGGCTAGGTCACCAACGTCGGCGTCAGAAGATTCAGAACGCTTCCCATGTTCCGAAGGTTTTGAACGTTTCCCATGTGTTGCCACCTCTTGGTTCTTCATTCTCTTGCGAAGATAGTCGTCCGAGTAGGGCTCCCCTCGCCGGTTCCTATATCCTTCGGCGGCCATGATGTGAGCAATCTTCTTCCATAGGTGACCGTGCTCCTCCACCAACTCGGTGAGCCGGGTCATCAGATCTTTGTACGGTGTAGGCATGAGTGTCGGGTACCTCCTTTCTCCACGTGCAGACAGAGTAAGAGTCGTCAGTTTTGAACGTTCAAAACATTACGCTTGACTAGTCCGGCCCGGTTCTGAATGTTGCGAATGTTTTGAATGAAAGAAGGAATATGGGGGGATTCGATGGAGCTGTGGCTAGGATTACAGGCTATCCGTGCACTTGAATGCCCGGCGAGCAGTCCCAGAGCATCCCGGACCGCTCTTCCAACAACTCCAAAGGCCAGTTCTTACGAAGGAAGGGGATCACTTTGCCTTGTCTCGGTGTCTGCATCGGCTGATTCAGTGCTCGCCACACCGACTCAGCACCCTCGATATGGGTTCCTTCCACGAGGGCTTTGGCCAGCATCAATGTCATGTCCTCACCAGCGCACATGGATGCAAGACCATCGTCGGTGAGCTTGCCCTCAATGGCCAAGGAAGCGGAGAGCTTTTTACCGACCAGTTCAATGGCCCTTTCCTGCATGGTTCCTGCGTAGTGCAGGTAGTGGATGCGCACCGGCTTGTCCTGACCGATACGCCACGACCTCCGGGAGGCTTGCCTCAATGTGAAGACCGAGTACCCGGTCTGATAGAAGACAATGGTGGGGAAATCCAAAAGGTCTAAACCTGTCTGCACGAGCATCGGATTGCCGATCACCACCTGCACATCCTCGGTTACCTTGTTACGCAACCACTCCTCGCGTTGCTCGGGCTTCACCGACGACCGCAGTATCTCAGCCGAGATTCCCCGACGGAAGAGGATCTCCCGGAGCCGCCCCGTCACGTCCTTTGTGTTGGTGTACGTGCAGTACACAAAGCACCTTCGTTCCTGTGAGATCTCTCCACTGACGATGTTGAGCAGCTCGGTCTCCTTGGGATAAACTTGATCCGTAGGCAAATTTGCAGGCTCTGCGATAGTGTTTCCGTTGGCAGGATCAAGCACGGGCCCATTCCCAAAAGGCCTGTCCGGATAGCAGAGCAGCGTATTGAGATAGGTTCCGAGCAGCCGTCGGGACCCTGTGACGAGCAGTCGTTTCATCTCGGAGCCTACCCTGTGCTCCAGGTCCTTGTAAGCGGCGGCCAGATCCTCCCCCATCCCCACCGGGACAACTTCCTCCCTCAATTCCGGAAGATCCAAAGCGATGTCCTGCAAATGAAGGAATACCGTGGAGCCCATCAGGTGATTGGAGAAGATCGCGGGATTCACTCCGGGCTTCTCCCGAGTAACCGTGGTGCCGGTCTTCCCTTTGGAGCATACGTTATCGTCGCCGCGGTAGTGCTTCGTGATCTTTTCCAGCACGCCGTAGCGGTTGACAAAGTTCATCCTGCTGCCGTAGGAGAATCCCTCTTTCACCATGGCCTGAGGGTTCATCCGGTACTGGAGATGGAACATGTGGCTCGCATAGCCGCCCAACAGGGTTCCTGTGAGCGCAATGGTCTTCTTACACGCACTCGCTAAAGTACCGAACGCATTACCCTGAGCGGTGCTTCCGCCTTTCATCTCATGAACTTCATCGCAGATGAAGAAGTCGAAATAGCCGTTGAGGAAACGCTTCACGTAGTCCGCAATGGAGAATCTGCGGAATCGGGTATTGTCTGCCTGCCACAGAGCACCGCCGCAGGAACTACACCAGGACTTCCGATTTCGTAAAGTCTCAGGGCCCACTTCGACTCCGTCTCGATCCACCACGGTCGAGCCGCAATCCGGGCACAGTGGAATCCCGCGGCGGAGATTGAAAGCGGGCCGCCAGGCATAAGAGAGCTTTGCCCGCTCCTTGCTCACCACATAGTAACGCAGGCCTCTATGGCGCTCTTGAGGATCAATGGCCGCGACATCGGACAGACTCTTGATGATAATTGCCCCAGCGTCCGGCACGGACTCGATCACCTCTCGTACCCACTTGCGGGTGAGATGGCCGGGACACATCACCAAGACTCGGGGGGGATGACCGTTCTCCATGATATAGGGCACGGCAGCCCCGATCAGCGTCTTGCCCACGCCCATCTCTCCGATGCACATTACGTGATTGTGCGAGCGTAACGTTTCCACAGCCCCTTGGATCGCATCGGCCTGGGCTTGAAACGGCTTTCTCAGAAGTTGATCCATGCGGGGGTGCCAATCGTTGCCGGGTTTGAAAAGAGGCTCGGCTTCGACCTGTATCTTCTGCGCCAGGGCCCCTCCGAACTTTTGTAAATATCCGTTCACGTCGTTAATGCATTCCAACATACGTTCCTCCTGTTTGATCGAGACTGATTCGTCCCGTCTGTATTCCTTCCGAGATAATCTCATCCACGATTGCCTCGTCGATCCGGACTTTCACTACTTTCAAAGTCCCTGCCATCTCCTGTATGAGCCCTTGTTCCCGGAGCTGCGCGCACAACCACGGAGCCCATTCGGGAATGAGGGGAGAGGCCAAATGACTGAGCACCTGAGAATAGACGACCGTGGATAAGTCCTCGCCTTGTGGGATGAGGACACAGAGTTCCAGTGCGTCGTTGCCGAAGAATCTGGTATCCGCCACCAACTGATGCACTGCGCCGGAGGGAAGCTTCGTGGAGAAGACGCGGAAATGGCCTGCGGGGCTCCCGTGCACTTGGATCTCCCTGTTCCCTTGGCGTTTGATACTCACGATACGCTGACCGATTAAGGCTGATGACACGGCCTTGACTGCCTGCTCGGTTCCGGCCAGGGAAATGAAAAGGAGTGAATCGTCCGAAGGGTCGTAGGCGTACCGGTCCGTATGTGCCGATACCTTGATGCCACCCCAATATTCTTGAAAGACGACCTGATCCAACATAATGCCCCCTTTCAGGTCAATCCACGGATTTCACCGTTACGGTTGAGGATTTTGATGGAGACCACGTACCGATCCAGCTCCCGCTGTTCCAATACGTCTCCTTTGTATTCCTCTACCTTGGAGACGACCTTGGTTACCTTGCCTTTCACAACATGACGGTCCGGCCCGTCACCGACCACACCGTCGAGTTTCCCTGCTGCCAGCAACAGGCCCAAGTGTCCCGAGTGCAGGGGGAGTGGTGGCCGAGGTACCTGCAGCTCATTCCTGGTCGTCATGGCATCGAACCTGCGCCACAGAGGTGATTGAGCCATCTGCTTTTCCAGCTCTTCAGGGTCGATCACTGTGGATCGAAACAGCTTCAGGGGACCGGATGGAGGCACTTGGTATTGTGCAGTACGAGCCTCGGATAGTGGCTCCAGCTTTCGATTCGGAACCTTCTGAAGCTTCAGAGCCAATGACTCATCCAAGGAATTTCCTGCCTTGCGCACCCCAAGCACCACGATCTGCTTGAAGTCGTCGTATTCAGGATCGGGAAAGCGAAAGACCTGCACCCCCTCAAAGCGGGATGCCAACAGCCGTGCTATGGCTCTATTCAGCCGAGTCTGGGGAATGATGTAGACGAGCACACCGCCGGGCATCAGGTATGGCACGGTCATTCGGAGAAACGCTTTCTCCTGTCGCTCTGTCTTTGCTTCTGCATCTTCCTCCAGTGTCGCCACATCGTAGGGCGGGTTGAGAAACAGAAGCGAACATGACTGGTGTCCGATACGCGTCTCCTCGATTCCACACTTCAGAACGTTTTGAATACGGCTCTCAGCCTCCCCAGCGCGATGCTGATCCAGCTCCACGCCGTAGGTGATAGCTTGAGTGTCCGCAATAAGCTGCTCCAGAGCCAAGCCCTCACCGCAGCACGGATCTAAGGCAGTGAACGGCTCGCGGGGAAATAAAAGAAAACTCTTGATGTATTTCACGACTCTCGCCGGAGTCGGGTAATAGCCCATCTTCATGCGACCTGCTATGCGCATGCGTTACCTCCCAATAAAAGAGCCCGACCAATCCGAAGACCAGTCGGGCTCATGAATGGACTCGTTTTGCCTAATCAAGTTGGAGCTTGATCGCGTCTCCCTCGGCCCTTACCGTGATCTCGCCGTCATCAAACTCGACTTCGCCGCTGTCGAAGGTGAGGCTCATCGGGCTCTGGCGCTGCAACTTGACGTTCTTGCCACTGTGGAAAAGGTCAGGCCATCCCGTGAAACGGACACGCTGCCACGCTCCAGCTCCACTGCCACCTTCCGATGCACGGGGGGCTCCACTTCGGGCTCAGTCTTTACCGGTTTTGCTTTGGTAGCCATTTTGACCTCCTACCACTGCTTACAGGGATCAGAAAAAGGACATTGGCCGCATGACCAATCCTCTTTCGGAAAGAAGACTTCCTTCTTAATGCCTTGCCAGACGCCCTTGACCAGTTTGAGGAAGCGCTCTCGATCAGCTTTTGTACGGGTTGTCTCGTACCGTATCAGCTCCGGATTCTGGGTCTTCAAGAGCACGTCCAAGCGGAATCGAGTGTCCCCGTTAAAACCGAGCGTCTGCACTCCCAGCGAGTAGCAGGTGAGCTGCAGGTTGGAATGCACGGTATGATCCGAGTACTTTCGTGCGGCGGTCTTGAGATCCGCTACCGTAACCGTACCGTCCGGTGCCTGCTCCACCACATCAATCCATCCCACCAGCGGTGGCATGCGTTTACCGAGATCCAGCTCGAAGGGTTCCTCGATCCCGATTATCTGGACAGTCGGATCGAATTCGCTGTGGAAGACCTCCAGCATTGCCTTGGCCTTTGCAGTAAGGCTCTCCTCGGTGTCACCATTGAAGAAACGGATCTGTCGCTCCACGTGATGGCTCTTCCAAGCTTGACGGTACACATCGTGGATCTGGCTTGCCGACAGGGGATCGCCTTCGAGACAACTCTGGTGGAACGCTCCGACAGCTTCGTGAATGGCCGACCCGAAGGCGAGCGGCGCTGCGGTGAAAGGTGGCTCGATCTGGTCGATGTAGTGGAAGCGGTATTTCAGAGGACACATGCAATACGTGGAGATTTGGCTGTAGCTCAGATGAGGCTTATCCTGTGTCTGGTCTGTCATCTCCTCCTCCTTCCTCGGCGCTGGCTCAAGCGGAAGGCCAGCTTGTTGCGTTGCCGCGCCAGCTTGCGAATCTTCTTCTTCAAGCGTTTTCTCTCCGAAATCGGATCGTAGAAGATGCGGGTAAATGCGTACATAGGTCTCCTCCCGGCGAGCTTGCACAACTCGCCCTTTTTTTGAGCAATCGTGAACTGTTGATCAGGAAAGGTTTAGGCGGCGGCCCGGACCTGGGTCTGCAGGTACTGGATCAAGCGGCTGGCATCGGACAAGGTGAGGTCTTCGAAGCGGGAGGCATTCAACGGCCGGAGCATGGTATCCAGGTCCTCCTCAGACATCTGGGCCTTCTTGGAAAGGGCATACAAGGCTCTGCATTGGGCTCCTGTGGCCTTCCCGCCACTGCCGTTACCACCATTCTTGGGCTGCACAGGCTTCTTTGTTTCGGGTTTGTCCTGGCTTTCCTGCTGTTCAAAGACCGGCTTCTGACCTTTGTTCTCGACTTTCGCACCGGCTGGCTCCGTTTCCGGCATTACGTGACTCACTTCCTCTGCCGAAGTGAATTCCATACCATAGCCCGAAAAGCGCAGGCTGCGGGCAATGGAGCGCGTTTCCGCTAGTTCGAGCAGCGAATCTGCCAAGCGTTGATCTCGTTGGGCAGAGGCAGTTCCAAAGCCGCAGAAGCTTCCCTTCTCCGTGGTCACCGTAGCTTTCACCACTGCCACGGAGTCATCGAATTGAACCACATCGGTTTCGATGCTGAGTTTGCCGTTGCCTTCGTGAGCGAGCCTCAAGCGGCCCCCAACGCGGGGGAAGACCGTCTCAACCCATTCGCCGTTTACCTTCTGCCTCCGGGTGACCAGCTCGTCTTCCCGGAAAGCTCCGTTTGTACTCATCGTTTTTCCTCCTTTAGATGTGGTTACTGGGCAGCATGGGTCTCGCTCATGCCCGCTTCGTGTCCTTCATCTTCTTCACTGCCTCGATGAGGACTTCCGTGGCCGTTGCCAACACGGCCGCCAAGGCCTTCTTCAATACTTTGTTCATGTCATCTCACTCCTTTCATCTTCCTTCGGGATCGGGGACGAACGCACGCAGCTACACGTTCATTCATTTCCCCTTTACTAAACCACTAACCCCTTAAATATTAATTAGAATTCTTGGAGGGGTATTTTTGAAGAGACACGGGCGTGCGAGCAAGGATACACGTGCGCACGGGCACAACGATTCATTGTACCCTTCAATGAAGCCCCTCTATGACCCCTCAAATGGAAGAAGGGGAAAGAAGAAACAGTGAAAAGAAGAAAGGCGGAGTGTCGGGCCGAACACGGTACCCACATGCAAATGAAAGAGAATTCACGGGATCAAGGCTCGGAACGTCAATGAGTGGGTAGGATCTTGATAAAGGCAATAATAGTCGAGAGAAGATAAGTCCAAGTAGTTTAAAGAATGGACTTCTTTGGGGTCAGTCCTGG